>JBKGHK010000080.1:0-22531 GCA_046520375.1 Pyxidicoccus sp. 3LFB2
GTTGGGCGCCGGCCGGCTGGCGGGCGGCCACCCAGGCGGGCCTCCATCGTCCTCGGCTGGCCCGCCTCGCAGCACCCCTACCTCGTGGTGCCGGACGTCACCCTGAGCAGCGCCGCCGCCGGCCCCACCGCCCAGCGCATGCTGCTGGTGGCGCTGGTGGTGGGCGCGCTCACCGTGCTGCCCTCGCTCGCGCTGCTCTTCCGCGTCTTCCGGCCCGGACCCGCTCCTTCCGCGAGAACGAGGAAGTGAGCTGTTTCACAGCCCGCAAGCTGCGATTTGATACTCGTGCAATTCCCGACAGTCTTTAGGCAGACATGAATTGCAGGGATTGAAGAAGCGACGCGCTCAGCGTTGCCGCGTTTTCTCATTGCAGGCGAGGCCCCCGGGTAGTTCCGCGCTTTCTGAGAGGACCGCATCCATGACGCGGCGCATGCGGGGGCCTTCAGGACCCCTCGGGAAGTGCGTAGCGCGCTGTGCACCTCTCGCCGCGCTGTGACAGCGCTCCGGGTGAAGATGGTCCGGCTGTAGCTTTCCGGTGTCTGCCTTTGCGCGGGGTGTGACGGGCCGTGACGGGTTCCAGGCGGTGCGCAGCTCTGGCTTCCCGTTGAAAGACACGCATGGCGGTGGATGTGGGCTGGTGTTTGTCACACGCAAGGAGTTGCGCCCAGTGCGTTGATAAATACAGACAGAGAGCACACCGCTTCTGCCGACACGGAGGTCGTCGCATGGGTGCCATCACGCGTGCTGTCGTGCTGTTGTGTCTCCTCGCGGTCCTTGCTCCGGCGGCTTCCCAGGCGTCGGACTCGTTCGTGAACTGGGAAGACCCGCACGTCCACCCGCTGGAGCTGACGCCCGACGGCAAGCGGCTGCTGGCCGTCAACACGGCGGACAACCGGCTGATGGTGTTCGACCTGACGTCGCGGGGCGCGCCCCAGCTGGTGGCCTCGATCCCCGTGGGCCTGGACCCGGTGTCCGTGCGTGCCCGGAACAACCATGAGGCGTGGGTGGTCAACCACATCTCCGACAGCGTGAGCATCGTCGACCTGAAGAACGGCTACGTGACGGCCACCGTCCAGACGGATGACGAGCCCGCGGACGTCGTCTTCGCGGGCCACCCCCAGCGCGCCTTCATCACCTGCTCGCAGGTGAACCGCGTCATGGTGGTGGACCCCCACCGCCTCGGTGCGGAGCCCCGGCGCATCACCCTGAAGGGGGAGGACCCTCGCGCCCTGGCCGTGAGCGCCGACGGCCGCTCCGTCTACGCCGCCATCTTCGAGTCCGGCAACGGCACCACCATTCTCGGCGGCGGCCTGCTGATTCCGGGGGGGGCCTTTCCTCCCAACGGCGTGGGCGACCCGCGCGGCCCGTATGGCGGCATCAACCCGCCGCCCAACGCGGGGGACTCCTTCGAGCCCGCGCTCAACCCCGCCAACCCGCCGCCGCCGGCCGTGGGCCTCATCGTGAGGAAGGATGACCGGGGCCGGTGGATGGACGACAACCGGGGTGACTGGACGGAGCTGGTGAGCGGCTCCTACGCGTCGGTGACGGGGCGCCCCATGGGGTGGGATTTGCCGGACCGCGACCTGGCCATCATCGACACCGCCAGCCTGGGCGTCACCTACGCCCCCCGGCTGATGAACCTGAACATGGCGCTGGCCGTCCACCCCTCCGGCTCCGTCACCGTGGTGGGCACGGACTCCACCAACGAGGTGCGCTTCGAGCCCAACGTCAACGGCCGCTTCCTGCGCGTGCTGATGGCGGTGGTGGACCCGCGCCGGCCCACCTCGCGCCGGGTGCATGACCTCAACCCGCACCTGGACTACTCCACGCCCACGGTGCCCCAGTCGCTGCGCAACCTGTCCGTCGGTGACCCGCGCGGCATCGCCTGGAACGCCTCCGGCACGCGTGCCTACGTGACGGGCATGGGCTCCAACAACGTGGTGATGGTGGGCCCGGGCGGTGCGCGCCTGGGGCAGGTGTCGGTGGGCGAGGGCCCCACCGGCGTCGTCTTCGATGCCCGCCGCGAGCGCGTCTACGTCCTCAACCGCTTCGGTGCCAGCGTGTCCGTGCTCGGCACCGAGCGCCACCAGGAGCTGGCCCGGGTGCCGTTCTTCGACCCGTCTCCCGTCGCCATCAAGGCCGGCCGCAAGCACCTGTACGACACGCACAAGACGTCCGGCCTGGGCCACATCTCCTGCGCGTCCTGCCACGTGGACTCGCGCATGGACCGGCTGGCGTGGGACTTGGGCGACCCGTCGGGGGCGATGAAGGGGCTGGAGGGGCAGAACCTGGGAATGAATCTGCCCATGCCTCCCTTCGAGCCGTTCCACCCGATGAAGGGCCCCATGACGACGCAGACGCTCCAGGACATCATCGGCAAGGAGCCGCTGCACTGGCGCGGAGACCGCGCGAGCCTGGAGGAGTTCAACCCCGCCTTCGAAGGCCTCCAGGGTGATGACGCCCAGCTCGACCCGAACGAGATGAAGGAGCTGCGCGCCTTCCTGGCGACGCTGACCTTCCCGCCCAACCCGTTCCGCAACCTGGACAACTCGCTGCCCAAGGATTTGCCGCTGCCGGGCCACTACACCACCGGCCGCTTCGGCCCCGCCGGCCAGCCGCTGCCCAACGGCAACGCGGCCCGCGCGCTGGACGTGTTCCGCCCGCCGAAGCTGCTCGCCCAGGGGCTGTTCGCGTGCAGCACCTGCCACACCTTCCCCTCGGGCCTGGCGCCCAGCATGCAGTGGACGGGCTCCATGTGGATGGAGCTGCCGCGCGGGGCCAACGGCGAGGCCCACCACGCGCTCGCCTCCACGGACGGCAGCACCAACGTCAGCCTCAAGGTGCCGCAGCTGCGCAACCTCTACGAGAAGGTGGGCCTGGAGCTGACGCAGAAGGAGAGCCTGTCGGGCTTCAGCTTCCTCCACGACGGCAGCGTGGACTCCATTGCCCGCTTCGTCAGCGAGCCCGTCTTCAACACGGAGAGTGACCAGCAGGTCGCCGACCTGGTGGCGCTGCTGCTGTCCTTCGCGGGCTCGAATGAGCCGCGTGGCCTGGCCACGGAGATGCTCAGCCCGCCGGGGCCGGACAGCCAGGACTCGCACGCGGCGGTGGGACAGCAGGTGACGCTGGGCGCGTCGGGGCCGACGCCCGCGCAGCTGGGCCGCGTCATGCTCTTCATGTCCCTGGCGGAGCGGGGCCAGGTGGGCCTCGTGGTGAAGGGCCGGCAGCAGGGAAGGGTGCGCGGCTACACCTACGTGGGCCGCGGCGTCTTCCAGTCCGACCGGGCCCTGGAGAAGGTGAACGCGTACGTGCTGATGGCCCGCGCCGACGGCGGCAGCGAGCTGACGTACACCGTCGTGCCGCCTGGCACCCAGTGGCGCATCGGCGTGGACCAGGACGAGGACGGCACGCTGGACCGCGATGAGCTGGACCGGGGCTGGCGGCCGGATGCGCCGGGCGACGAGCGGGACCTGGTGTCGGGCTTCATCGAGGCGTCGCGGTAGAGAAAGGCTTCAGGGGTACGTCGGGGTAGGGGCATGAAGGCCTGGGCCTTCGCGTCCCTGCCCCGTCGCCGTTTTGGGGTGGGCCGCGTCAGACGGGGCCCTGACCCGGCGTACGGGCGCGTCATGGACAGGCCGTCCCACCGCGCCGTGCGAGGGGTTGCGCGCGCAATCCCGGGACGATACGTCACCCGTGAGCCTCTTCGTTGGAGGCCCTCGGAGGACGCGTGAACTGCCGCTTCACCATGGCTGCGCACATGCTGGGAATGCTCGCGTGCGCGGCGCGTGAGGAGCGCTGCTCGCTGACGTCCGAGTACATGGCGGGCAGCATCCAGACGAACCCGGTGGTGGTGCGGCGGCTGCTGCGGGATTTGGCCCGCGCCGGGCTGGTGGAGACGAAGCGCGGCGTGGGCGGTGGGGTGTCCCTGGCCCGTGACGCAGAGGACATCACCCTGCGCGACGTGTACGAGGCGGTAGAGGAGGACGCGGAGCTGCTTGGCCGCTACCCCTCCGGGCCCAGCCCTTCCTGCGATTTGGCCCCCGTGGTGGCCGAGTACCTGGAAGAGGTGGTGGGGCGCGCCGAGTCGGCCTTCAAGAAGAGCCTGGCGGAGACCACCGTGGCGATGATGTCCCGGGGGCTGGGCGCGCGCATGCGGCGCCGTCGCCGCGCCTCAGGAAGCTGAAGGCGCCTGGGGCCACACGGCCCGGGGCTCCTCGTCTCCGTGGGCCAGCAGCACGCTGGCGCCCTCGAGCAGGTCCTCGGACTCCAGGGCCTGCAACACGGTGCTCACGCCGGCCTCTGGCTCCATCACCCGGCAGTGCACGCGCAGGCGCTGCTCGCGCAGCTCGCCGCCTTCGACCTCGCCATTGCCCGTCCAGCCGAGCGCGTCCGTGAGCAGCTCCTCCACGGCCACGCGCTTCTCCAGGTCATGGCCGGAGCCCTTGCCCTCGACGGCGTACTGGACGATGAGGGCGACCATGGTGTCCGGGTCGGGCTCGTCATAGCCCTGGTCCACGAGGGGACCGGCGGCCTCGGCGATGGCCATGTCCGGGTCCTCGTCCGGGGGGACGGGCTGCTCCCGCTCCTCGCCCACCTGGCCGACGGGGCCCCAGTGCACGGTGAGCTTGCCCTCGTGCACCCAGGCCTCCCAGTAGTGGAGGGTGTCGCCTTCCTTCTTGTAGAGCTTCAGCACGCGAGCGGTCTCATGCGGAGGAGCCCTGCATACCATGGGGCGCGGCGGCGCTTCCCGTCAGAAGGCACGGCCCTGTCCTCCATCGACGGGCAGGGTGGCGCCCGTCACCCAGCGCGCGCGCTCCGAGCAGAGGAAGGCCACCACGTCCGCCACCTCCTCGGGAGCGCCGAAGCGGCCCCAGGGCAGCTCGTCGCGGACGAGCTTCTCCACCTTCTCCGGGTCCGCCTGCCGGCGCTTGTCCCAGCTTCCTCCGGGAAAGAGGATGGAGCCGGGGGCCACGCCGTTGACGCGGATGCGGTGGCGGGCGAGGTCCACGGCCATCTCCTTGGTGAGCGCGGTGAGGCCGGCCTTGGCGGTGGTGTAGGGCGCGCTGGTGGCGTACTCGCGGCCGTAGATGGAGTTGATGTGGATGATGCAGCCGCCGCCCTTGGTGCGCATGACCTCCACGGCGCGCTGGCTGCACCACACCGCGGACATGAGGTTGCGGTCCATGACGGAGGCCCACTGCGCCACGGTGGCCGCGTCGAAGGCGCCCGCGCCACCGCTGCCGCCCACGTTGTTGACGAGGATGTCCAGCGTGCCGAAGGCGCGCACCGCCGCGTCCACCGCCGCCACCGCGCCGGCCTGCGTGGCCACGTCCGTCACCACGGTGGTGACGTCCGCACCGGAGGCGCGCAGCTCCGCGGCGGTGGCTTCCAGGGCCTCCGCTCCGCGCGCGGTGAGACAGACGCGCGCGCCCTCGCGGGCCAGCACCGTGGCGATGGCCCGGCCGATGCCCCGGCTGCTGCCGGTGACGAGGGCCGTCTTTCCTCTGAGCTCCAGGTCCATGGCGGTGGGTTCTACCGCTTCGGCCCGGAGTCAGGCTCGTGGAGATGGGGCCGCACCGCGTCTTCCGGAGGCAGAGGTAGTCCTCTGCACAGATGCGGCAGGTGGCCTGGCGCCGGGTGCGGAGGCGTCCAGCGGGGCAGGGGGGCCCTGCCGCACGTGAACTCGCAAGCCATCCAGCACTCGCCTGGACGCTTGTAGTCGCAGTCGGTGCCACATTGCTGGCCATCCGGCCAGCGGTCTCCACCGCAGCGGGCCTGAAGCTCCATGACGTGGCGGCGCCGCTCGTGATCATCAACGGCCAGCGCGAGGCCGCGGACGAACTGCTGCCGGACAACCTGTACTTCACGTCGGAGGAGCCGGCGGCTCGGGCCAGGAAGGGTTGTTCCTCCCTGACCCTGCGTTCGGGTCAGGGCGCCATCATGGGCGAGGGCTCCACCCGTGCCAGCGCGGCCATCAGCCCCGCGGGACCGAAAGGTTCATCGCGGCGCAGGCACTCCAGCAGGGCTGCGCGGGCGACCCGGTGCATGAGGTCCGAATAGGAGTAGGGCACCTTGCGCTTGCTCTGGTGGACCAGGGTCTCCACGTCGGTGGAGGTATGGTTGCTCCCCCGGAGCAGGTGCTCGAAGAGGCGCTGGCACTCGAGCTGCCCGGGCCGACTGAACTCGAGCGTCAGGGCGGCCCGACGCCGGACAGCGGGGTCAAGCGCGTTCACCCGGTTGGTGATCATCAGTACCGCCATGCGCACCTTCTCCCGTGGCAGGGTGTCCAGTTGCTTGATGAGCACGTTGAGCCCCGCACGGTCCTCGTGGTGGGCCTGCTGCTCGGAGCGGCTCATGCCGATGTCGTCCGCCTCATCGATGATGAGCAGCCCATAGCCCTTTCCCACCTTGGACCTGGCCTGGGCGAACGCCTCTGTCACCCTCGTCGAGAGTTCTCCCACGAGCCCGGTACCGCGAATATCGGAGGGAGTCTCCAGGACCCGCACCGTCTCCCCGAGTTCACGAGCCAGGGGAGTACCCACGGAGGTCGCCAGCGCGGTCTTCCCACAGCCGACCTCGCCGCTCAGCAACACCAAGGGAGTCGTTCGCTGAGCGCTCGCCGCGAGGGGAAGCCCCTTGGCGTGGTGGCGCTTGAGCCATTTGGAGAGGCGGTCCGGAGCCAGCAGCAGTAGCAGTTCCTCGAGCAGCAGCTGCTTCTGGTTCTCCAGGCCGATAAGCGCGTCAAAACCTTCCTGCGCCTGCGCCGACGGGTGAGTCATCTCCACGAGTTGCATCCCAGCCATTACCAGTCTCCCATTCGCTTTCGAATCAGCCCGTAGCCCTGGTCTGAGTACGCCCTGTCCCGTGTTCCCTCTCCCTGGAGCGATGACCCACCGGAGGCCCAGCCACGTCTCGAAATCTCGGCGTCTGTCTCCGAGTCCAACTGCCCCTTCCGGAAGGAGACGAAGACGCTGCCCTGGGTGCCATCCGGGAGCATGTGGAGCCGCTGCCCGCCGGAGCGGGAGCCCTCGAGCAGCGAGCCGTCATCGCTGACGTCGTACCGGAACCCGACCCGCTGCCCCTCGGGCGTCCTGAACTGCAGCTCGAAGTACGCCACGACTTGACGGGACAGCATGTACGTCAGGTCGTCATTCCACTTCTGGGCATTCTCCAGCGAGATGAACTCCCGCCTGGCGGCGCCTACGAGCTCATCGAACACCGACTTCATGACCTCCCGGACCCGGGCCTCGGTGAAGGTGGAGGTCCTGGTGTGAGAGAAGGTCATCCCTCCACCTCGCAGTGGTTCCTGAAAGGATTGCCGAACAGTTCCACCAGGGACTCAAGGCTCGCGACATCATCTCCGCGGAGGTCCGCGGCAATCGCCCGGTTGATGCTGTCGCAGCCCTCTTCCAGCCATTCCGCCAGCTCTTCGACCTGGAACTTGTCCCACTGCGACACGACGTTGTTCTCGGGATTGACCGGGTCGAGGACCGTCCACGCGGCGTTGCCCGAGGCGGCCGGGATGCGGGCGAAGTCAGAGAAGGCGACCCGCTCCTGCTTGCGCACCGTGCTGGCCAGCAGGCTGAACCACCGCGACAGCGTGCCAGCGTAGGTCTCCTCGACCTCGAGGCGGTCGTAGGCGTGCGCGCAGAGCAGGTCGAGGAGTATGGACGGCACGTCCTTCAGGACGCGCGCCCCATCCACCCGGAACTCCCGCCACCACTTGAGGAGCCGGACGCAATCGTTGAAGCGGACCCGCCCCACCAACAAATTGCTCTTCCCGCTGCGTGCGGTGACGAACTCGATGTGCTTCTGGACAGAGGTGCGGCGCTTCTCGCCGTTGGAGCGCAGCAGCACCTGGGCAAAGTCGTCCCCGGGGACGGCGAGCATGGGCACCAGGTCGTAGCGGAGCTTGGTGCCGACGAAGTCGAGCTGGATGGAGCTTCGAGTCGGGGTGCGGCTGGTCTCCGGATAGGAGATCTGCGCGTAGCGGGCAAAGCGCCGGAGCAGCTCGTCGATGCGCTCGCCGTCCTCGTCACGCGGCGATACGACGAAGGGCAGGTCCACGTCCTGGCCCTCGACGTAGGAGTGGCCCTGCAGGTGCCTCCTCAGACCCGTCTTCTTGGCGAAGGATCCGGAGTTCGGGGTGGAGCGAACCGTCAGCCCGTCCGCCTCCGCCTGGCCGCGGATACGGTCGCGGATCTCCTTCGACTGCTTGATGATGAGGTCGTCCTTGTCTCCCGCGCGAATCCAATCCACGAATGAGGACATACGGCTGTGGAGCCGGCTCCTCGTGCTCAGCTTGACCATGGCAAGTACCTCTGGAGGCAAAAGGGTTCCACGCACCACGGTGGGTGGCGTGCAAAGCGATAAGGGCAGATGAGGATTTAGAAGACGTCGACCGAGGGCTGGCCGTCGGCCGCCGCACGGAGACACAAGCGCCACTTGTAACGAGGCGTTTTCTCCTGCTCGAAGTTGTAGATGTAGCAGGGCCGCATCCAGGTCGTATTCAGCTCCTGGCCCAGATGGAACGCGATGCTGACCGGGATTGCCGCGAAGATGTGGACGCTCCGGACGTCGGGGTTGCTCGTGAGCTGAACGTCCAGCATCTGCCGGAGCTGCTGCGCGTAGGCCTGTGCCTGGGACTTGCGCCGGATGACGCCTCGTCCGAACGACTCAAGCCGGCCGTGGAGGTCGAGTCTTACTTCCTCGTCCTTCAGCACCTCGCGGCAGTCTTCGAGCTGGACGGGCGCGGAGATGGAGAGCCGGAGCCTTGCGGCAGTCCCTGACTCGTGGCGCTGGTCCTCAATGATGAGCGGCGGGAAGGGCGCACTGGACTCCGCCTCCCAGGTGAAGCGCTTCTTGTCACGGTCATACTCGAAGACATGCACCGGGCGCGTCTTCGCCAGGTAGCCCGCGAGGACCGCCAGGGGGACGAAGGGAAAGCCGAAGTAGACGAGCTCGCTGCCGCGCTCCAAGAGAGCCCGCCTGAACCTGCCGCGAGAAGAGACGAGCTGCCGGACCTCTGCCTCGAGCTTCTCCTTGCTCCAGTCGCGGCTCTCGAGTGCACGCGTATGGTCGATGGGCACCTCGCGAACGGTCCGGTTCAGGAAGAGCTCCGGAGCATCGGGAGCTCCAGGCGCCGTGTCAGTCCTGGCATAGGCCTCGTGGCGGATGAGGACGAGGTCGCCGCGCGGTCCTGGAGGCGGGGGGGCAGGGGGCGCAACGAAGGGCCGGAGCGCGGCTTCGTCATCCTCGCGCGCGTAGAGCTGGAGCGAGGCCCAGTCCTTGCGCCGCTGCTCCCGGAGGAGGCGCTGCCGGGAGAAGGAGAAGGCCTTGCACAGGTCCTTGCTGCTGCCGAGCAGCTCGGCATAGAGCGTCTCGGTCAGCAGGGTGGAGCCCTCGGTGGACAGGGGCATCCTGGAGGCAATCACCGCGGGGATGCCCTGCCGATTCAGCATCTGGGCAACACTCCCCACCAGGGGGCCCGGCCGACCTGCATCGCCGCTCTGACAGGCGCACAGGATGACAAGCCGAAGCGAGCGAGCAGCTGTGAATAGAGGGCGCAGTTCCTCAGAGTCGAGGTGCTCGGGAGGACGTCCCATCTCCATCGAGTCCAGACGCAGTCCATAGGAGCCATTGGGCTTCATCCCGCCATGGCACAGCAGGTGGAGCGCAGTGACGGGCCTTGTGGTGTCGCTCAGTGCCTTCGCCAGGGACGTCCGTGTCACCGGAGAGAGCACGTCGCGGTCCAGGTCGAACTCGAAGCCCTCCTTGCGGCAGGCTTCAGCAATGGCCTTGAGGTGGCCTTCAATGGGTAGCGCACCGTCAGTCGCCGGGTGGGCCACCAGGATGCGCCCCACGGGGCGAGGCAGCTCGTCCTCGGGGGGACGCTGCGGCCACTCGTAGCGGATGAAGCAGTCCGGCAGTTCGACGAGAAGACGGCCACTGGGTTCGAGCTTCAGCAGCTCCCAAGGCAGGTAGTACAGCTCGGGCGCATTCGAGCGAATGGTGATGTGGATGGGACGTCCGGCCTTGCACGCGCGGTTGATGCGGTCCTCGTCCTTCGCCCACGGCGTCCCGTGCAGGAAGTCCTGGAGGTACTTCCCCAGCCTCGCGAAGACATAGGAGTCCGGAATGGGCTTCTCCAGGTCAGCCAGCGCCTGCACGAGCTCGGGTTCACCCCAGGGGAAGGTGGCCCTGCTTTCATCCCGGTCCGTGTGCTCGATGCGGTACTCCCTGGGCCCGGTTGGAACCGCGTGCGGGTCCTGGATTCGAGTCAGCAGCGAGAAGCTGAGCGAGACCTTTAGCGGACTGGCATTTTCAGCCATGGGCGTGTCTTCCAATGATGAGGTGAGGTGCCGCTAATACAGACGCCAGGCGTGGCGGTTATTACCTCGCCTCTTCCGCGCGGAGCGCCAGCCGTGCCGCGGGGTCGCCGAGCAGCACGTAGCCGGCGAGGTCCTGCCGCCGCAGCCAGAGCTCCGCCTTGTCCTGTGTCGCAACGGAGCGCGGCTTGCCAGCCTCGCGCTCCAGCGCCTCCCGGAGGTAGAGCACCGCCAGCGTGCTGTTCGCCTCTCCGAAGAAGCGCAGCAGGGTGTGGATGGCGGCGCCGACGCGACGGCTCTCGAGGAGTGCCTGGACCACGCCCAGGAAGCGGGAAGGCATTCCTCGGCCATGGTCATTGAAGCCAGAGGTCCAGGCGAGGTCCGCATGTCCCATGACGGCCAGCGGTCCCTCCGGGTTGGCAAGCACGCTCTGAGGGAGTGCGGCGATGAAGGGCCGATCCCCTTTCCTGGGCAGGGTCCCTGCCAGGACACGGGCCGCTTCGGGGGCCGTGCTGGCGAGGTCACGCAGCCATGGCGTGTAGGAACTCGGCGCCGGGGTCCCCGCGCTGAAGCAGGCCAGACAGAACCAGACCCCTCCAGGAAGAAATGGCCGCGAAGCCAGGTCTGCGGCTGTGAGGAACTGCCCGCCCGGAAGAACGAGCGCCCCCTGACGCTCACGCTGCTGGGCAAAGGAGGACCATCCCCCACGAGGGGCCCCCGCTCCGTGGCTTAGGGAGAACAGCACGGCCGGCCCGGGCTCCGCCGCACGTGTCAGCAACTCCCCCGAGGGGTCACCCGCCTCGCCAATGATGTCGTGGACCTCGACCAGTTGCTGGCCTTCGTCCGTTGTCCGGCTGCGACAGTCCGAGACGCCCGGCTCGATGAGCATCTCCCGCCCTCGCCGGGTCGCGCTCGAGTCGTCCCGTGCGGTGTAGAAGAGCACGCGCGGCCGGTGGGCGCGGACCTCCGAGGCCTCCCAGCGCAGCACCTTGTCGATGTAGGCGTCGTAGCCATCGTCCGTAGGGAACGTCAGGCGGCCCACGAAGGCATCCGTGCCCAGCTCCTGCTGCAGCTCTAGTGAGACCTGGTCCAGGTCCCCCAGCAACAGCAGGTATCGCGGGCGGTCCGGCTCGGACACGGCTTCGTCCCGGAAGACCGTCCGCTTCCAGTTGGCGGCGCTCAGAGCATCCATGCCGGGCGGCACACAGTAGACCTTCGCCGGCCTTCCTCCCTGCTGCGCCTCGCGGTGCTCACGCAGCCGTCGAACCCGCGCGAGCAACAGCTGGCCCTGCGGCCCCTGCGGCACCACGATGCCCCACCGCTGCCGGGAGAGCTGGTCATGGTCACCACTGACGTCCCACAGTCGCTCGGGAAGGTCGAGCGGCGCTGGCTTCGAGGGGAGATGAAGGGCTTCCATGGGAAGCCCCGTTGGAAGAACAGGCTGGCCGTCATCGGCATGGGCCAGGAGCAGCTCAAGGGACATGGCAGAATCCTTCATCGGGCGAAGTACCTGCGCAGGCGCGGCTCCGGGAGCGGTGGCATGGCCCGCAGCTCCACCCGGGCTCCCTCCCGCTGCATCTGCTCGATGAAGTCCCCGAGCTGGTCCTCCACCCTGCCCACGCGGACGAAGTGCTCCTCTGGTTGCGAGCCGAGCATTCCGAGTGCGAGGAACTCGGATGGGTCATGCATCGGGATGATGAAGGCCACCCGGTTGGAGCTGTCCCCTTCCGACCACAGGGCGCCTGCCGGGGACGCCGCGTACCGCTCCACACCGGTGGCTACCAGTCCGCCAACGGGAGGGTTGGGGGGCTTCTCATACTCGTGTCCCTCCCAGGGAGGGTCGCTGGTGTAGCGCTCCAGCAGCCAGTGGGGCAGCGGGGGCTTCACATAGAGTTCCACCCGGGCGCCCTCCCGAATGTTCCGGGAGATGAAGTGTCCGAGGTGGTCGGCCACCACGCCCCTGGCCACGAAGCACGCCTCCTTCGAAGCCCGGGCCGCACCGAAGCCGACGAACTTGGAGGGCGGTGATGCGGGCATGAGGAAGATGCGCCGCTCAGAGGCTTCTTCCTCGCTCCAGAGGGGCGCGTCGCTGGAGAACTCAAGGTCATGGTAAGGCAGGTCTGGCTTGCTCAAGGAGGGCTCCTGTCCTGTGGGTGGATTCACTGAAACCACCCGCTGAATAGGACGCGACCTGCCTCGGTCATTACCTGCCGACGGAGAAAAAACGCTTCAATCGAAGAGCAGGACGCTGTGAATCCATGAACCACCCCTGCCTTCAGCCAGCCAGCGCATGCGTTCGTCTCGGAGCGCAATGGCCGGGTCCACGCCCGAGCGCATGCGCTCACGGACTGCGTCGAAGAAGGTGCCTGCCTCCAGGTCGAGAATCTCCACGGTCGCGGCGAGCACGCCGCGCGCCCCTGCCTCGATGAAGGCGGCCGGAAGGCTGAGTGGCTCGTGGAGCGCGTACGCGGTGTGAGCCGCGTGACAGGCGGCCAGCACGACGAAGGGCGCACCTGATAGCCGAGCAGCCCGGACCCTGGAGACGTGCAGCTCGCTCCCGCCCTGCTCCGAGGCCAGCAGCAGGTAGGAAGCGTCGGAGTACCTATTGAGGACTCCGTGCGTGAAGAAGTCGATCTCCGTGGCGTTCTTCATCGCCGCGAGCACCCGGGTAGGCGTCGCTTCCGCCCCCGAGAGGGTGACCCGCTGCTCACCCGGGACACGGGTTGGAGTCCAGGTGTTGAGGCGCCTGAGAGGAGTGCTGGAGGGCAGCTCGACGTTGGTGACCACCAAGCGGGCCGGACGGAGTGTCGTGGTTGGAGAGCGCTCCGACAGGCGCGTCAGGTAGCTCCAGGCGATGTCCGGGGGCAACAGGCCGGGCCGGCCATGCAGGGGCGGACGGGCGATGACCTGCACCCGCGTGCATGCCCGGAGAGGCGCGAGGAGCGCCTCCGGCACGAGTCCGTCGAGCTGTGGTCCCAGGGGCTCGCGCCGTAGCGCATCGTAGTGGCCGAGCTGGTCCCCCGCGGCCCCTCGCACCACGAGCAGCGTCCGCTCCGAATCCACGACGGCTACCAGCAAGCATTGCAGAGGAAGCACCTGCCCACGCTCGCGTGCTACCAGCTCCAGTGCTTCATCGAAGGCGCTGCGGTGGCCCGCTTCCAAGATGAGTGAGGTGAAGCTGTAGGCGCGGGCCCTGCGTGCTGCCAGGGCCTCTTCTTGGCCGTGGGCCTCTGCCTCTTCGATGGCCTTCCAGAGCAGGCTGCGGCCCTGGCCAATATCTCGTTCGATGAAGAACCGCCCGAGCACATGGGTGGCAATGGCTTTCTCGCCAGCGCCCAGGCCGTGCATGGCTTCATCCAACGCACGTCGCAGCGCGGCCTCATCGTCCGGCCCAGGCCGCATCCGCGAGATGTCCGATAGGGTCAGCGCGCCACTGAAGGACAGCGGTCGCCCGGTGGCGAGCGCCGCATCAATCTCGGCGCGCGCTTCCTCCACCTGCAGTTGGTGCAGGGCGATGTCCGCCAGATGCTGGTGGACGCGGCGGACCATCTCCAGGTCGTCCGGAGCGCCCGCGAGGAACTCCGTGAAGTAGGCACGGGCGAGCGAGGCATCATTCACGAAGCGCGCGACCTGGGCGAGGTCCCAGAGGAAGTCCCGCTCCAGGGCCCACTCGTTGCCGGCACGAGCCTCCTGCCATCCCTCCGTGGCTTGAGCTCGTGCGGCGTCGAACTGGTACAGCTGGATGTAGAGACCCGACAGCTCGCGCCGCAGGAAGATGCAGCGGTACTCCAGCCCGGGCGCGGGACAGAGCTGTCTGGCCTGGATGAGCAACTGGACGGCCTGCTCCTTGCGTCCCGCGCGCTCCTCCACCGTCGCACGCACCTGCGCCGCGAGCAGTTGGAACCACCGGTCGCCCGTGGCGCTGGCGATGGCTTCGAAGCGGGCAAGATGCGGCCCAGCGGCGTCCATGAGGACGAGTGCTCCCAGGAGGATGTCCTCCTCGTTCGATGCCAGCAACTCCTTGAGGAAGGGCTGCCGCCGCTCCGCCGGGAGCTGCTTCCGGACGAGCGCCGCATAGTCCTGGGCCAGTGGCGCGCGGCGCGAGAAATCAGCATCGGCGACCCGGCGCACATAGGCCTCGAGCACGCCTGCCTCGGACCGGGCATCCAGCTCCTGGGCCAGGGGGAGTAGCGCGAGGGCCCGCTCCCGGTCGGGCGCAGCCCGGACGGCATCATAGAAAAGGAGCCTGGCGATATAGAACTGGCTGAAGCCCTCGGGCAGCGGACCCGGAGTTGATTCGAGCAGGGCCTTGCCCGTCGTGACAGCCGCGTCCCAGCGGGCCTGACGTTGGCTGGCATCTCCTTGCAAGCCTTCCGCGCGCTGGGTGGCTTCCTGGGCCCAGCCCTCCTCCGCCAGGGCTGCGACCTGCCTGAATGCCCGGGCCGCTGTGAGCGGGAGCTTCAGTTCCTCAAGCGCCAGCCCCCGGTTCCACATTGCCTGAGGGTGCCGGGACTGCTTCGCGAGGGCTGCATCGGTATGGCGGAGGGCTTCCAGGAACTCGCCGGAGACCAGCTTGGCCACGGCACGGTCACTGTCCCGGTCCGCAGAAGGCGGCAGTTCCTTGAGATGCTGAAGGGCTTGGTTCGTGAGTCCCTTGTCGTTGCGTACGAGGTAGGCGGCTGCGGCGCCATGGGGGTCCTCCTTTTCCAGGCGAGCCAACTCCTCAAGTGGCAGCCGCTCCGCTCCCTTGTCTCCGCCCATCGTTTTCGATGCAGGAGGACGATAGCGGTCAGCATCCGGGTATGAGAGTCGCCCGTCCAGCAGGCGCTGGGGCCGGTTTGCCAGCCAAGCGTCTCCCTGACCTGGGCTGGAGGTTGCGCGCAACCAAACGCCCAGTACCAGCAGCAAAAGCACGGAAATGGAGGCCGCAGCCAATAGGGGGGTACGCCTCCATTGCATCACGGGCCCGGGCGCCGGCGAAAATGACTGGGACCGGGTCCCGACCCTCTCGACATGGCGCTTGCCGATGAGCTTGAGATGGAGCAGTTCCGTGAGTTCTCGCTGGCAGCGTGCGCACTCCGGAAGATGGTCCCGGAAGCTCTGTGCCGCGTCCGGTGGCAAATCACCGTCGATGAAGGGCTCAAGCTTGTCGCAGGGGCCAGCCATCAGTTCACCCCCGATTGGAGATACTTCCGGAGAATGGTGCGCAGCTTGACGCGCGCATCGTGCAGCCGCTTGGCCACTGTTCCAGTTCGAATCCCAAGCTCGCGAGCAATGTCGGGGTTCTTCTTTCCGGCGGCATGGAGTTCGAAGGTCGTGCGGCCCACCGGGCCCAGCATGCTGATCGCGCCCTCTATCTGCTCATCCGTAAGGGACTCGTAGGCTGGCGGAGGCACAGGTTGCTCGTCCCTTGCTTCGGCAGCCAGGCTCAGGTCGCTTGCCCTCCGCTCCTGGACACGCTGCTTCCGGCACTGGTCATAGAAGATGTGGGTAAGAGTGGTCACCAGCCACTTCGCGCAGGTGCGTTCGTTCGGCAGTGGGTTTGCGCTGCCAAAGGTGGCCATGAACCGCGTCAGGGTTTCCTGGACGAGATCCTCTGCATCCGGCGCATTGCGGCAGATGACCTTTGCCTGGGCCAGGAGCCAGTCGCGGAATTGCAGCGCAAGCGCCCCCGCCGCGTGGCTGCGGTCTCCCATTCCCATCAAAGGTGATGCCCCCCCTTGGCTCGCCGCATTCTGCTCCACGATATGCAAAGGCCTTTGCGGCGCGCGAGCCTTCATCACCGCAGCGGGGGCGGCCTCAGCGGGCAGTTTCTCTGCCAGTGGGGTTGTATGGGACACCAGGGCGTTGGGTGGGGCCATGAGGAGCTCGTACCCACCCAGACGAGAATCGCTGGATTATTACCTCGGAATTTCGATGGGGTGACCTGACCGACTGGGCGCCAAGGTCTCCTCAAGGCCTACCGTCCTACCTGCACCGCTTCTTCGCAGGGGAGCTTAGAGGCTTCGTCTTCGGCTTCTCGTCCGAGGGCAGCGAGTCCTTCCATGTGCGCACCGCCACAGCGTGCGTGGCGCGGCCGGATGCGATGAGGCGCTCATTGGCCTTCGCCGCTTTGTGCATGTGCCCGTGACGCTTCGCTCAGTCCCAGCTGCGCGCCGTGGAGGCGTCAGGCACCCCGCGCGTACCGGGGAGACAGCGCCTTGTCCGCGAGCCAGTCCGCGGCATCCGCCCACAGCGAGTCTCGGAAGGGCTCGCGGAAGAAGCCGAAGTGGCCGATGGGCTGCCCCACCTGCTTCGGGGTGAGCAGCTGGTGGTCCACGACGGCATCCGCGTAGATGGACAGCAGCGCCTTCACCGCCGCCGGTGAGCCGATGGGGTCATCCGTGAAGCTGTAGGCCCGCAGGGGCAGGTGCAGTGAGGCATAGGCCTCGCGGCGCGCCTCACCGCCCTCGCTCAGCAGGTACTTCGGAGACAGACACCAGCGCGCCCACTGCTCGGCTACGCCCGCGGGCAGGTCCTCCGCCGTGCCCGCCCAGCCCGGCAGCTTCCCGTAGGCCTTCACCAGCAGGGGCGCCAGCACGCGCCAGTTGAACGCCATGCGCAGCCGCTGCGGGAACAGCTGGTAGTACCCCGAGCCCGACGCCACCTTGAGCAGCGCCGTCACCTCGCGCGCGTTGTCCGCCAGCCCGAGCAGCTGTCCACCCGCGCTGTGCCCCACCAGCAGCACCCGGCGGCCCGGGAAGCGCTCGCGCACCGTGTCGATGGCGCCCGCGAGGTCCTTCGCTCCCCAGTCCTCCATCCGGGCCTCGAAGCCCACGAGCGACTCGGGCCGCGAGCCGCCAATGCCCCGGTAGTCATAGGTGACGGTGGGCAGACCCCGCCCGGCGAGGTACGCCGCGAAGCGCGAGTAGTACCGCTGGCGTGCCCCCGTGGCGGAGCTGATGAGCACCACGCCGCCCAGCTCCGCGCCCGCGTGGGGGTAGAGCGTCCCGGAGAGTGCGTAGCCATCCCTCGCCCGGATGGGAAACGAGACTCCCGGGCCTGGGGTGTCCAGACTGAGGCCCGTCGCGTCCGAGGTCGCACCCCGCGCCACGGGGCCCATCTCCTGCTCCAGCGTTGCCGCGTGAGACATGTCGTCCTCCCGTCACGGGGCCGCCGCGCGCGCCCCCACGTGGCGAGATAGCTCCGTGAGGGCTGCAAGGATGCAGGGCTTTGCTGCACCATTGCAGGCATGGACATGCGATGGGACGACCTGCGGTACCTCCTGGCGGTGGCACGTCAGGGCTCGTTCGCGAGCGCGGCGCGCGAGCTGCGCGTGGATGCCACCACGGTGGGACGCAGGCTGGACGCGCTGGAGAAGTCGCTCGGCACGCGGTTGGTGCTGCGCGGTGCGCGGACGCTCGCCCTCACGGAGGCCGCGGAGGCGGTGGTGGCGCGGGCACGGGAGATGGAGGACTCGCTGCGCTCGCTTCAGGACGCGGTGGCGACCGAGGCTCGTGCCGTGGGCACCGTGCGGCTCACCGCCACCGAGTACCTCGCCCATGCCCTGGTGGCACCGCGCCTGGGCGAGCTGCACACGCGCCATCCCGGCCTGGACCTGGAGCTGGTGGCGGGCAGCGAGCTGGTGGACATCCAGCGGGGGGACGCGGACCTCGCGCTGCGACTGGCGCCACCTCGCGGCGATGCGCTGGTGGTGCGGAAGGTGGGGGAGGTGGCCTTCGCCATGTACGCGGCGCGCGGCTATCTGCGCCGCCATGGAGCGCCCCGGCCCGGGGACTTCCACGGGCACTGCGTCCTCGTCTACCGCACGGCCCTCACGTCAGGTGCCGAGTCGGAGGAGCTGAAGCGGCTGACCGCGGGCGCGCGCCGGCTCCTCCAGAGCAACAGCACCTCCGTGCTGCGCGAGGCGGCCGCCTCCGGACTCGGCGTCGCGCTGCTGCCGTGCCTCAGCGGTGAGCGGGACTCCCGGCTGACGCGCGTGGGGGCCGGAGTCCTGGCGAAGCGGCCCCTGTGGCTGGTGGTCCACAAGGACTTGCAGCGAAGCCCCCGCGTGCGCGCCGCCTCCGACTGGCTGGCGGAGCTGTGCCGGAAGGAGCGGGCGGGACTGTCTGGAGCGGAGGCTTCGTAGCCAGGACTCGCCGGCTCCAAGAGGAGGCGGTGGGCCGTGCCGGCGGGTACCCAAGGCTCCCGCGTGTCACATTGGCGCGGAGGCTTCGGAGCCAGGACTCGCTGGCTCCCAAGGCGCTACGTGCTGGCGGCCGCGTGTCACCTGCCAGCGGGAGGTGCTGCTGAGCCCCTCCCGAAGCCTTTGCGTCCCAGCGGTGGTGCCGACCCCCGGCGAAGCCCATGCATGGCAGGGCTCCATCAGGTCCCACCGTCATTTCACGCGGTAGCGAGCCTCCGCCGGCCCCGGGCCTCCGGAGCGCAGCAGCCCCCGGTCCGGATTGGCGGCCAGGTGCTCCAGCACCTTGAACACCGTCTCCACCTCGTCCGGCATGCCGATGTCCGCGGCGAGCTGCTCGGCGGAGCGGGCCTCCGTGCGGGCCTCGCCCAGGCGTGCCGTCAGCTTGCGCTGCAGCTCCAGCACCACGCCCGCCGCCTTCTTGCCCGCCTCCACGCCCGGCTGGTGGTAGGCGTTGATGTTCACCAGGCTGGCGTAGAAGCCCACCGCGCGCTCGTAGAGCGCAATCAGCGCGCCCACCGTGTGCGCGCTCACGTCCGGCACGGTGAGGGTGATGGACTCACGGCCCTTCTCATACAGCGCGCGGCGCGTGCCCAGCAGGAAGCCCAGCAGGTAGTCCCCGCTGGTGACGCCGGGCTCCACCTCGAAGGCGGGGCCCTGGCGGTCCTTCAGCACCTCGATGAAGGTGACGAAGAAGTTGTGCACACCCTCGCGCAGCTGCTGCACGTACGCGTGCTGGTCCGTGGAGCCCTTGTTCCCGTAGACGGCGATACCCTGGTTCACCACCTTGCCGTCCAGGTCCAGCTCCTTGCCCAGCGACTCCATGACGAGCTGCTGGAGGTAGCGGGACATCAGCAGCAGCCGGTCCTTGTACGGCAGGATGACCATGTCCTTCGTGCCGCGCCCGTCGCCCGAGTGGTGCCACATCAGCGCCAGCAGCGCCGCCGGGTTCTTCGCCACGTCGCGCTGCCGCGTCGCCGCGTCCATCTCCCGCGCGCCCGCCAGCATCCCGTCGATGTCCAGCCCCTGCAGCCGCGCCGGCAGGAGGCCCACCGCCGACAGCACCGACGTGCGGCCGCCAACCCAGTCCCACATCGGGAAGGTGCGCAGCCAGCCCTGCTTGCGCGCGTGCTTGTCCAGCTCGCTGTCCGCGCCGGTGACGGCCACCGCGTGCTTGCTGAAGTCGAGCCCCTTCGCCTGGTAGGCGCGCTCGGCCTCCAGCATGCCGTTGCGTGTCTCCTTGGTGCCGCCCGACTTGCTGATGACGACGGTGAGCGTCTCCGCCAGCCGGTCACCCAGCTGCGCCACCACCCGGTCCATGCCGTCCGGGTCGGTGTTGTCGAAGAAGGACACCTGCATCGTGTCCGTCGCCGTGCCCAGCGCGTCCGCCACCAGCTGCGGCCCCAGCGCCGAGCCGCCAATGCCCACCAGGAGGAGCTGGGTGAAGCGCTGCGCCTTGGGCGGCTTCACCTTGCCGGCATGCACGTCCTTCGAAAAGTCATGGACGGCGGCCACCGTGTCCTTGATGTCCTTCTTCAGCCCCGCGTCGGGCGCCAGCTCCGGCGCGCGCAGCCAGTAGTGGCCCACCTTGCGCTTCTCGTCCGGGTTGGCGACGGCGCCCTGCTCCAGCGCCTCCATCTGCGAGAAGGCCTCCTCCATGCGCGGACGCATCCGCTCCAGGAAGTCCGCCGGGAAGTGCATGCGCGAGACGTCGAGCGAGAAGCCCACGGACGGAACGACGCACAGATAACGCTGGTACCGCTCCCACAGCTCACGCTCGGTCATGGTTTCTCTCTCTCCTCGGAAGCTCGCGCGGAAGGTGCTGCGTGGCTTAGCGCCTCCGCATGCGGGTGGGAAGCCGCACGCGAGGGCCTCGACACGTCAGGGCCCCCACGGAGGCCCAGTCCTCAACACCTCGCGGACGGCGGGGTGGGGCGCGGGGGCCGGGGGCCCCTATCGGTGCCTCCGGGGGGACGCCTGTAGAGTGGGGCCATGTCTTCCACGCTGCCCCTCCTCGTGCCCGCCGGTACGGTCTTCCTGGCCCTGGTCCTGACCCTGCTGTTCGTCTGGAGGTGCTACCGGCACATCGGCCCGCATGAGGCGTTGGTGGTGAACGGGCCCCAGGGCGTGCGCGTGCACCTGCGTCGGGGCGCCGTCGTGCCGCCCTTCCTCCATCGGGCCGAGGTGATGGACCTGTCCACCCGGACGCTGGAGCTGACGCTGAAGGGAGCGCAGTCGCTGCAGTGCCAGGACAACCTGCGCGCCGACGTGCGCGCGCGCTTCCTCCTCCGAATCACTCCCACGGTGGAGGACGTGACGAAGGTGGCACTCACGCTGGGCGTCGCGAAGGCGAACTCGCCCGAGGTGCTCCGTGAGCTGTTCGAGGCGAGGTGCAGCGAGGCCCTGCGAGGGGTGGGCCGGGCCATGGGCTTCGAGGAGTGGCTCCGGCGTCAGGACGAGTTCCGGGACCAGGTCGTCCGGTGGATGGGAAAGGACCTGTTGGGCTTCACCCTGGAGGACGTCAACCTGGAGGAGTTCGCGGCGACGCCGCTGTCCTTCTACGACAGCAGCAACATCCTCGATGCCGAGGGCATCCGCCGCATCACCGAGGTCACCACCCATCAGCACCTGGCGCGGGTGCAGGCGGAGACGAATGCCCGGATGGAGGCGTCGCGCCTCCAGCTGGAAGCGGATGAGGCGTCCTTCCGCGCCGAGCAGGCGAAGGCGGAGCACGACCTCCAGCGGAGCAACCCCACTGCCGAGCCCCAGGCCTTGAAGTCGACGCTGGATGCGCAGGTGGAGCTGGCCCGCGCGAAGGCCGCCGAGCTGGAAGCGTCCTTCCGGAGCAAGGTGGAGAAGGCTCAGGCCGACGGCCGCGCCGCTTCCGCGGACTCCGGCGGAACGGAAGGCGCCGGCGGGCCCGGCTTCCAGGCCGGGTTGCGGAAGACGTAGCCCAGCCGGTGCCGCAACGGTCCGGGCTTCAGCGCGTCACGGGCGATGGCCGCGAACTCGTGGAAGGCGATGCGCACCGGGTTGTACGTCTGGAGATTCTTCGTCAGCCCGTACACGGGCTTCTCCGTCTCCGGTTCGAAGGTGCCGAAGAGCCGGTCCCAGATGATGAGGATGCCCGCGTAGTTCTTGTCCAGGTAGCGCGGGTTGGCGGCGTGGTGCACGCGGTGGTGTGACGGCGTGTTCAGCAGCCACTCCAGCGGGCGCGGCAGCCGGCCGATGGCCTCGGTGTGAATCCAGTACTGGTAGAGCAGGCTGACGCCCTGCTGCGCGACAATCATCACCGGGTGGAAGCCCAGCAGCGCCAGCGGCGCCCAGAACACCCAGCTGGTGGGCGGCGTCCACGTCTGCCGCAGCGCCGTGGAGAGGTTGTAGTGCTGGCTGGAGTGGTGCACCACGTGCGACGCCCAGAAGAAGCGGCTCTCGTGGTGGACGCGGTGGAACCAGTAGTAGCAGAGGTCCTCCGCGAAGAAGAGCAGCACCCAGGCCAGCACGCCCGTGCCCACGCGCAGCGGCGTCAGGTGGTAGAGCGCGAGGTAGCCGGCGAAGGCGACGAACTTCCACCCCAGGTTGATGGCCGCGTTGCCCAGCCCCATCGACATGCTGGCGATGGAGTCCTTCCAGGTATGGCCCACCAGCGGCCGGCCCTCGTCCCGCAGCTTCTTCACCCAGTACGCCTCGGCGATGACCGTGATGAGGAAGATGGGAATGGCGGGGGTGATGAGGTCGGGGATGCGTGCAGCGTCCATGCTTGGGCCTCCTATGGACGGGAGCGGCGGCGAGGCCGCTCCGGGGTGGGTGAGAACGCGGTGCGCATGACGCGCGTGAGGGTGTCCAGCATGCGGCGGTGGGCCGGGTCGTTCGGCCGGGCGCTGCCGCCGACGACGGCGCCCTGCACCGCGTCCAGCGCCAGCTCCACCACCGCGTCGAAGTCGGGGTGCGGTGGCGGCCACCTCGGGGAACAGGCTCGCGGGCGGACGCGGTGCAGGTTCTCCCGGTGCGGCCCGTCGAC
>JBKGHK010000810.1:0-4226 GCA_046520375.1 Pyxidicoccus sp. 3LFB2
GGGGCTCCAGCCGGGCGAGGAAGTGCGCATCTTCCAGCCCTTCTACCGGAAGGACCGGGGCGGCGAGGCCCGCGAGGCGGGCTCGCTGGGACTCGGGCTGGGCGCTGGTGCAGCGCATCGCCCGGGCCCACGGTGGCGAGGCCTTCGCGGAGAACCGGCCCGACGGAGGCGCGCGGGTGGGCTTCACGGTGAAGAAGGCGGGCCCGCCGGGTGTCAGCGCGCCGACGCAGGGCGCCGCGGCCTGAGCCACCCGTCACGGATGGAGCGGGGACCCCTCCGTGCGGAGGTGGTACTCGTCGATGCTCGGCGGGTACTCCGTCCAGAAGCGGAGCCACGCATCATGCCCCATCAGGGTCTCCTGCTTCCCGCGCGCGTCCGCGTCCGAGACCCGCAACGTCAGCTGCGCGGCAACGAGCGGTTTCAATTCCTGGAGCACGCCGAGTGGCAGGACGACCTCCACCACGTAGCCCCGCGGGCTCCGGGTCCACGTTCCCCTGGCGGGGGCATAGGGTTTGTCGTCCTCTCCCGACCACAATCGGACCTGGGCCTTTCCCTCGTCCGCAAGCAGCACGCCCAGCTTGCGCGGCACCCCCTCCTGCTGCGCTGACGACTTCCCGCGTGGACTCGCCACGGTGAGCTCCAGGTGGTCCGAGTGCACGCCCGTCCCTGCCCCCGGGTTGAAGGGAACGACCACGTCGTCGTCCACCTCGGCGTGGAGCCGCAGCGTGTCCCCCACCTGCATCAACTGCCACGCCAGCGACAGGTCCTCGCGACCCTGCCAGGCCTTGAGGCCCCAGGTGACATGCACCACGGTGTAGGCGTGCACGGTGGGCGCGAAGCGCCGGGCGGCCTCTTCGGACTGGAGCTCGAGCATCGGATACGGGTTGGCTCCATCCACATGCCCACCCCCGTTGCCGAAGCTCATGTACCCCGGCTTGAGGCGGGACATCTCGTGGAAGTCCTCCCTGGAGCCATAGGGCCCGTACGGGCCGGAGAACACGTATCCGGTAGGTGTGAAGCGGATGCATTCCGCACCCGCTCCAATGGGAGGCCTGCGCAGCTCCTTCCCCTTCACCAGGACGAGGCACACGTTTCCACAGAACTGCTCGGCGTCCTCCCGCACGGGCTCTCCATCCGGAGACACCGCGTCGCTGAGGATGAGCACGCAGGTCCCATCCCGGCACTCATGGTGCCTGGGAACGAGCGTCTCCCCGGAGTCGCAGACCGCCTGGGCCCGGGCGAGCACGGACTTGCGCACCGGAGACCTGCGCACGACCGGCGGGGGGCGGACCGGGGCGGGAGCGACGTACCCCTTCTGCCACGGGTTGAGAGGGGTCGCGCTGGCGTCGCGGGTGAGCTTCCTTCCATCCCGCGACAGCTTCAGGACCTCACGATGGATGGATGAGCCATCCACGCCCGAAGGGAGCGCCGTGCCCTCTGCGCCAGGAATGTCCCGGGTGATGACCTCGACCTGGTGCGGACCGAGAAACCTCACGAACGTCTCGCCATGATTCGACAGCGTCCACCTCGAGCCCAGCGCGTTGCCGTTGAGGTCGGAGGTGGTGAGGCGCTCATGGGAGCAGCGATACGCCGCGCAGGGGCCAAGCTGCTCGGTGATTCTCCACAGGCAGAACCGCCCCTCGCACGCGATGCGGTGCGCGGTCCCCATGATGTCCATTTCATTCAAAGGGCCCTCGGCCAGGACGACACCGCTCAGATAGGGCCCCTCTTCCTCCAGGTCCGATTGCGCCTCGGCACGAGGGGCCAGCCAGAGGACCAGTGCGCCCAGCACGGCCACCGGGTACCGCTTCATTCCGGAGCCCCATCCATTCCGCCGCCGTCTGTCCTGGTGCCCGATGCTCATGTCGCTGCCCTCATGCTGTATGGCAGTGCAGATTCGGTGCCGGGGAAGAGGGGGCTCCTTCCTCGTCGTCACGGCGGCGGGCCCGGGACGCCGAGGCCCGGTGGACACGAAGCGTGGCCGGAGAGACTCAGGGCTCCGCGAGCTGAAGCTGCCCGGCCTCCAGGGTGAGGGCCGGGCAATAGGGCCCCAGCTCCCGCCTCGTCCACCAGGCGCCCGTGGCGCGCAGCGTGGCGAGGTCCGTGAAGCGGTAGTCGAAGCGGCGCGTGCGCACGTAGCGCGGAGGTGAAGCCGGCAGCGTGCCCTCGCGGAAGAAGTCGCGCACCCCGGGCTCGCCCCGGAGCAGTGCGTCCTGGAGGCGCAGCAGCCACGGGTTGTCACGGCAGGTGGAGAGCGCGGCGAACCACAGCTGCCAGTCCAGCCGGGGCATGTGCGGCGCGGCGACGCGTGGGCGCTCGTCCACGGGGCCCGGGCGCCAGCGTAGGAGGTACTCGCTCCACGTCTGCCCGTCGTCACTGCCTTCGATGACCACCTCCTCGCGCTTCGTGGTCATCACCGCGAAGAGGCCGTAGGTGTTGATGCTGCCGAAGGGACCCATGGCTCCGAGCACCGTCGACACCGGCGCCGGAGGGTTCCACTGGAAGACGCGCCGCGAATCCTGCGCCAGCGCGAGCACGGCATAGGCCAGGGCGAACATGGCGAAGGCCCCGGTGGCCCACCGCGAGCGTGGTGCCTCGGCGCGTGTGCGTGTCACGGGCACGCGGAGCGACAAGGCCTCCAGTGCGCCGTCATCGAGCGCGGCGATGCACAGCACGAGCGTCAGCAGGTTGAAGAAGCCATAGCTCCCCGTGACGAGGATGCCCACCTGGAGCAGCGCCAGCAGCGCCGCGGCGGCGAGCCGCAAGCGCCGGGGCCCGAAAAGGAAGAACGGCACCACCAGCTCGATGACGAACATCGCCACCGAGCTGGCGCGCTGAAGCCCCGCCGGCAACTGGTGCGCGAAGTACGCCAAGGGATTCGGCAGCGGCTGCGTCCAGTAGTGGTACTCGAGCGCCGTGAAGTCGCGCCACGTCGGGTCGCCACTCAGGAGCTTCACCAGCCCCGACAGCAGCATCAGCCGGAACAGCAGGAAGCGCACGAGGAGCACGGCGCCACGCCGGGGCTCCACGGCCACGCGTGGAGGCCACAGGTGCCCGGACGCGAGCGGCAAGGAGACGAGCGCGGACTCCAGCAGCAGCACGTCCCACTGGAAGCGGAGGAACTCACCGCCCACGGTGATGATGGACAGGTACGCCACCCACGCGCCCACGAGCGCGTAGCGCGGAGCCACGTCCAACATCACCAGCGCGCCGCACAGCAGCCCCAGGAGCGTCACGCCCCGCAGGGCCCACGTGTCCGCGCCCGTGAGCCACAGCAGCGTGGGCAGCCGGAGGACGCGCTCGGTGCCCCCGAGGGATTCACGGGCCCAGTCCAACAACGCCGAAGCGGGACTCAACCCCTGAGGGCCCACCAACTCAGGCAGCTGGGGCAGCAGCGACGCGAACGCGAAACAGAAGACGAGCCCGAGCCCGCGCAGGTACCACCACCGTACCCGCGCGAGTCCCTGGCTCCCCACGTCGGCGCCTCCGGCAGCCATCGGTCCGCCGTCCTTCCGTGACAGGCGCCCCGGGGCCCCGCTACTTCTTCGCGGCGGCGTCCGTCGCGGCGAAGGCGAAGGAGATTTCCGCCGGGGCGTCGTCCTTCACGGTGACCTCGGCCGTCTTGGTGCCGAGCGACTCGTGCCAGGCCTCCACCGTGTACGTGCCGGCGGGCAGGCCCTGGAGGCTGAACGCGCCATCCTCCCCCGTGGTGGTGAAGTACGGGTTCGGGTTGGTCACCACGTATGCCGTCATCCACGGGTGCACGTCGCACTTGAGCTTGAGCACCTCCGCGTCGGCGGGCACGGGCTTCTGCACCGGCGAGCCCGAGGGCGGCTGGGCGATGTTGAAGGTCGACTTCGTCCCCACCATGCCGCGCACGTTGTGCAGCGTGCCGTCGCTGTTCTTGAACGACACCGGCTGGCCCGTGACGGCGCCCTGCACGCGCGGCACGTAGGTGCACTTCGACTGGTCCACCACCACCGGGGTGGTCGGCGCGGGCGGAGCGCCCTGCACCTGGCCGCGCACGCGCACCAGCACGTTGGCCAGCTTCCCACCCTTCACCAGCACCGACGCGTCCTTGCTCGCCATGCCCTCGCAGGCCGGGTCATTGCTCGCCGGGATGTCGGCCGCCTCGGGCACCGTGCCCGTGAAGGTCACCGCGCCGCGCACCACGCCCCGGCTCTCGGGCGAGACGGGAGCGGGGCCCTGCGCCCCGGGCGCCTGGA
>JBKGHK010000811.1:0-4221 GCA_046520375.1 Pyxidicoccus sp. 3LFB2
GCTCGACGCTGGCACC
This sequence comes from Pyxidicoccus sp. 3LFB2, assembly GCA_046520375.1. Taxonomy (GTDB): domain Bacteria; phylum Myxococcota; class Myxococcia; order Myxococcales; family Myxococcaceae; genus Myxococcus. The sequence goes on from JBKGHK010000811.1 coordinate 17, forward strand.
CGCGCCCGCGTCCACACCCTCCCGGGGCCCTCCGCCCCGGACGCGCTGGCTGTCCCGGCGCCGCTGCACTCCGCCCCCGAGCACGAGAACGCCTGGGTGCAGCGGCTGGAGGAAGTGCCCCCGGTGGAGGTGCTGGAGGCGCAGCTGGTCAACGCCATTGCCCCGTTCCTGCTCAACGGGCGGCTGAAGCCGCTGCTGCTGCGCTCACCATTTGCCGACCGCTACATCGTCAATGTCTCGGCGGTGGAGGGCCAGTTCGCGCGTCCGGGGAAGCGGGGCTTCCACCCGCACACCAACATGGCCAAGGCGGCGCTCAACATGATGACCCGCACCTCGGCCGAGGACTACGCCCGGGATGGCATCTACATGAACAGCGTGGACCCCGGCTGGGTCTCCAACGAGAACCCCGACGCCCGCCGCCGCCGCATGGAGGAGGAGGGCTTCTCCCCACCGCTGGATGGCGCCGATGCCGCCGCCCGGGTGTGCGAGCCCCTCCTCCAGGGCCTTCAGGGACGCCCCGTCTTCGGCCGTTTCCTCAAGGATTTCCGCGAAGTCCCCTGGTAGCCCGCGCACCCACCCGGGACGTCCTCCAGACGACTTCGTGTGCCCGCCACCCAGGGGCACACAAGTGTTCGAATTCACTCGCGGACACTTGCGGGAGCCCTGGGTGGACCTGACCCCCGGCGGCCCTTGACTCCCTGCGTCGAGTGCGTAACTCCTCCGCCGCCAACCCGTAAAATTCTGCCCGGGGACCGCTCGTATTTGCGTCGGGGCATAATTTTCCTGATTGGAAGCAACTTCCCGGTCATTTGGACGAGAATATTTTCGGATTACAGAAAAAGTTCTGTACCGCCGGAAGCCTGCTCGGTTACAAGTCAGGCAGGTGTCCCCCGACACCCTCTGTCCGAAACAAGGTCAGCCTCCATGCTCGACACCACCGCCTTCGCCTCTGCCCCCTCGCTCGTCGCCGCCGGTACCGACCACGGCTCCTGGACGCCGGCGCAGGAGTCCCTGCGGTCCTTCGAGGGGCTGGCGCCGCACACCGTCCTGAGCGCCCAGGAGCTGTACCCGCGCATCTGCGTGCGAGATCCGTACTTCGCGCTGAAGGACGTGACGGTGATGGGGAAGGGTGAAGTCGTGGCGCGCATCCCGGTGCAGCAGGACCCGGACGCGGAAGCCGGCCCCATCAGCCTCGCGGAGTCGGGGCGTCACCTGGCCATCCTCGGCTCGTGCGCGTCCGCGCTGGTGGCGCCCAAGGACGGCCAGCACTTCTACCTGGCGTGTGGCGCGCGCGGCACGTGGCTGCGCCCGCAGGCGATGGCCCGCTCCACGGAGCTGCTCTGGGGCCTGGCCCGCGCCGAGTTCACCGGCAAGCGCACCGCCACCGCGCAGACGCTGCTGTCGCTGGAGGACGGCACGCCGCTGTTCCGCCTCGAGGTGGACTACAACGTCCTGTCCGCCGCCGCCTTCACGCGCCTGTTCGGCGACGCGCGGGTGGAGATGCGCCGCGAGCCGCGCCGCGACGACGTGCAGCGCACCCCCGAGGAGTGGGCGAAGCTGCGGCAGAACCCCTACAGCAAGCCGCTGGCCCTGCGCGACTGGCGCCCGGACGGCGAGTCCCTCAACGCCACGCTGGGCCCGGTGACGCCGGAGATGTGCAAGGGCCACTTCGCCCTGCACCCGGTGATGCCGGTGGCCATCGTCGCCAGCGGCATGACGCGCGTGGCCACCAACCTGCTGCGCCGCCTGGAGGGTGCGCCCTGGGCGCGCTGCCTCGCCAAGGACGTGCGCCTGTCCGCCAACAACCTCGCCTTCGCCGGGCAGACGGTGACGTTCGGCGCCGTGCGCCGCTCGCACGAGGGCGCCGACCACACCTTCTCCTGCCAGGCCTCGGTGGGCGAGCGCGTGGTGGCCGAGCTCGACGTCACCTTCACCCGCGTCGACTGAAGCGCCCCGCTACTCCCACTGGATGTCGTAGTCCACGCGGTCCAGGCCGTGGGCTCGGGCCTTCGCGGTGCCCTTGAGCCCCAGCACCTTCAGTGCGCCGGTGAGGATGCCCTCGTGGTACGCGGGCGGCAGCATGTCGCGGCGCACGCGCAGCGTGCCGGACTTCGGGCCGGTGGTGCCGTACTCGCGGGTGCCGTACGAGACGGCCGCGCTGTAGCCCATCTGCGCGCCCGAGAAGAGCTTGTGCGGGTCTCCGCGCGAGATGATGCCGAAGATGAGCATGCCCGGGCCCGTGGAGTAGCGCGTCACGCCCGTCTCGCCGCACGCGTGGTACACGGCGTCCTCCGAGCCCAGTGGGCCCTCCAGCGCATCCGCCGTGCAGTACAGCAGCGTCAGGAAGTCCTTCACCGGGTACGTGCGCAGCTCGGAGTAGTCCGCCGTCAGCCCGGCCTCCGCGCGCACCGCGGCCACGGCCGTCGGGCCCGCGTGCTGCTGGACGAGGTTGAGGACCACCTTGAAGAACAGTCCGCGCACCGAGTCGCCCGGCTGCGCCACTGCGATGCGTTCGGCCAGCTCGGCCTTGTTGGACGGCATCACTCCACTCCTACGTCCCACCCGCGGCCCCACCAGGCGGGGGCGGGCAGCTTATCCGGAGACTCCTCGTTCCTCACGCTTCATCGAGCAGCACCGGAGCAAAACGCGCGGCGTCACATGACGCCAGCACGTACTTCACTCCGGCGCGCTCTCCCGTGAAGCCCGCGGCGATGCCTTCCGCGTGCAGGTGTCCATAGACGCACACCTTCGGGGCGAAGGCTTCAATCGGCTCGCTGAACGCGGTGGCCTTCTGGTTCGCGTACACCGGCGGGAAGTGCACCGCCACCACGCGCACCAGCGGCGTGGGGCTGGCCGCCTCCTTCTTCTTCGCGTCGTCGAAAGAAGCCGTCAGCCGCCGCGTCTCGCGCTCCACGTAGCCCAGGTCCGCCGGCTCGTCGCCCATCTCCCCGCCGGGCATGGGCGGGGCCTCGGGGGCCGTCCACAGCCGGCTGCCCGCAATCACCCACGGGCCCATGACGACGGCGCTGTTGTGGAGGAAGCCCTCCAGCGTGCGGTACGGCTCCAGCAGCTTGCGCAGCTTGGAGGCGGAGTCGCCCCACCAGTAGTCATGGTTGCCGCGCACCAGCACCTTGCGGCCCGGGCGCGCGTCCAGCCACGCCAGGTCCTCCAGCACCTCGTGCGCCCGCGTGCCCCAGGAGATGTCGCCCGCGACGATGACCACGTCCTCCGGGCGCACCCGCTCGTCCCACGCCCGCTGCAGCGGAAGCGGATGGTCCGTCCACCCGAAGCGGTGCATGTCCTTCTGCCGCGTGGAGGGCAGGTGTGTGTCGCCAATCCCGAAGAGCCGCATGGCCCTCTCATAGCGGAAGCCCTCGCCTCTGTCGGCACCGCTTCCGCACGCACGGTGCCTCCCGGCACGCACCCCGGCGAGGCGGGCGCCCACCCCCTGTTTCCGGCACCACTCCAAAAAGTGAGAAATACAGGAAGTGCGTAAAGAAGGCTTACGTTGAGCCTGTCCCAGAATGCGTCACTGCGACACGCAAGGGCCATACTCACTCCTCTGGAATGCTGACCCAGGGGGGCTGGAGCCCTGATTCCAGGCGCTTGCGCGGCTTCTTCGTCTCTGGGGCCGGCGGATTTCTTGACAGCTGAGTGGAGCATCCATGCTCCACCTTGGCGTCGGGAAAGAGGGGTTTCCCGGGGAGAACGCGACTGGCACGCATGCTGCTGAAGGCCCGCCCCTGCGCCGCTCCCGGAAGTGGGGGCGGACCGTGGAGCTGCTGACCCCCCTCGAAGGAGTTCCCATGATGTTGCGCAAGACGTTCGCGGCCACCGCCGCGGCCCTGGCCCTCGCCGCTTGTGGCCCCCAGCCGGAAGCCCCCGCGCCCGAGGCCCCTGCCTCCGAGACGCCTCCCACCACCGAGACGCCGTCCACCGGCGCGCAGGACGCCATCCGCGCGGTGTCCGACGCCGCCCGCCGCACGCCGAACCCGCTCGACGCGCTGTTCGCCAAGGCCGCTGGCGAGTTCAACGTCCCCGTGAATCTGCTCAAGGCCATCTCCTTCGCGGGAGACCCGCTGGCAGCACGTGTCCGGTGAGGAGGAGTTCGAGGGCCGTCCCGGCCGCGCACGGCCCTGCTGGGTCTGCGTGGGGCAGCACATCGTCAACGGGCGCGGCCCTGGCCGGCGTCTCCGCCGAGGCCG
>JBKGHK010000812.1:0-4221 GCA_046520375.1 Pyxidicoccus sp. 3LFB2
CCCGGCTGGCCCAGGCGGCGGAGCGGGCGGCGCGCGAGCGCGAGGACATGCTGGCCATCGTCTCCCACGACTTGAAGAACCCGCTGGCCACGGTGCGGCTGAGCGCCGCCGTGCTGCACCAGAAGCTGGGGCGGCTGCCCGGCGGAGACGCGCTGGTGGGGCGCGTGGCCGCCATGGACCGGGCCGCGGTGCACATGCTCGGCCTCATCTCCCGGCTGCTGGACGCGGCCCGCCTGGACGCGGGCCAGCCTTTGGCCGTGGACTCCCAGCCGGAGCCGGTGGTGGAGGTCATCGGCGAGGCGCTGGCCCTCATCGAGCCCCAGCTGACGCGCGGCGAGCTCCACCTGGAGCAGCACCTGACGCCGGGGCTGATGGCCCTGTGTGACAGGGAGCGCGTCCTCCAGGTGCTGGCCAACCTGCTGGGCAACGCGGTGAAGTTCACCCCGGCGGGGGGCACGGTGACGGTGGAGGCGGTGGCGCTCGACTCCGAGGTGCGCGTGGCCGTGCGGGACACCGGCCCGGGCATCCCCGAGGACGAGCAGGGCCGCCTCTTCCAGCGCCACTGGCAGTCGCGCAGCACGGCGACCCGGGGCAGCGGCCTGGGCCTCTACATCGCCAAGGGGCTGGTGGAGGCCCATGGCGGCCGGCTCTGGGTGGAGAGCACCGTGGGGGCCGGCAGCACGTTCACCTTCACCCTCCCGCTGATGCCTGGACGCCGCTCCCCTCACCCCACCCTTGACAGCCCCGGGGCCGAGGTCTAACGCAAAGCGACATGAGCACTGCCCGCTTCCCTTCGCCCACGCGCCCCATCACCAACGAGGGCCCGTTCCGCGCCCTGCTGCTGGAGAACATCCACCCGTCGGCCGAGGAGATGCTGGCCGCCGAGGGCTTCCAGGTGGAGCGCACGTCGTCCGCCCTCAAGCCCGAGGAGCTGGCCGAGAAGCTGAAGGGCGTGCACCTGCTGGGCATCCGCAGCAAGACGACGGTGCCCGCCGCCTCGCTGGTGCACGCCGAGGAGCTCTTGGCCATTGGCGCCTTCTGCATCGGCACCAACCAGGTGGAGCTGACGTCCGCCAACACGCACGGCATCCCGGTGTTCAACGCGCCGTTCAGCAACACGCGCAGCGTGGCGGAGATGGTGCTGGCGGAGGTCATCGTCCTCACGCGCCAGCTCTTCGACCGCAGCCGCGAGGTGCACGCGGGCCAGTGGCGCAAGGTGGCCACCGGCAGCCGCGAGGTGCGCGGCAAGACGCTGGGCATCATCGGCTATGGCCACATCGGCTCGCAGCTGGGCGTGCTGTCCGAGGCGCTGGGCATGCGGGTGCTGTACTACGACGTGATGACCAAGCTGCCGCTGGGCAACGCGCAGGCGGCGGCCTCGCTGGACGAGCTGCTGGCCCAGTCGGACTTCGTCACCCTGCACGTGCCCGCCCTGGCCTCCACGCACATGATGATGGGCGCGGCCCAGCTGGCGCGGATGAAGAAGGGCGCGTGCCTCATCAACGCCAGCCGCGGCACGGTGGTGGACATCCCCGCGCTGGCGCGGGCGCTCGCCTCCAAGCACCTGGGCGGCGCGGCGGTGGACGTCTACCCGGAGGAGCCGGAGAGCAACTCGGACGGCTTCGTCACCGAGCTGCAGGGGCTGCCCAACGTGGTGCTCACCCCGCACATCGGCGGCTCCACCGAGGAGGCGCAGGCGTCCATCGGCAAGGAGGTGGCCACCAGCCTCTTGAAGTACTTCAAGGCGGGCGCCACCACCGGCGCGGTCAACTTCCCGCAGGTGGAGGTGCCGCTCATCCCCGGCACGCACCGCATCCTCAACGTGCACCGCAACATCCCCGGCGTGCTCCGCGACATCAACCGCATCGTCTCGGACCTCAACGCCAACATCCACGCCCAGGTGCTCAGCACGGACAACAACATCGGCTACCTGGTCATGGACCTGGACCAGGACGTGTCCCGCCCCGTCTGCGACGCCATCGCCGGGCTGACGACGGACATCAAGACGCGCATCGTGTCCTGAGTCAGGCGTCGATGACCTTCCCGGGGTTGAGGATGCCCTGGGGGTCCATCGCCCGCTTGAGCGCGCGCAGCAATTCCAGCTCCGCCGGGGCGCGCGAGTAGCCCAGGTAGTCCTTCTTGAGCAGGCCGATGCCGTGCTCGGCGGAGATGCTGCCGCCGTGCTTCTTCACCAGCTCGAACATGGTGGGGTCGGCCTGCTTCGTGCGGGCGAGGAACTCGACCTTCTCCATGGCGTCCGGCTTCATGATGTTGACGTGCAGGTTGCCGTCGCCAATGTGGCCGAAGAGGCAGATTTCCCAGCCCGGGTAGCGCGCGCTGAAGACGGACTCCAGCTCGTCGCAGAAGCCCTCCAGCCCCGCCACCGGCAGGGAGATGTCGTTCTTGTGGGGCAGCCCCGTCGCCGACAGGCTCTCGCTGATGCCCTCGCGCAGCGCCCACAGCTCCGACGCCTGGGACGCGCCCTGGGCCTGGGTGCCGTCCGTCACCAGCCCGCGCTCGAACAGCGAGCCGAGCCACGTCTCCACCGCCGCCGCGTCGCGGGGCTCGGCCTCCAGCAGCACGTAGCAGCCGCTGGACGCCTCGAAGGGTGAGCGCAGCTTGCGGTGGCGCTGCAGGCGCGCCAGGCACTTGTCGGTGAAGAACTCGTAGGCGGAGATGTTGAAGGCCGTCTGCTGGCGCGCGTCGCGGAACAGCCGCAGCACCGCGGCCACGTCCGGCACGGCGAAGAGGAACACGTCCAGCTTCCCGGGCAACTGGGTCAGCTTGAGGGTGGCCTCGGTGATGACGCCCAGGGTGCCCTCGCTGCCGATGAAGAGCTGGCGCAAATCCGTGCCGGTGTTGTTCTTCTCCAGCGCGCCGTTGAGCTCCAGCACCTGCCCCTGCGCCGTCACGACTTGAAGGCCCAGCACCCACTGACGGGTGAGGCCGTACTTGATGACCTTCACCCCGCCCGCGTTGGTGGCGATGTTGCCACCCACCGTGCTGGAGCCCTTGGAGGCGAAGTCCACCGGCCACGTGAGGCCATGTCCGGCGCAGTGGTGGTGCACGGCCTCCGTCACCGCGCCTGCCTGCACGCGCACCGTGTTGCCGAGCAGGTCCACCGGCCCCATGCGCGCCATGCGCTGGAGCGACAGCACCACCTCGCCCCGGGCCGCCACCGCGCCACCCGCCAGCCCCGTGCGGCCTCCGGAAGGCACCACGGCCACGCGGTGCTGGTGGCACAGCGCCATGAGCCGGGACACCTCCTCGGTGCTCCGGGGCAGGGCCACCGCGCTGGGGGCGGGGGTGTACACCCGCGTCCAGTCGCGGCCGTACTCCTGCAGTTCGCCGGGCTCCCGGGTGAGGAAGTCGGCGGGGAAGCCCTCGGAGATGGCCTGGAGGAAGTCGGCGGGGAGCCCGGGAGGAGGCGCGGAGGAGGACATGCCTCCAGGCGTATTGCAGGGGGCCGTCCATGACAAGACGAAGCGCGGCCGGGGCCGCTGGCTCCGTCGACAGGAGGCCGGAAGGGCCCTGAAAATGGTCAGGAAATCCCACCCACTCCGTATTCAGGGCAGCGCCTTCCCCAGCCCCGGCGCACCCCACTGCCCCCATGAGGAATTCCGCGATGTTGAAGAACCGCTCCCTCCGTCTCGCCGCGCTGCTGTCCGCTTCCCTGGGGCTGGCCCCTTCCGCCCTGGCGGCGGAGACGCCCCAGTCGAACAGGCCCTACGTCTTCGAAACGGTGGACAGCTACATCGCCACCGGCACCAGCCGCTTCGAAATCACAGGCATCCTCCAGGGAGAGAGCACCCCCCGGACCCTGTCCTTCCGCATCGCCGGCTTCAACGAGGCCGCCGTGTACATCTCGCGCTGTGACCGGATGGCACTGCTCGCCATGAGCAAGCCGGGCGCCTGGTTCCTGGAGCTGGTGCAGTTGGACGACTCCTTCACCGTGCCCACCTGTCGGCTGACGCGTCGCTAGGCCCCTCCGGGCACACTGCGGGAAGGGGAACGGATTCCTCTCATGGGCACGATGCGAAGCACATGGCTGGCCCTGGCGCTGGCCGTGGTGGGGCTCCAGGCCGGGTGCACCGGCGGGGACGGTGCGCAGGGCAGCGGGGACTCGGACGGGGACGGCACGGCGGACACCGAGGACTGCGCCGCCCACTCCGCGGAGCGCTGGCGGAACCTGGACGCCTACGGCGATGACGACGGCGACCG
>JBKGHK010000813.1:0-4218 GCA_046520375.1 Pyxidicoccus sp. 3LFB2
GTCCGCGACGGCCACCGCCACGGCGTCGCCCCACCCTGCCGCCGCCTCCCGGGCCAGCGGCCGCTCCCAGTAGACCGAAGGAACGCCGAGCACGTCCGCTCCCGCCAGCGGGTCGCCCACCGCCAGGGGCATCATTCCGGCCACCCAGCGCTGGCCCTCAACGGGATTGAGCGTCTTCATCAGCGGTCCTCATCGATGATTGCCTCGCAATCACCTTCGGTTGTCTTCTAAGCCATCTCGGCTATACATGCACCAAGGAGTTCAAAACCTCTTGAACTCCATGAATCGGAGGGTCCGTGGGAGGCGAGCGGCCAGACGCACCCGCACCGGCGGTATCGGGGCGAGACACAGGCGCGAGGAAGGTGCTGCGCGCCGCGCGGCCCGAGGGCACGCGGGTCCGAGTGGGCGCCGTGGAGTTCGGCGGCCCGGGCTTCGTCGTCATGGCGGGGCCCTGCGCGGTGGAGGGCGTGGAGCAGGTGGAGCGCGCCGCCGCGGCCGTGGCCGCCGCTGGGGCCCATGTGCTGAGGGGCGGCGTATTCAAGCCTCGCACCAGCCCCTACGCCTTCCAGGGCATGGGCGAGCCGGGCCTGCATGTGCTGGCCGAGGCCGGCCGCCGTCACGGGCTGCCCATCATCAGCGAAGTCATGGAGCGCGAGCAGCTGCCGCTCATGGAGGAGTCCTCGGACATCCTCCAGGTGGGCGCGCGCAACATGCAGAACTACTCGCTGCTACGAGCTTTGGGAAAGTCGCGCCGGCCGGTGCTGCTCAAGCGGGGACTTTCCGCGACGCTGCAGGAGTGGCTGCTGGCCGCCGAGTACATCCTCGATGGCGGCAATGAGCAGGTGATGCTGTGTGAGCGCGGTATCCGCACCTTCGAGACGGAGCTGCGCAACACGTTGGATCTGGCGGCGGTGGCCTGGGCGAAGCAGCGCTCGCACCTGCCCGTCATCGTCGACCCTTCGCATGCGACGGGCGACCCGGACCTCATCCTCCCCATGTCGCTGGCCGCCGCGGCCGCCGGGGCGGACGGATTGTTGATTGAAGTCCACCCCCGGCCCGAGCAGGCAATGTGCGACGGCCACCAGGCCCTGACACCCGAGCGCTTCCAGACGTTGATGCGCCGGCTGCCAGCCGTGCTAGGAGCGGTGGACCGACACCTTTGGAGGCCGGACGGTCCGGCCCAGGTCGCGAGGGCTCGATGAGCACCGAAGTCCGTCAGATGTTTTCTTCCATCGCTCCGAAGTACGACGTGACGAACGAGGTCCTCTCGTTCGGCATCCATCGTCTGTGGCGACGGACGGCCGTGCGTCTCAGTGGTGCGAAGGAGGGCAGCACCGTCCTCGACTGCGCCACCGGCACCGGCGACCTGGCCATGGTCTTCAAGCGCAAGGTGGGCGGCTCCGGCCGCGTCGTCGGCACCGACTTCTGCCCGGAGATGCTGGAGAGCGCTCCCGCCAAGGCGGCCAAGGCTGGCCTCCAGGTGGAGTTCCAGGTGGCGGACGCACTCGCCCTGCCCTTCGAGGACAACTCCTTCGACGTGGCCTCCATCGCCTTCGGCATCCGCAACGTGGATGACCCGGTGAAGTGCCTCAAGGAGATGGCCCGCGTGGTCCGCCCCGGAGGCCGCGTGGTGGTGCTGGAGTTCGGCCAGCCCGACGGCGCCTTCGGCGCGCTGTTCCGCTTCTACAGCAAGACCATCATGCCCGCCGTCGGCGGAATGCTCACCGGCAACCGCGCCGCGTACGAGTACCTGCCCCGCACCTCCGCGGCGTTCCCCTCGGGGGACAAGTTCGTGGAGCTGATGGAGCAGTCCGGCGCGTACTCGGAGCGGGCCGCCCACCCGCTGACGTTCGGCACCGCCTACGTCTATGTCGGCACCGTCCGCTGACGAGCGCCAACGCCTCGTAAGACAGGTCCTCGCCTCCGTGGACCCCCGGCTCGCGCCGGGCTTCGCGAGGCGCTGGCCCAGCCCGGGCCGCGCCTGCTCCCGGCCCCCGCGCAGACGGTGGCGATTGCCGGCCACCGCAGCGCGGGCAAGACGCGCCTGCTGCCCCTGGTAGGCGCGCTGCTGCAGCGGAACGGACTGGACCTGGATGCGCACCTGGAGCGCACCCATGGTCGTCCGCTCCGCACCTGGGTGGCCGAGGCCCCGGCGGAGTTCCGCGCCGCCGAGCGTCGCGCTCTGTTGGAGCTGCCGCCAGGAGGACTGGTCTCCCTGGGAGGCGGCTTCCTCTCCCACCATGCGGACGCACTGACGGGCGTCTTCACGCTGCTCGTCCCCATCAGCTTCGACAGCTACCGCGAGCGCCTGCTCAAGGACCGGACGCGCCCGCGCCTGCGTCCCGAGCTCTCGCTCGAAGAGGAGCTGTCCTCCGTGTTCCATGAGCGCGAGGCCCTCCACGCCCGCGTCCCCACCGTGGCCCTGGTGGACTTCCTCCGGGGCTGCCTCACCACCGAGGTCCCTACGTGACGTCCGCCCGTCGCGTCGTCACCCTTCCCCCCACCGTGCTCGGCCCCGACGCACCGCTCTTCGCCCGCGAGTGTCAGCGGCGCGGGGCGAATGTGCTGGAAATCCGCACGGACCTGCACGCGCCCGATGCCGTCGATGCCGATGCGCTCGCGGCCGTGCTCCCGCTGCTCGTCTCCGAGCGGGGCAAGCCCCTTCCCGCCGCCTGGGTGTCCGCCGCGTGGCGCGTGGACCGGGACTTGAAGGACACGAAGGGGCGCGAGGGCGCCCTGGACGCGCCGTCCGGGAAGCTGCTCGCGTCGCACCACGCGGAGCGCCAACTGTCCACCGGAGAGGCCCTCCGGCTGTGGGAGCGCGAGCTGCCCCCGGATGCCCTGGTGAAGCACGTGGAGCCCATGCATGGGCCGGAGCACCTGAGCACGCTGCTGGAGACGCAGTGCCTGCTGACGGAGCGCTTCGGTGCCCAGCGCGTCACGGTGCTGGGCATGGGCCCGTTCGCGCTGCCGGCGCGCGCGGTGCTCGCCCGGAACAACGTGCTCGACTACGTGGCGGCGGGAGGCAGCTGGGCCGCCGCGCCCGGGCAGCGCCTGCTGGACGACGTCGTCCGTGAGCACCGGGGGACGAACGGCAATGGTGAGGCCCTGGCGCCCCTGCTGCGGCTCGGCATCCTCGGCACGTCCATCGCCCACTCCCGCTCGCCGCGCATCCACCGGCAGCCGTTCGACCGCATCGACATCCCCGAAGACGGGCCCGTCGAGACGCTGGTGGACTCGCTGCTGCCGCACTACGCCGGCTTCGCCGTCACCAGCCCCTTCAAGCTCCGCCTCGCGCGGCACACGCGCTCGCCGCTGGAGGCCATCAACACGCTGGTGCGCCGGGGCAACCGGTGGGAGTCCTTCAACACCGACACGTACGGGGCCCTCACGGTGTTGGACCGGCTCAACGCCATGGACGCCTTCGTGCTGGGTGACGGCGGCGCCACCGCGGCCATGCGGGCCGTGGCGGGCGAGATTGGCTGCAACCTGCGCATCCTCCGCCGGTCCGACATCGGGGCGCCGCTCAAGGGGGCGGGCGTCTGGACGTGGCCGGACCGGGTGCCCGCGCCGGAGTCCCTGCGTTTCGAGCGGGCGCGCGTCGCGGTGATCGCATACGGTGCCCCGGGCCGGCGTATCGCCGCGGAGATTTCGCGCCGTGGAGGTACTCCGGTCCTGCTGGGTGCGGCGTGGTTCGTCGCGCAGGCCCGGCGGCAGCGCCAGCTCTGGGAGTCCGCGACATGAACACCTTCGGCACCCTCTTCCGCTTGACGACCTTTGGCGAGAGCCACGGGCCCGCGCTCGGCTCCATCATCGATGGCTGCCCCGCCGGCGTCCCCCTCACCCGCGAGCAGATCCAGGTGGCGCTGGACCGCCGCCGTCCGGGCCAGTCCGCGCTCGTCACCGCCCGCAGCGAGCCCGACCAGGTCGAAATCCTGTCCGGCGTCTTCGAGGAGAAGACGCTGGGCACGCCCATCGCCGCCATCGTCCGGAACACGAACCAGCGCTCGGGTGACTACGAGAAGCTGAAGGCGGAGGACCGCCCCGGCCATGCGGACGCCGTGTGGCGCGAGCGCTTCAAGCACCGGGACCACCGTGGCGGCGGCCGCACCAGCGGGCGCGAGACGCTCTGCCGCGTCATCGGTGGCGCCATCGCCGAGGCGTACCTCGCCCGCGACCTCCCCCGCCATCCGCACCGTCGCGTACGTGTCGCAGGTG
>JBKGHK010000814.1:0-4211 GCA_046520375.1 Pyxidicoccus sp. 3LFB2
GACGGGCCTGCCGCCGGCACGGCAGCGCGATGTGCCCTGGTGGGCGGGTCATCCGCTCGGACGGGACGCTGGCGCCCATGGTGGCGCATGAGCAGGCGAAGCGGCTGCGCGCGGAGGGCGTGGAGGTGCGCCAGCGCGGCGAGGTGTTCCGCGTGAAGATAGACGACGATGGGCGCGGGTGAAGGCAGCCTCGCCGGGACGTCCGGCCGGACAACAGCCCGCGGGCGACCCACTTGCCAGCGGCGCGGGCTGGGGGGTATTCACCCGGCAGTGGCGTTTTTGGGGGCCCTTAGCTCAGCGGTTAGAGCTGTCGGCTCATAACCGATTGGTCCCTGGTTCGAATCCAGGAGGGCCCACTCCCCCTACCCTCGCCCGGCGCCTCGGGAATCGCTCTGAAGGCGCCTGTGGGTTGAGCCACCCCCGCCGGGTTCCGCACCACCACGCACCATGCGGGCCGGCAATTGCCAACGGAAGCATCTCGCCAAGAGGCGCCTCGGCTGGCTGGAAACGGGCTGCCCGGTGGGATGTGCCCTCCGGGGAGGAGGCCTGTCCACCGGGCAGCGCTGGTGGCTACGTCACCTCACGGTGAGGCACTTCGCGGGGCCGAGCGTGGCCTGGAAGTACGGCGTATAGAGGTCGGGCGCGAGCGTGAAGTTGCAGGTGTTCACCGCGTCCGGCGACAGCCCCTGGTGCTCCTGCATATAGCGCGCGACGTAATCCCGCACGCCGTCCGCGGAGGACCACAGCAGGCGGCCTTCCTTGAACATGCTGAACCCGCCGCCGCCACCGCCGCGGTAGTTGTTCACGGCGATGCGGAAGACCTGGTCGTCCCGGACGTCCAGGCCCTGGAAGCGCAGGCTCGTGAGCCGGGAGCCCGCGGGCTTCGTCAGGTCGTAGCTGTACTCGATGCGCGAGTAGAGGTCCCAGTTGTAGTCCGCGACGACGGGCATGGTGGCCTTCGCGTCCTCGGGCCTCGCGGGCAGGTTGGCCGCGTCGAGCTGCTTGAAGTACAGCGTGTTCATCTCCAGCGCGCGCCGGAGGATGGAGCCGTTGATCTCCATCACATACAGCGTGTTGTCGTAGATGTAGACGCTGTAGGCATCGCGCAGGGTGACTTCCCCCGCCGGCAGCGCGACGTTATTGCTGAACAGGGCGGTCGCGGACAGGTCCACGGGGAAGCCGGCCTCTTCCGCAGCCTCCTCCTGCACGGTGTTGAGCAGGTCCGCCAGCGGGCTGTCCACGTAGCGTCCCGCGAAGCCGCCCGTGAAGGCCGCGGTGGTGCTGCCAATCTTCTGGTTCACGTAGGCCACCGTGGTGTCGTGGTAGGCCTGGGTGAGCTGCTTGACGGTGGCATCCTCCGCCACCTTGTCGTCCACCGCGTGGAGCTGCGAGTCGTGCGTGGCCACGCCCCAGCGCCCGTCGTTCCAGGTGACGTTGAGCTGCACGTGGGCCAGGTGGCTGCCCCAGCGGTTGGGCTGCGTGAGGAGGACCTCGCGGCCGTCCTGGTTCTTCAGCAGCATCTTCGGGATGGGCTGGTGGGTGTGGCCGGTGAGGAGCACGTCCACGTCCGCCACCTGCTGGGCGATCTGCACGGCCATGTTCTCACCGGGGAGGTTGCCCCGGTCGGTCCACTTCGTGGGGTCCGCGTAGTCCGCGAGCCACGACTCGGGGCTGGTCGCGCTGCCGACGGGCTGCTTGTCCGGGCCGCCGTGGATGGCCACCACCACCACGTCCGCGCCGGCCTGCTTCATCTGCGGCACGTAGGCCTTCGCGGTCTCCAGCGGGTCATCGAAGCGCAGCCCGGTGATGTTGTCCTTGCGCTCCCACGTCGCCACGCCCGGCGTCACCAGGCCGAGGATGCCGACCTTCACGCCGCACACCGTGGTCATCACATAGGGGGTGAAGGCCTCGGAGCCGTCCGCGGTCTTGCGCACGTTGGCGCCGAGGAGGGGGAAGTTCGCCTCGTTCTTGAACTTGTTGAGGACGTCCTGGCCGTAGTTGAACTCGTGGTTGCCCAGGGCCATGGCGGCGTAGCCCAGCTCGTTCATGGCGGTGGCCATGGGGTGCTTGGGCGCGTTGTCCACCAGGGCGTAGTAGGTGCCGAGCGGCGAGCCCTGGATGGTGTCACCGGTGTCGACGAGCAGCGTGCAGTCCGGGTTCTTCTCCCGCTCCTGCTTGACGAGCGTGGCCACCCTGGCGAGGCCGCGCTTCGCGTCCGGTTTCCCGGTGAAGTAATCCCACGGGAAGATGTTGGTGTGCAGGTCGCTCGTCTGGAGCAGCGTCAGCGTGCGCGGCGAGGTGTCCACGGGGGGTGGGGTGGGGGGCGGGTCATCGCTGGAATCACAGGCGGTCAGCAGCGAGCTGGCACCCACGAGACAGAACGTGCCGGTGCGCAGCGCGCGCATCAAGAAGGGGAAGCGGTTCAAGAGGCCTCGACCATGAGCCGTGCCGGAAGGAAATCCTCCGGAGGGGGACACACCCTACCGGTGCAATTCCAGACTGCCTCCCTGAATCCACCCGGTCCGCGCTGTTCTCAGCGGGCGATGCAGCCCCCCTTGTGATCCAAGGAATTGATTGCTCAACCCCTGGCCTCGGGTCCGAGGTTGGCTACCACGCGGCGCAGCAACGACATGGGAGGCCTCTACCGCAGGGAGCGCGACTCTTCTTTGTCGATTCCATGAGATGCCGACCGGCTCGCAACCCTCCTCTTCGCGTGACGAAGTCCGGAGGAATCGATGAAGAACAGGCCAGGAATTGTCGTGCTCGCCGCATCGCTGGCGCTGACCCAAGCGTGTGGCATGGACGCGCAGCAGCCGTCCGCAGCCCCCGCTGAGCAGCTGGACACGCCAAGGACGGAAGATTCCGTCCGAGAGGATGAGTCCTTCGATGCGTTCTTCAAGGAGGCCGGCGCGGAGTTCGATGTGCCGCCCGCGCTCCTCAAGGCCATCTCCTTCGTGCAGACGCGCTACCAGATGGTGGAGGGCGCCGAGGAGTTCGAGGGCCGCCCGGCAGTCCACGGCATGATGGCGCTCACGGAAGCGCAGCTCGAGGAGGGCGCGAAGCTGGCCGGCGTCACGACTGAGCAGGCGCGGACCGACACGCGCGCCCACGTCCGTGCGGCGGCGGCGCTCCTGTCGCGCCAGGCGGATGCGCAGAGGGTGGACAGAACGCAGGCGGAGAAGTGGGCACCGGCGGTGGCCGAGCTGTCCGGCATCCAGGAGGAGGCGGGCCGCCACAGCTTCGTCCACAAAGAGGTCTTCCGGGTGGCCCGCCTGGGGCTCGGGGCGCTCTCGAAGGAGTGGGCCGCGAGTGGACAGGGCCTGGCCGGAGAGGAACTGGGGCAGCAGGCCCAGGCGCTCGCCGGTCCGGACTACGGACCGGCCGTGTGGCGGCCCTCGCCCAACTTCAACTCCCGGCCCATGGGGGTGAAGATGGTGGTCATCCACACCTGTGAGAGCAGCTACTCGGGGTGCTGGAGCTGGCTGACCAATCCCAACTCGGGAGTGAGCGCGCACTATGTGGTGCGCGAGGACGGAGGGGAAATCAGCCAGCTTGTGCGCGACGGGAGCCGGGGCTGGCACATCGGCGCCACCTACCAGTGCAGCAACAACAGCGGGGCGGAGTGCGGGCTGAACGGGAGAAGCGCCAACGACTTCACCATCGGCATCGAACACGGCGGGTATGCGTCCACGGTGAACTGGCCGGTGGCGCAGATTGACGCCTCGGCACGGCTGCTGTGCGACATCACGCGTGACCACGGGATTCCCCGCGACAGCTACCACGTGGTGGGACACGGCAAGCTCCAGCCGTATGACCGCACGGACCCGGGTAGCAACTGGCCCTGGAGGGACTACCTCAACCGCGCCAACGCGCACTGCGGCACGGCGTGTGTGCTCGGAGGGGCCATCAAGGCGAAGTACGACGCGGTGAACGGCCCAGCGCTGCTGGGCAAATGCCAGGCCGGTGAGTGGGCCACGCCGGATGGCGTGGGCCGCTTCAACCACTTCGAGCGCGGCAGCATCTACTGGACGCCTGCCCTGGGCGCGCACGTGGTGCATGGCCTCATCCGCAACCGGTGGGAGCAGCTGGCCTGGGAGCGCGGAGCGCTGGGCTATCCCATCACCGACGAGCTGACGACGCCGGACGGCCGGGGCCGCTACAACCACTTCGAGCGCGGCAGCATCTACTGGACGCAGGAGCTGGGGGCCTGG
>JBKGHK010000815.1:0-4200 GCA_046520375.1 Pyxidicoccus sp. 3LFB2
CCTTGGCCAGCGGCAGGCGCCAGCCGGTGCGCTCCGGGGCCAGCGTGGTGGCTCGGCGCAGGGGCTCCACCGCGGCGGGGTACTGCTCGGACTCCAGCCGCGCGAGGCCAAGGCGGTAGTGGAACTCGGCCGTCTCCGGTGACAGGGCGATGGCGCGCTCGAAGGCTGCCACCGCCGGCGCGCCCGCGTCGCGAGCCCGCGAGAAGAGGGCGAGGCCCAGCATGTACTGGTCCACCGCGCGCTCACCCGTGGCGAGGCGCCCCTGCAGCTCGGCAATCCACGCGTCCGTGCGGCCCGCCTTCACGTGGGCCTCCGTGAGGGAGCGGGCCACGTCCAGGTCGTCCGGCGCCTGGAGGTGGAGTTCCCGCAGCAGCGTGAGGGCCTTCTCCGGCTGGTTCTCCTCCAGGTACGCCCGGGCCCGGGAGCGCGAGTCCTGGGCGCGGCTGCTGGGAGTGGAGGCCGCGGTGTGCGTGCAGCCGGTGGCCAGGCCCAGGCCAAGCACGGCGGCGCGCAGCCAGGGGCGGGAGCGGAGGGAGCGGGTCGTCTTCACGGTGGGGACGTCTCAGGTAGAGGAAGAGGCGCGAGCGCGCGCGGTGCTGGTGCCCTCGAGGCCCGCGGCGGCAACGGCGTCGTCCACGTCGCCGCCCAGGCCACCGAGCGACAGGCTGTCCGCGATGACGACTGCGCGCACGGCGCGGGCGAGCCCCTCGCGGTCATTCTCGGCGAAGCCGGTGGTGTCGATGGGCTTGCCAATCTTCACGCGGATGGGCCCGGGGGTGATGTTCCAGGTGGACTTGGGCATCAGGTTCCCCGAGCCCTCGATGGTGACGGGGCAGATGGGGACGCGGGCCTTCAGGGCCAGCGCGAAGGGGCCCTTCTTGAAGGGGAGGACGCGGCCATCCGACGAGCGGGTGCCCTCCGGGTAGAGGAAGATGCTCTTCCCGCTGCGAATCTTCTCCGCGGCCGCGTCCAGCGAGGCGATGGCCTTGGAGCGGTTGTCGCGGTTGACGAAGATGTGGCCGGCGAGCGCCAGGTACCAGCCGATGAACGGCACCCACTTGAGCTGGCTCTTCGCCACATAGCGGAAGGGAATCGGCACGGCCATGAAGTGCGCCGGGATGTCGATGGCGGACTGGTGGTTGGCCACGTAGATGGTGGGCCGCTTCTCGTCCACGTTCTCGCCGCCAATGACCTCCAGCGTCGCGCCGCCGGCCCACAGCAGCACCGGCGACCAGATTCGGCGGGCCACCCAGACCGAGTTCGCGGCGTTCAGCGTCACCACCATGGCGAGGATGGCGAGGACGAAGCTGACCAGAGACCACACCACCGCCACAGCTATGCAGAAGAGCTTGCGCATCCCTCAGCCCCCCTCCGCGGGGCCGATGAGCCGGGCCGTTGGGTCCCCGGCCCCATGAGCACGCCCCGCCCGAGTCTCTTCCCTGGCAGCCAGGCGGGCAGGCACACCCCTGGGGGTGGCGGCACCGGGCGCGCGGCGGGAAGGACACGGAAAGGACATGCACTTCTTCTACCACGTCCTACCTACACGTTGTTTCTGGTGTGCGCCGCTCGGCGGGGTTACAAGCGAGGGTTGGCGTGGCCAGGAAAAAGTTCATCGCCATCGCGGGCAATATCGGCGCCGGGAAGACGGAGCTGACGTCCTTCCTCTGCCGGAAGTACGGCATCACTCCGTCCTTCGAGCCCAACGACCAGAACCCGTATCTGGCCGACTTCTACAAGGACATGAAGACGTGGGCGTTCCGCTCGCAGCTCTTCTTCCTGACGCACAAGTTCCGCCTGCACCGGGAGCTCGAGCGCACGCCCGGTACCGTCCTGCAGGACCGGACGATCTACGAGGACGCGGAGATCTTCGCGAAGAACCTCCACCGGCAGCGGCTCATCGACAAGCGCGACTGGAAGACGTACTGCGAGCTGTACGAGACGATTTCCGAGTCGCTGCGGCCCCCGGACCTCATGATCTACCTGCGCTGCCCCGTGCAGACGCTGCGTGAGCGCATCCGCATCCGGGGACGTTCCATGGAGAAGGACATCCCCACCCGTTACCTTCAGCGCCTGAATGCCCTGTACGAGGAGTGGTTCGAGGGTTACCAGTTGTCGCCCGTGCTCGTACTGGCCACGGACAAGCTCGACTACCTGACCGACCTGGTGGACCGCGTGGACCTCTTCCGACAGATTGAGAAGCACCTGTGATGGAGGTCTACCTCCTGGCCATCGAGCAGGATGGCCCGGCCCCGCTTGACGCGCTGCGTGCGTCCTTCGCCACGGACGACGTGGAGTTCACCCCGGACGAGGACGGCCAGGGCTTCACCCTGAAGGCGGACGTCTCCGAGGTCCTGGTGCGGCTGACGGTGGGGGCGGAGCACCTGCCGCGCTTCAGCAAGGAGGTCTTCAGCGGCAGCCCGGAGGCCTTCGAGCGGCTGGGGCGCTCCAAGGCGTTCTACCGGCTGTCGGTGGAGCCGGGCGGCTCGCAGCCCACGCTGCCGGTGTTCGAGGCGCTGTGGGCCGTGCGCACGCTGCTGGAGCACGTGCAGGGCGTGCTGGTGGACGTCACCGCCTTCAAGCTGCACGAGCCCGACGACGTGGTGGAAATCACCGAGCTGGACTTCGACATCCGGGACCATGTGCACCTGCACGCCGTGGAGGCGACGGAGGGCGATACGCCCCTGTGGGTCCACTCCCACGGCATGGAGAAGTTCGGGGCGCGCGATTTGGAGATCTTCCACCTGGCGGAGACCGACCTGCTGGCGGCGGAGAGCTTCCTCCACGAGCTGTGCACGGACCTGGCCTTCGGGCAGGGGCCGGCGCTGCGCTCGCAGGTGGGCACCAGCGAGGGGCAGACCTTCATGCTCGTGCCCTCCGAGGAGGCCCGCACCAACCTGCTGGGGGTTCCGCTGGACACCTTCGAGGGCCACGAGGGGCTCTTTCTCTCCGTGGTGTCTCCGGTGGGGCGGCACAACACGTCCCAGTTGCTGGCGCCGTACCGCGAGCGCTTCGAGAAGGAGCCCGAGGAGCAGACCCAGGCCATGCGCCGGGAGGCCCAGGTGCTGCTGCCGTCGTTCCTCGCCCGCTTCCAGCGCAAGGGGCTGATGGAGCCGCTCACCTTCCTGGTGCGCGCCCCCTTCGACACCCACCCGGACGGCGGCACCGTGGTGGAGAACCTCTGGCTGGAGGTCATGGCCCGGGATGAGGGCAGCGTGGTGGGCAAGCTCATCGATGGCGCGGTGCACACCACGGAGTGGCGCAAGGGCGCCCACGTGGAGGTAGATGAGACCCAGGTGAACGCGCTGGCCATCACCCGTGAGGGTCGGACCCTGGACGAGAAGGAGATTCGTGCGCTCCTGAACGCCGAGCGGCCCATGTAGTGGGGCCAGGGAGCGCTTGCCCGCCGTTGGCAGGAGGCTACGCTCCGCGCCCCATGCCCGCACTCCTGCTGCTCACCGGTCCTTCCGCGGGGCGCCGCTACGACGTGCTCTCGGAAGCGACCATCGGCCGCAGCCCGTCGTGTGAAATCCCCCTGGAGGATGACCAGGTCTCGCGCCGGCACGCGCTCATCACCCTTCACGAGGGGCAGGCGCGGATTCGGGATTTGCGCTCGCGCAACGGGACGCTGGTCAACGGGGAGCTCCTCTCCGGCGAGGTGGTGCTGCAGCCCGGGGACCGCGTCCGCGTGGGCACGACGACGGCCCTCTTCGAGCCTCCCGCCGTGACGCTGGTGGAGGGCGGGCCGACGACGTCCGGCCATGTCCCCATTGAAGAGGTGCTGCCGTACGTGGGCACGGCGGCGGCGATGTACTCGGCGGGCACGGCGCTGCTGGGCTCCACCAGCGAGGCCATGGTGCTGCGGCGGCTGGCGGACGAGGTGGCCCATGCGCTCAACGCGGACCGGACGGCGGCGCTGCTGGGCACCACTGGCGGACTCACCACCGCGTCCTTGGTGGGCGCCGAGGCGCTCACCGTGCCGCGCGCCATGGCCCAGGCGGCCCTGGAGCGCAAGGAGCTGAGCCAGTCCGATACCGCGCTGTGCGCGCCGCTGGTGGCCTCGGGAGGCCTGCCCTTTGGCGTGCTGTATGTGACTCGCGCCGAGCCGGCCTTCACCGAGGGGCGAGGGCCAGTTGCTGGCGGCGCTGGGACGGCTGGGCGGAGAGGCGTACACGTCCATGCGCTCGCGCATGGAGGCGGAGG
>JBKGHK010000816.1:0-4162 GCA_046520375.1 Pyxidicoccus sp. 3LFB2
CGGCGCTGCTGCGACAGGCCCGGGCGCGGCTCGTCGTCAGCCGCCCGTCCCTGTTCGAAGGCGTGGAGCCCGGTGTCCCGCTGGTGACGCCCGACGTGCGCGGAGACGCGGCCCCGCTGCCCGTGCCTCCACGCGCCGAGCACCTCGCGTACCTCCTCTACACCTCCGGCTCCACCGGCGAGCCCAAGGGCGTGGAGCTCACGCACCGCAACGTCGTGCACTGCTTCGCGGCGTTCGACACGTACTACGCCACGCGGCCGGGAGACTGCTGGGCCTCGTCGGGCAGCCTCTCCTTCGACATCCACCTGGAGGAGCTGCTTTTCAGCATCACCCGTGGCGCGCGCACCGTGCTGCGCGAGGTGGGCCCGCTGGGGCTGGGGCGCGACATCCTCCGTCACGGCATCACCCACGTGGTCATCACCCCGTCCTCGCTGGCCACCGCGCTGGAGGAGCCCGGCGCACCGGAGGCCTTCCGTGCGCTCAAGGTGCTCGTCACCGGCGGCGAGGTGCTGCCGGACTCGCTGGTGCAGCAGCTGGCGCTCACGGACACCCGGCTGGTCAACACCTACGGCCCCACGGAGACGAGCATCAACGTGGCCGCAGAGCTGACGCTGGCGGACCGGCCCGTGCGCCTGGGCCGTCCGTTGGACCGGTGCCGGGTGTACGTGCTGGACCCGCTCGGCGAGCCCGTGCCTCCGGGCGTCCCGGGCGAACTGTTCATCGGAGGCACCTGCCTGGGCCGTGGCTACCGAGATCGCCCCGACCTCACCGCGGACCGCTTCATCCCGGACCCGTTCTCCGGCGACACCGGCGGCCGGCTGTACCGCACGGGAGACCGCGTGCGCTGGTTCGGCGACGGCACGCTGGGCTTCCTCGGCCGCACCGACTTCCAGGTGAAGGTGCGCGGCGTGCGCGTGGAGCTGGAGGAGGTGGAGGCCGCCCTCCTGCGCCAGTCCGGCGTGCGGCAGGCCGCCGTGGTGGTGCGCGGCAGCCAGCGTGATGCGCGGCTGGAGTCCTTCCTCGTCATGGACGACGGCTCGGCTGGAGCGGTGGACCGGCTGCGTGAGGCGCTGGGACGCTCGCTGCCGGACGCTGGTGCCTCGCGCTCTTCGTGCTGCCCGCCCTGCCCACACCACCAGCGGCAAGGTGGACCGGCAGGCGCTGGCCGCGCTGCCCGTGCCGGCGCCCGAGTCCGCACCCGCCTCCGGTGAGCGCCCGCGTGGCCCGGTGGAGGAGCTGCTGGCCCAGCTCTTCTGCCAGGTGCTTGGCGTGCCGCAGGTGCGGCGCGAGGACGACTTCTTCCACCTGGGCGGGCACTCGCTGGCCGCCACCCGGCTGGTGGCGCGCGCGCGACAGGCCTTCGACGTGGAGCTGCCGCTGCGGGCCTTCTTCTCCGAGCCCACCGTGGCGGGCCTCGCGCGTGAGCTGGAGGCACGGTGCGGCACTTCGGCCGGGCTGCCCGCGCCCACGCCGCGTCCGGACGACGCCGCGCTGACGCTGTCGCCCACGCAGGAGCGGCTGTGGTTCATCCACCAGCTCCACCCGGGCACCAGCGCCTACCACCTGGCGGAGTCCGTGGAGCTGGAGGGCGCGCTCGACGCCACCGCGCTGGAGCACGCACTGCGCTGGCTGTTGGAGCGCCATGCGGTGCTGAGGCTCGCGGTGCCGTCGCGCGACGGAAAGCCGGCCCCGGTGGTCCTCCCGGTGCCCGCGCATGTGCTGGACGTGGAGGTGGCGGCCTCGGCGGAGGCTGCCGGCGCCTGGGCGCGGGACGTGGTGCACCAGCCCTTCAACCTGGAGCACGGGCCCCTGCACCGCTTCCGCCTGCTGCGCACGGGGCCTGAGCGGCAGGTGCTGCTGCTGGCCTTCCACCACCTCGTGGTGGACGGACTGGCGCTGGAAGTCCTGCTGCGGGAGCTGGGCGTGGCGTACGCCGCCTTCCGTCAGGGCCTGTCGCCCACGCTGCCCCCAGCGCGGCTGTCGCACGCGGACGTGGCCACGTGGCTGCACGGTGAGCCCGTGCGCGCGAGGGACGAGGCGCAGCTCGGCTACTGGAAGCAGCAGCTCGCGGGTGTCCCCGGCCTGCTGCGGCTGCCCACCGACAGGCCCCGGCCCGCGGCCCCGCTGCTGTCGGGCGCCACCACGGCGGACCATCCGCTGCCCGCGAGCACGGTGCAGGCGCTCAACGCCTTCTGCCGGAAGCACCAGGTGACGCCGTACATGGTGCTGCTGTCGGCCTTCTCCGCCCTGCTCCACCGCTACACCGGGCAGCAGGACTTCTGCGTCGGCACGCCCGTCTCCGGCCGCACGCACCCGGCGCTCGAAGGTGTCGTGGGCCTGCTGCTCAACACGGTGGCCCTGCGCACGCGCGTGGCGCCGGACGCGTCCTTCGCCGAGCTGGTGGCCGGAGTGCGCACCACCGTGCTGGACGCGCTGGCCCACCAGGACGTGCCGCTGGACCGCGTCGTCCAGGCGCTGGGCGTGGAGCGCTCCGCCGGGCATCCGCCCCTCTTCCAGGTGATGTTCGACCTGGTGCGGCCGGAGCGCACGCTGGTGGAGTCCTTCCCGGACCTGCGCGCGCGGCCGCTGCGCACCGAGCTGCTCACCAGTCCTTTCGACCTGTCGCTGTGGGTGGCGGACTCCGGAGAGGGCCACTCCCTGGCGCTGCGCTACGGGACGGAGCTGTTCGACGCGGGCTCGGCGGAGCGGCTGCTGAGGCACTACGTGCGCCTCCTCCAGCACGCGCTGGACGCTCCGTCCACGCCCGTCTCCGCGCTGGAGGTGCTGCCCGACGCCGAGCGCCGGCACCTGCTCGTCGATTGGAACGACACCCGCGCGGACTTCCCGCGTGAGAGCACCATCCACGCGCTCTTCGAGGCCCAGGCCCGGCGCACGCCGGACGCGCTGGCCGTCTCGTCCGACGAGGCGCGGCTCACCTTCGGGCAGCTGGAGGCCCGCGCCAACCAATTGGCCCGGCACCTGCGCAAGCTGGGCGTGCGGCGTCAGGTGCTGGTGGGCCTGTGCCTGCGCCGCTCCGTGGACATGGTGGTGGCGCTGCTCGGCGTGCTGAAGGCCGGCGGCGCCTACGTGCCGCTGGATGCGTCCCATCCCGCCTCGCGCCTCGCCTTCCTGCTGGAGGACACGGGCGCGCCCGTCCTCCTTACCGAAGAGGCCCTGGCCGACACGCTGCCCGCGTCGCACGCGCTCGTGCTGAGCCTGGACACGGAGTGGGCGCACACCGCCGGCCGTGAGTCCGAAGCCCCCCTGGAGCCGGAGGCCACCGCGAGCGACCTCGCGTACCTCATCTACACCTCCGGCAGCACCGGCCTGCCCAAGGGCGTCATGGTGGAGCACCGGGGCGTGGTGAACTACCTGGAGTGGGCCCGCCGCGCGTATGCCGTGGACGCGGGCTCGGGTGCGCCCGTCCATTCGTCGCTGGCCTTCGACCTCACCGTCACCAGCCTGCTGCTGCCGCTCGTCACGGGCCAGCCCGTGGCGCTGGTGCCGGAGCAGGAGGGCGTGGACGGCCTGGCCTCGGCACTGCGCGCGGGCGCGAACTTCAGCCTGGTGAAGCTGACGCCGTCGCACCTGCGATTGCTGGCGGAGCAGCTTTCTCCAGCGGAGCGCGCGGGGCGCACGCGGGCCTTCGTCGTCGGTGGCGAGGCGCTCACCTCGCAGGCCGTGGACGCGTGGCTCCGCCATGCGCCGGGCACCCGCGTCATCAACGAGTACGGCCCCACGGAGACGGTGGTCGGCTGCTGCGTGTACACGGCGGACGGCGAGACACCGCTGGGGAGCACCGTGCCCATCGGCCGGCCCATCGCCAACACGCGCCTCTACGTGCTGGACGCGCACCTGCGGCCGGTGCCGGCGGGGGCTCCCGGAGAGCTGTTCATCGGCGGCGTGGGCGTGGCGCGAGGCTACTGGCGCCGTCCCGCGCTCACCGCCGAGCGCTTCGTGCCGGACCCGTTCTCATCCGAGCCCGGCGCGCGCATGTACCGCACCGGAGACCGGGTGCGGCTGCGTCCCTCGGACGAGCTGGAGTACCTGGGCCGCACCGACTTCCAGGTGAAGGTGCGCGGCCACCGCGTGGAGCCGGGCGAGGTGGAAGCCGCCCTGTGCGAGCTGCCGGGCGTCTCCGCCGCGGTGGTGGTGCTGCGGG
>JBKGHK010000817.1:0-4156 GCA_046520375.1 Pyxidicoccus sp. 3LFB2
CGCCTCGTTCGACGCGCTCTTCCCCGAGGACCCCGCCGCCCAGGCCGGCCGTGAGGTGCCGGGCCCGGACGCGGTGAACCGGGTGGTGGACATCCTCGCCGCGCTGGTGGAGGCCGCCTCGCTGGCCCCGGCGGAGCGGCGGGCCTCGGAGAGCGTGGTGCTGTTGCAGCACCTGCTGTCCGTGTACGGACTCACCCCGGCGCGCTACCTGGCCGCCCTGTCCGCCGGTGGGCTTCCGGTGCGCGAGGCCCTGGACCGGGTGCGGCTGTTGTGCCGGCCCTTCGGCTAGGCTGTCCGCCACGCCATGTTCTTCGGCCTGTGGAAACGGAAGAAGGAGCCCTCCCGGCCAGCGGACCCGCTCGCCGCGCTGGATTCGCTCATCGAGAACCTGGAGCGCCAGGGCGCCGAGGTCCGCAAGTCCGCGGCCACGCTGCTGGCCCTCAAGGGCGACCTCACCCGCGCGGTGGAGCGCTACACGCGCAGGCTGGACGACATCGCTTCGCGCCGCACCACCGCCGAAGGCCGCGGAGACACCCGGGCCGTGGCGGTGCTGCGCAAGGACCGGGAGCAGGCGGAGGCGCTGCTCGCCTCCACGCGGGACTCACTGGAGCGCGCGGAGGCGGATGGGAAGCTCCTCCTGGAGGCCGCGGCGGAGCTGGGAGACCGGGTGGTGGAGCTGCGGCGCGAGCGGGAGAGCGCCTCGGCACGCCTCACCGTGGGCGGCCTCGTCACCGAGGCCATGCGCGAGCGCGTGGCCCGCTTCGAGCAGGCCCTCGTCGTCGACGCCGCGCGCGACGAGGTGGAGCGCGCGCATGCCCTGGCGGACATCTACCGGGAGGAGCTGAAGGACTCGGAGCGCTGAGGCCCCGGCGCTGCTTCAGGTCCGGCGCGCCGTCTGGTGCAGCTCCAGGACGATGTTGCCGCCCTTGAAGAGGCGCACCGCGCCCGACGTCTGGCTCACCACCAGCGCGATGCACTGGGTGGTGGAGGTGATGCCCGCGGCGGCCGCGTGACGGGCGCCCAGGCCCAGCGGAATCTTCACCATGTCGTCCGTGGCCGACAGGTAGCGGCCCGCGGCCAGCACCACGCCGTCCTCGCGGATGACGAAGGCCCCGTCCAGCACGGAGAAGTTCTTGATGGCCTCGCGAATCTTCGGGTCCAACACGTTCCGCTCCGCCTCGGAGATGCCCTGGAACGGGTTGATGGTCATCTGCCGGCTCTTCTCCAGCACCGTCGTGTGGTCGCCGATGGTGATGATGGTGCCGATGGGGTGGCCCTCGAAGCCCTCCTGGCCAATCTGCAGCGCGAGCTGGATGAGCGCGTCCACCACCTGCGAGTTGAACTCCTCGCCCAGCTTCACGCCCTCAATGGCCAGCCGGTCGTCCAGCGAGCCGCCGATGCGCATCTGCATCAGCGTGTCCGGCGCGCGGCCCACCTTTCCCGTCATGCAGAGCACCAGGTCGCCTTCCTTGAACGCTCCCTGGGACAGCGCGGATACGAGCGCCACCTTCACGCGCTCCGTACGAGAGTAGTCATAGGCGGGGATGACGAGCGCGCGGACCTTCTTCGCGAGGTGTTCCTGTGCCAGCTTCGGCATCGTCACCGCGTACACGAGCTTCTTGCGAGCAGGCCGGCCCCGGAACTCTTCGGAAGGAATGGGCGTGTCACAGATGTAGAGGAAGTGATCCACCTCGCTCTTGCCCGCCAACGAGAGGGCCGAGCGCAGGAACTCCCGATCGAACTTCGTGTTCTCGGACAAGAACCCTCCCTACACCCACAGTGTGGACCCAGGTCAGCTTGACACCGTAGGTTACATGAATAAAGCTTTCGGGCCCTTTTTTTGGGGAGCAGGGCCCCAAAACCTCGCTGGACTGGAGCGAAGGCTGTGAACCAGAAAGATCTCAAGCGTTACAAGAAGATGCTCGAGGACAGCAAGACGAGCCTGCTCGAGAGCGCCAAGAAGACTCTGGTGGAGGAGTCCAACTTCGACACGGACGACCTGCCTGACGAGATCGACCTGGCCTCTTCCGAGTATGCGCAGTCGATGGTGTTCCGCCTGCGGGACCGGGAGAAGTTCCTGCTGCAGAAGATCGAGAAGGCACTCGCCCGCATCGAGGACGGGACGTTCGGCGTCTGCGAGCGTTGCGAGGAGGACATCTCCCCCAAGCGGCTGGAGGCGCGTCCGGTGACGACCCTCTGCATCCGCTGCAAGGAGGAGCAGGAGAAGAAGGAGAAGTCCTACGGCTGAGCGCCCGGACGCCAGGGGCCGCGCGGGGGAAGCTCCCGTGCGGCCCTCACGGGCCTTGCGAGGCTGACGACGGGCGCCCTCAGGCCACGGGCGCCTGGATTTCGACGCGCAGCAGCTGACGGCCAATGAGGAAGTGGTCCCCGTTGTCCACGAAGGTGGGGCCCGCCAGCCGGATGAAGGTGCCGTTGGACGAGCCCACGTCGCGGACCTGGAGCCGGTCCTGACGCACCTGCAGCACGGCATGCCGCCCGGACACGAAGCCATCCGTGGGGAAGGTGAGGTCGCCCTGCTCACGGCCCAGCAGGTTGTCGCCCTCGCGCAGCGGGAAGGCCGCGCCCCTCAGTCCCCCCTCCAGCAGCTGCACCAGGCGCAGGCGGTAGCCGGGATCCGGCGAGCCCCATACCTGGGTGCCGCCCGGGCCGGTGGCCGCGGCGGGGATGGGCTCCAGCACCAGGCGCTGACGCCCCAGGCGGAGCTCGCCGCCGGGGGACACCTCGCGCTCCTGGCGCAGGCGGACGAAGACGCCGTTGGCGCCGCCCACGTCCTCGACGGCCAGCCGGGCGCCCGAGAAGAAGAAGCGCAGCTGGACGGGCATGATGAAGGGGTCGTCCGGCAGCGCGATTTCCCCCTGCTGGCCGCAGGTGAGGGTGTCGCGCTGCATCCGGACGACGGACTCGGGGCCACCGTCGGCGCGCACCACGCGGATGGAGACCTGCGGGCGCGAGGCGACGCTGGCGACGGCCATCACCATCGTCCCGGAGCGCAAGGGCGAGCCACACGCCCGGCAGATGGTGGCGTCCCGGGCATTCTCGGTGTCACAACGGGGGCAGTATTCCACGGCGTCCATGGCGATCTCCGCGTTCTACCAGGGGCCGAGCCTGGTTGCTCGCCTTGTGCGCGGCTTGCCCCCCACCCGAGCGACGTGGTGAAGTCCGGGCCCCACCCCACTGTGGAACGCTGACTTGTTCTGCCCCTCCTGCGGCGCCGACGCTCAAGAATCCTCTCGTTTCTGTCCCGCCTGCGGGGCGACGCTCGTGCGCGCGGCGGATGCCGACGAGTACGTCGGAATGACCATCGCCCAGAAGTACCGGGTGGAGGCCCTCATTGGCGAGGGCGGCATGGGCAAGGTGTACCGCGCCCGGCAGCTGGCGCTGGACAAGGTGGTGGTGCTGAAGGTGCTGCGCCGCACGCTGCTGTCCGACGAGCGCACCGTGGCGCGCTTCCAGCGCGAGGCGAAGGCCGCCAGCCGCCTCAACCACCCCAACTCCATCAGCGTGCTGGACTTCGGCCAGGCCGAGGACGGCGCGCTCTTCATCGCCATGGAGTACGTGGCGGGGCAGGACCTGCACCAGATTCTCAGCCGCGAGTGGCCGCTGAGCGAGGCGCGGGTGGTGAAGCTCGTCTGCCAGGTGCTGAGCGCGCTGTCGGACGCGCACGGCGCTGGCGTCATCCACCGGGACCTCAAGCCCGAGAACATCATGGTGGAGCAGCGCCGCAACGAGGGCGACTTCGTGAAGGTGCTGGACTTCGGTATCGCCAAGATTACCGACTCCACCGACGACGGGCCGGCGCTCACCCGCGCGGGCTTCGTCTGCGGCACCCCCGAGTACATGTCCCCGGAGCAGGCCCGGGGCGCGCCGCTGGACCACCGCTCGGACCTGTACGCGGTGGGCGTCATCCTCTACCAGTTGATGACGGGCCTCTTGCCCTTCGAGTCCGACTCGGCGGTGGGCTTTGCCACCAAGCACCTCACCGAGGAGCCTCCGCCGCCCACGCGCCGCCGGCCGGACGCGCGCATCTCCCCGGGGCTGGAGCGGCTCATCCTCCGCGCGCTCTCCAAGAGCCCGGATGACCGGCCCGCCAACGCCGAGGCCTTCAAGCTGGAGCTGCTGGCGGTGGACAAGGAGC
>JBKGHK010000818.1:0-4149 GCA_046520375.1 Pyxidicoccus sp. 3LFB2
CGACACCGCCGCCGTGCACGGACGCGACGCCCCCGGGAACGCGACCGTCGGGGCCGGGCACGACGCCGGCTCCCGGTGCGGGAGGGACGCCGGGCTGCGACAGTCCTTCGCCCACGACGCCAGCTCCGCCCCCCTCGGGTGGCACGCTGGACCCGGACTTCCGCGAGTACCGCGACGCGCTGTCGGTGCTGAGCCAGAACTGGGACACGTTCGACTCGGCGGTGGGGGCGAAGGACAACCTGCTGACGCGCGACAACCTGGCCGCCATCCTGAACAGCCCCGCGGCGTCGTCGACGTTGAAGCGGGCGGCGCAGTTCTTCAAGGACCACCCCGAGTACTACGACCGGCTGGAGATGGCGGCGGGGACAGGGGGCCGGGACGGCATCGTGGGGCGGCCGGACGTGACGGCGGCGCTGCGCCAGGCGGACTCGGTGCTGGGCGCGTCGGGGCCGCAGCCGTCGACGGGCGGCGGCCGCCCGGTGGGCGGCAGTGGCACGAGCGTGAAGGGCATCCTCGACAACCCGAACATGAGCGTTGAGGACAAGATTCAGTCCATCCTCATGTCCATCTCCCAGAACACGGACGACGAGCTCCTGGGCGTGCTGAACGAGATGGCGGACTCGCGTGACAAGCGGGCCACGCTGGGCACCAGCGACGCGGACAAGAAGACGGCGGCGAAGCTGGACAGCAGCATGCAGGAGCTGGAGCTGCGCCTCCAGAAGCTGATGGAGAAGCGCAAGGCCATGTTCGACCTGATGAGCAACATGTCCTCGAAGTTCCACGAGATGGCGAAGACGGCCATCTCCAACCTGCGGAGCGCGTGAGCCGCCATGGCACGCATCATCAGACACGAGGGAGCAACGGCCATGCAGATGCAGAGCGGAGCGGTGACGCGGCTGAAGGCCTTCGCCCGGGGCGAGGCCACGTGGGCGGAGGTGGAGGGGATGACCTTCGAGGAGGCGAAGGCGATTGCGCAGGTGGGGTGTGACCTGGCGGCAGCCGGGCGGCTGGAGGAGGCGCGCATCCTCTTCGAGGGGCTGGTGGAGGGGAACCCGAAGGACACGGCGGCGCGGTCCGCGCTGGGCACCGTGTACCAGAAGCTGGGGCGGCTGGAGGACGCGGTCGCCGAGTACAGCGCCGCGCTGGAGCGGGAACCCGGCAACCCGGTGGCACTGGCGAACCGCGGTGAGCTGTACCTGCGCAAGGGGGACCGGCAGGGGTTCACCGACCTGGCCAACGCGGTGGAGGCGGACCCGCACGGGGAGACGGCGGGGGGACGCCGGGCGCGGGCGCTGGTGAAGGCCATCACCCTGATGGCGGTGGAGAAGCTGAAGGAGGGCTCGCAGTCGTAGGGCGAGCGGCGAAGGAAGGCGTGCCGCCGGGACGACGGGGAGCGGTCCGGTGGCGGCTGTCGGCGGGTGGACTCGTGAGGGCGGGGATGGGAGTCGAGGGGGAGTCCACCTGCCGGCCGCTTTTTCAGCCGCGAAGAGAAGTCGCGGAGCGTTGAGGGCTCCGCGGCGCGAGCCGCTTCACGGAGTGGGGGGAGGCAGCGCGGCGAGCCGCTCGCCAATCGGCGGGTGGCTCATGCCCTTGAGGACGACCCAGCGTGGAGGCTCGGGGTCCATCTTGTTCACGCGGGCGGCCTTCACCAGCATGCGGCGGAAGGACTCCACGTCGCCGGTGAGGCGCAGGGCGTAGCGGTCCGCCTCGCGCTCCCGCTCGCGGGAGAAGGCGCCGGCCACGGGGTTTCCCAGCAGGGAGATGCAGGTGAAGAGCAGCCAGAGGAGGGGCAGGGTGCGGATGTCCGCGAACCGCGTGGTGCCGAACCAGCCCCGGGCCGCGGACACGCGCAGCAGCCGGTCGATGGCGAAGAGCAGGGCCAGCAGCACGAATGACGAGGCGATGCGGCCCGGCCACTTCGGCTCGTGCACGTGGCCGGCCTCATGGGCCACGGCGGCGAGGACCTCCTCCTCGGAGAGCTCCTTGAGGATGACGTCGTTGAGGACGATGGTGCGCGTGGGGCCCTGGCCGGCGAAGTACGCCTGCACCCGGCGCGACGCGACGGAGGTCTCCTCCACCATGACGTCGGCGAATTGAATGTCGGCCTGCTGCATCAGCGCCGTCATCCGCGTGCGCAGGGGGCCCGCGGGCAGCGGCTTCTGGTCGAAGTAGAGGAGGTCCCGGTACGGGTCCAGGACCGAGGAGCCGAGCATCAGCAGCGCCACGGGCACGCCCAGCACCAGCCACCAGAGGCGCACCCGGCGGGCGAGCCCGTACAGGCCGATGACGAGCGCGGCGACGCAGACGGCGGCCACGAGGTGGCCCTTGAGCAAGTCCCAGGCATAGGCGCCCGGGGTGTAGTTGGACAGGCCGTGCCGGTGCTCCAGCGTGTACGTGAACCACACGTCCACCGGCGTGTAGACGAGCTTGATGAACAGGTCCGTGGCGAGCGCGAAGAGCACCGCGGCGCCCCAGCCGGGCTCTCCCCACAGCCGCTCCATGGCGCGGAAGAAGGCGCGGCTGACGGGGGCGGTGCGCAGGAAGCCGAGCCGCCGCTCCAGCGCGGCGGTGGCCCGGGTGGCCGCGCGGTACAGCGGGTGGACGAGAAAGCGCAGCTGCAGCCCCATCAGGGCCAGCATCGCGAATGGGTCCACCGCGGCCCGGATGTAATAGGGCAGGTGGTAGGCGTGGATGTCCGCGAGCTGCTCGGCCGTGAAGAGGGGCTCCATGGAGGAGCCCAGGCTACGCCGCGCGGGCCCCGGGTGCCCAGCCCGGCCCCGAAGCTCAGGCGCAGCTCAGGCGAAGCTCAGGAGTGCGGCTCGGCGTCCGCGGCGGGCGGGGTGGGGGAGGGGTCCGCCTCGGCGTCCGCCAGCAGCAGGGCCTTCACCTTGGCGAGGCTCTCGCGGGTGCGGTCCACGAAGGCGCTCTGCGAGCCGATGCGCTCGGCTGTCTCCAGGGTGCGCTCGTAGATGTTGATGGACTTGGTGAGCAGCACGCGAATCTTCTTCCGTAGCTCCTGGCGATAGACTTCGGCCTCACTGGTGTCGAGCTCGGACGGAGCGGGCGAGTTCACCATGTGCTCGTAGAGGTTCTCGTACAGGGCGCCAATCTGCGCGCCCGCGGCGGTGGCCCAGTAGCCGTTGCCCACGCGGATGGAGCGCAGGTAGTGGCCCTGCGCGGACAGCAGCAGCTCCGCCTTGTAGTTGAGGTCCTCGGCGAGCTTGTCGCTGCCCTTCACCGGGTCCAGCTTCACGTTGTCGTAGTGCAGCCGGTAGATTTCCCCGACGAAGAAGTGGGCCTGCGCCGGGAAGTAGTCGTCCACCTCGTCCTTGTCGGCCAGCGCGTCGTAGGTGGAGAGGGCCTTGCGCAGCGTCTTCTCCGCGTCCTCGCTGCGGCCGGCCTCCAGCTGGCAGACGCCCAGCTGCACCTGGGCCTCCAGGCGCCGGTTGACGGGGAGGTCCTCGCGGCCGGAGATGAGGCTCAGCAGGGCGACGGCCTCGTCGTAGCGCTCCAGGTGGTAGTGCGTCTCCGCCACGCGGAAGGAGGCGTCGAGCGCATCGCCCGTGCCCTTCGCGGGGTCGGCCAGCTCGGAGAAGCGGTGCCCGGCCTCCTCCCACTCCTTGAGGCGCTGGTGCGCGAGGCCCGCGTTGTAGAGGGCCGAGCGGCGGTGGCGGCTGTCCGGATGGAAGTCCGCGAGGCGCCCGAAGTAGCGCGCCGCCTGCTTGAAGTCATTGGCCGCGAAGGCCGAGGTGCCGCCGGCGAAGAGCTCCTCGTCGTTGAGCTTGTCCAGCTCCAGGTCCGCCGTCACCGTCACCGCGTCGAACTGGAGCTCCTGCTTCGGGGCCGTTTCCTGCCCGTCGGCCCGGGCGCCCGCGCCCGTCGTCCTGCACCCGGACACCGCCAGCCCCAGCGCCGCGACCCACCACCACCGACTGACCGACATGTGCGCCCGCTCTCTCCGAATCACGAAATGCGCCCTCCTGGACCGGACGACCGGCCACCCTCCCGGACATCACGGAGGCCCGGGGAGTTCCCACCGTGCCTGGTGGGAGCCCCGCCCTGTGCCCACTTCGGGCCAGGCGCGCCCAGCTTAATGCGCCCCACCCGTCCGCGCTTCCCCGGCCGCCTGCCCCCCGGACGGGAGCGGCG
>JBKGHK010000819.1:0-4140 GCA_046520375.1 Pyxidicoccus sp. 3LFB2
GGAAGGCGTGAGCGTCTTCTCGCAGAGCGACGTGGATGACCTGGCGGCCATCGCCCTCGGGCGCCACGCGTCCGGTCAGCCTCGCCTACGAGTCCAGCACGGACAAGACGGGCATGCGCACGCGCTCCAACGGGCGCTTCACCATCCGCTACTTCAACAACGAGCGCGACTTCGGCCAGCGCGCTGACTACGAGGGCCGCGTCGTCTCCGCGCTGGACGAGGCGTACGACTTCACCCGGACCCAGATTGGCCAGACGCGCGAGAAGCCGGTGGACGTCGTCCTCTACACCCGGGAGGAGTTCCGGATGCACTTCGGCGCGACGAAGGCCCGGTACGTGGCCGGGCTGTACTCGGACAACGCCATCCGCCTCAACGACGCGGCGGAGCTGACCCAGGAGACCAAGGCCACCCTGGTGCACGAGTACGTGCACGCGGTGCTCGACGAGTACGCCCCGAACCCCCTGTACTCCCTGCCCATCTGGCTCAACGAGGGGCTCGCCGAGTACGTGGAGTGGCGCTACCTGGGGGGCGACGAACCTCGGAACCGTACGCTGCGTAACACCCTGGCGAGCGCGGCCAAGGCGGGCACCCTGCCCCGGCTGGCGGACATGGACTCCCAGGCCCTCCTCTCCACCCGGAACCCGGAGATTGCCTATGCCA
Source organism: Pyxidicoccus sp. 3LFB2 (assembly GCA_046520375.1). GTDB lineage: Bacteria > Myxococcota > Myxococcia > Myxococcales > Myxococcaceae > Myxococcus. The sequence continues at coordinate 661 of JBKGHK010000819.1, forward strand.
CCTCCGCCACCGCCGTCCGGGAGCTGCTGCGCCGGGGAGGCGCGGAGCGGTTCATCACCTTCGTGCGCCAGGTGGGGGCGGGAAAGCCCCTCGAAGAGGCCCTGAGGGACCAGTACGGGGAGACCCTCGCCACTCTGGACGAGGACATTCGGGAAGCTCTCCAGTAGGGGAGGCTGGCAGGCGAGCCCGGGCCAATTGGTTTACCCCTTCCCGGGAGTCCCCTACACTCGCAGCCCCCCATTCATGCTGCGGCAGTAGCCGGGTCGTACGCTGTCCGCAGCAAGGTGAAGAATGTCGGACACGCGCGCGGCGATGAGAGAATTTCGCTTCCTGGACGAGAAGCGGAAGCTGGGAAGCCTGTCTCCCGTAGAGGAGGCGCGCTGGGTCGAGCTGCGCGGGCTCCTGGGCATCCAGGACACAGCCCCCGTGTCGGACGCGTCCGCCTGGCAGCAGCAGGCGGCGCCGCAGGGCTACTACGCCGCCGACGGCCAGTGGTACCCCTACCCTGCCCAGGGCTATGCCCAGCAGCAGCCCCAGGGCTACTACGCCGCCGATGGCCAGTGGTACGCCTACCCCACCCAGGACTACGCCCAGCAGCCCCAGGGCTACTACGGCGAGGACGGCCAGTGGTACGCCTACCCCGCCCAGGGCTACGACCCGAACCAGGGCTATGCCCAGCCCGGGTATGATCCGAATCAGGGCTACGCCGCGCAGGGCTATGACCCGAACCAGGGCTACGCGCAGCCGGGCTACGACCCGAACCAGGGCTACGCGGGCTACCCCCAGCAGGGCGGGTACGACCCCAACGCGCAGGCGTATGACCCGAACGCGCAGGCGTACGACCCCAACGCGCAGCAGGCGTATGACCCGAACGCGCAGCAGGCCTACGCCGGCTGGCAGGGCGATGCGAACGCGCAGCAGGCGTATGACCCGAACGCGCAGCAGGCCTGGCAGCAGGGTTATGCGCAGCCGCAGGCCTATGCCGGTTACGCGCCGCAGGCGCCCGCCGAGCAGGACCCGCTCAGCCTCAACGCCGACGACATCGACATCCCCGCGCTGAGCGAGCCCGCGCCGTGGATGCCCCCTGCCGCCGCGCCCGCGCCCGAGCAGGAGACGCTGGAGGCGCAGTCCCAGCCCGCCACCGAGGAGGCCTCTGCCCCCGCCGAGGACGTGCTCGAGGTGATGGAAGGCGACGTGGCGACGGAGGACACCGCCTCGGACCCTTCCGCGTCGTTCGCGGACGTCAGCGCCGACCTCATGGGCGCGGATGGCCAGGCTCCGAGCACCGAGCCGCTGCCGGAGGCCCCGAGCGACTTCTCCTCGGAGATGGACTTCTCCTCGGTCAGCGAGCCGGAGCAGGCGCCGGTCCACGCCGCCGCGGAGACGGAGCCGTCGCTGGAGTCGTCGTTCGCCGACATGTCGCTGGAGGTCGAGTCGGCGCCGGATGCTCCCGCCGAGACGCCCGCCGTCGAGGCCGCTCAGTCCACCGAGGAGGTGGAGTTCGCGTCCTCCGAGCTGGAGGTGGCCTCTTCCGAAGTCGAGCTGGTCGACGCGACGGCCGAGAGCGAGCCGCTGCTCGCCGAGGACCAGACGTCCGCGCCCATGGACGACGCGTGGGCCTCCGCCCCGCTCGCCGTGGAGTCCGCGCAGAGCGAGACCGCTGACGCGGGTGACATCATCGACGTCGCCGCCCAGGACACGGGCGCGGCGGGCGCCGAGGACGTGGGCTCCGACTTCGAGTCCATGGAGGCCGAGCCGGTCGCCATGGAGGCCGCTCCGGCGGGCTCGGAGATTGCGCTCGATGCGTCCGACATGAGCGAGACCGCGGCCCCGGACGAGGCGACTCCGTCCGCGGAGGCCAGCGCCTGGGATTCGGGCGAGCAGGTCGGAGAGCTGTCCGCCTCCGAGTTCGAGTCCGCTGAGCCGAACGAGACGGCCCAGGCCGCCGTGGAGACCGAGACGTCTTCGGCCGAGTACGCCTCCGCGAGCGAGAGCGCTCCGGCAGAGGTTGCGCTCGACGCTTCCGACATGGCCGAAGCGCAGTCGCCTTCCGAGGTTGCGCTCGACGCGTCCGAAGCCGCTCCGGCGGAGGTTGCGCTCGATGCGTCCGAGGTGAGCGAGGCGCAGCCGGACTCGGCGGAGATTGCGCTCGACGCGTCCGACGTGAGCGAGGTGCAGCCGGATTCTGAAATCGCGCTTGAGGCTTCCGACGTGAGCGAGGCCGCCTCGGCGGAGATTGCGCTCGATGCTTCCGAGGTGAGTGAGGCGGCTCCGGCGGAGATTGCGCTCGACGCCTCCGACGTGAGCGAGGCCACGCCCTACGCGGACTCCGGTATCGCGGACGCGCAGGAGTCCGCCACGGCGGCTCCGGAGACGGGCGCGACCTGGGAGCAGGCTCCTTCCGAGGAGATTGCGCTCGAGGCCTCCGACGTGAGCCAGGAGTCTTCGGCGATGGCCCTGGAGGCCACCGGCTCCGAGGAGAGCGTCCCCACGCTGGAGCTGGACGCCACTGAAGCCACGGACTTCGCCACGGCGGAGACGCCGGCTTCCGCGCATGACACGGCGCCCATGCAGGCTGTTGCCGCCGAGGAGCCGTCCCTCGATGTGCTGGACGTCGAGTCCGCGCCCGAGAGCGTGGAGCCTCCCACCTTCGAGGTGGCCGAGCTCGGCACGGAGGCGGAGCCTGCCGCGTTCGCTTCGGCGCCCGTGGCGTCTCCGTTCGTCGACTCGGACGTGCCGTCGATTGAGCTCCGCGCCGTGCAGGTGGGCCCGGACCTCCACGCCGACACCCTCTCGGTCGCTGGAGATCCGGCGCCCGCGGCCTCGCGTGAGTACGTGGGCACGCCCTCCGCTCAGGAGATGTTCGACCTGAACGGCAGCCCCGAAGAGGCCGTGCCGCTCGCCGCCGCGGGTGAGTTCGTGGAGTACCGCTCCTTCATCCCCGCCGGTGAGCGCGGGCTGGAGCTGGGCAGCGCGGAGCACGCCCCCGTCGCGGACTGGAGCACGGACTCGACCGAGGCCGTGCCGCTGATGAGCGAGGAGCAGACTCCCAGCGCCGATTGGAGCGGGGACCCGGCCGACGCCGTGCCGCTCGCGACCAACGCGGACTTCGTGTCGGAGATGGGGACGACCGGCGAGCCGTGGACCCCCACCGCCTCCAACGCGCAGCAGGCCGAGTGGTCCGCCTCCACCGAGGATTCGGCCGCCATCGAGCTGCAGCCCGAGTGGGCTTCGGCTTCCGAGCCGTCCGCCATGACCGGGGACACGGCCGCGACGGAGCTGCAGCCCGAGTGGGTCACCTCGGAAGAGACGCCCGCTTCCGAGACCAGCGCCTCCGAGTGGTCCGCCACGGAGACCGAGGCGTCCGCGCCGGCCACCAGGCCCATCGCCGACACCGCCCAGTTTGCGTGGACGGCGCCCAAGGCCGCGCAGCCCGAGTGGGCCACGCCGGAGACGGAGACCGCCCAGGCTGCGTCCGAT
>JBKGHK010000081.1:0-22521 GCA_046520375.1 Pyxidicoccus sp. 3LFB2
CGTCGCGCGTCATGATGTCCGCGGCCCACAAGGGCTGCGACGCGGGGTCGGTGGCGAACCTGCGGGGCATCGACTCGGGCCTGGACACCGGCCGCGTGGCGGTGCTCGACGTGGTGATGGAGGGCAATGTCGCTCGCGAGGCGCGGCCCCAGCTGCTGGCCGACCTGGAGGCGACGCTCTCCACGCTGCCGGGAGTCCGCGCGGTGGGTGTCACACAGAAGCTGCCCCTCAGAGGCTCGGGGGAGGACTGGGGCCTGGGCATCGAAGGCAAGCCGGACCTGCCTTCCTCCACCACCTACGTGCGGCTGGTGTCGCCCGGGTACTTCGAGGCCATCGGCATCCAGTTGCTCGACGGGCGGCTGCTCGCGGAGAGCGACCGGGCGGACACCGAGCGCGCCGTGGTCATCAACCGCGCGCTCGCGAAGAAGTACTTCCCCGGGGAGAACCCCCTCGGCCAGCGCATCAACACGGGCCTGGAGGGGCTGGAGCGCATCGTCGGCGTGGTGGAGGACGTGGCGGAGGCGGGACTTACCGACGGCTCCGTCCCCGCGCGCTACATGCTCCATGCGCAGGTGGCGGGCATGACGATGACGCGGCAGGCCCTGGTGCTGCGCGCGCAGCCGGGACATGACCCCGTGTCGCTGCTCGAAGCGGCCCGCAAGCAGCTCGCCGCCGCCGCGCCTTCCGTGGCCGTGCAGCGTGGCACTACGCTGGATGCGGTATTCGCGCAGGCCATCGGCCCCGCGCGGCAGGTGATGTCGGTCCTCACGTTCCTCACGGCGCTCGCGGTGGTGCTCGGCGCGGTGGGCGTCTATGGCGTCACCTCGCACTTCGTCCGCCGCCGCCAGCGGGATTTGGGCATCTGCATCGCCCTGGGGCTGCGGCCTTCGCGCGTGGTGGCGCAGGTGGTGGGCCGGGGAGGGAAGCTGGTGTTGCTGGGCAGCGCGCTCGGCACCGTCGCGGCGCTCGCGCTGGCGCGGCTGTTGTCCTCGTTCCTGTACGGGGTGAGCGCGGTGGACCCGCTGTCGCTCATCGGCTCCACGCTGGCGCTGCTGGCCGTGGGCGTCGCCGCCGCGCTGCTGCCCGCCTGGCGCGCCAGTCGATTGGACCCGGCCGCCGTGTTCCGCGAAGCGTAGAGTCCCGCCCGTTTCCACCGTCGTTTCGAGAGGAGAGCCTTTCGTGCCGTCCCCATCCAGCACGACATCCGACGCGCCCCTGGGCACCTTCGAGGAGCAGGTGCTGCTCGCCGTGGTGCGCACCGGGCGCGCGCCCGACGGAGGCGGCGCCTACGGCATGGCCGTCCGCCGGGAACTGGAGGAGGTGGCCGGGCGCGAGGTCGCCATCGGCGCGGTGTACGCCACGCTGGACCGGCTCGAAGCGAAGGCGCTCGTCGCGTCCGGGCGCGGCGAAGGGGCACCCGGCGGGTGTTCACCGTCACGCCCCGGGGCGCGCGGGCGCTGGTGGACTCGCGCGAGATGCGGGAGCGACTGTGGCGCGGGGTGGACCTCGTGCCGCTGCTCGCGGGCCGGAGCGCCTGAAGGCGCGCTCTCGACGGGCTGACCTCGACACACGCTATTGCGTCGACGAGCTGTTGAGCCGCCTGTCTTGACACGTGTCAACGCTCCTCATGGCACGGCCAGGCCCGAAGCAAAGAGCGCAAGGTCCGTCACGATGGTCGTTTCGTCTGGCAGTGACGCCATCCCGGTGCGTGTTCCCAGGCCGTTCGCCAGCCAGGGAAGCCACTGGTCCAGCTCATCATAGGCAGACCTGATCTCGCGCACTCGTGGGCTGAGTTCGACCCGCGAGAACAACATGCCGCTCAGCGACGGTGAGCGCCGTTTCGTGCTGTAGGAGTGATTCAAGGGCGACTTGAGCACCGCCTGGTAGGGAAACCAGGGCGTGACATCCTCACGAAGCCAGTCGAGCCGCGAAGCCTTGAAGTGCTGGAGCTTCAGAAGACGCTCAAGATCCGGGCGCACGACCATGGCGCAATCAAGACCCCTCTGCCATGTCTGGATGCAGAGGAAATGTCCCAGAATGCGGTGCTGACGGCGGCAATGCTCTCGATGGGGATCGGTTGCCACGGAACGACTCCTTGTCTGGGGATGAGCTTCCTTCAATATGGAAGTGGTTGCGCCCAGGGACAATGGTCGTGACAGTTACGCCCACTGTTGCCGCGACAGTTACGCCCACTGTTGCCGCGACAGTTACGCCCACTGTTGCCGCGACAGTGGCCTTGCTTGATGAGTCGTGCTTCGGCCGCCAGCTTCAATAGACCGAGACACTGGGCTGAGCACCCGCTCGTCCTCCGGCACCCGCACGAGCAGCTGCTGTCCAAGCGGGCCTGCCCACCGGACGCCGTTCACACGGGGCCCTCTCGGGCTGACCCGGTGGCGCGCCTCGCCGCTGCCCACGACTGTCGGCCTCGCCTCCACCGAGGTTCTCCCGCCGCCCGGCACGTTCGACTACGGCGGAGACGATGCCGACGTCTGGCATGGCAAGGTGGTCCGCGCCGCCGTGCGCATGCTGCGCTCTCGGACCCGCACGAACCTCATCGCCATCGCAGTGCCTGCTGGAGGCCGTGGAGCCTATTTCCGCCACCGGCTCGGACAGATTCTGACCACCGTGTACACCGGCTTCACCGCCGCGATGACAGAGTCGTGGCGCCTGTGGCCCTGTGCGCCGGTAGAGGTCCGCACCGGCGTCTGGGGCTGCGACGCCTTTGACGACGCGTGGGGCGTGAGCGACGCAATGCCGACGCCCCTGTCCGCTCAGGGCTTCGCGCCGAGCTTCTCGAGCATCTTCACGGCGTTGGTGTTCTTCGGGTCCAGCTCGAGCGACTTCTTGTAGTTGGCGATGGCCTCCGCCTTCGCGCCGGACTCCATGTAGCCCTCACCGAGGCTGTCGTAGGCATTGGCGTTGTCGGGGTACAGCTCGACGTTGGCCTTGAGGACCTTCACGGCGTCGGCCTTCTGCCCCTCGCGGAGCAGCCGGTAGCCGAGGTTGTTCAAGTCGTTGGGCGTCAGGTTGCTGACCGCCTTGTCCCCCTTCCTCGCTCGGTACCAGGCAAGCGCGGCCTCCGTGCCCTTCATCCGCGCGTACAGGTCCACCTGGATGAACGGCATCTCGGGATTCGGGACAAACGACTTCCAGCCGTACTCCGCGGCCACGCTGGCGGCCAGCCTGTCTATCAGCAGATAGCCGCTGTCCGAGTTGGTCATGATGGCCACGCCGCTGCCCGAGTCCGCGAACGCAATCAGGTTGCACTGGAAGCCCTCGTTGGAGCCGCCGTGCCCGAAGCGGTCCCCGCTCCCCAGCTCGAACCCCAGGCCGAAGCCCTCCGACTGCTTGGTCAGCATCTGCTTCGCCATGCCCTGCGACAGCAGGAGCTTCGACTTCCCCGCCCGCGCCTTCGACACCTCCAGGGCAATGCGCGCCAGGTCGGACGGCGTCGTCCACAGGCCCGCGGCGCCCATCTCCGGGTACACGTGCCACCGGCCCTCGACGCCCACCCCACCGAAGCGCGTGGCAGCGGCCGCGTTGGAGGCAAGCTCCGGGGGCAGGGGCTGCTCATACGTGCTGCGCTTCAGCCCGAGCGGCCCCAGCACCGTCTCGCGCATGATTTGCGGAAACGGCTTCTTCAGCTGATTCATCAGCATCAGCTGGACGATGGTGGTGCCACCGCCGCTGTAGCGCGTCTTCGTCCCGGGGACGATGTCCACCCGCACCGGGGCGGTGTTCGCGGGCTTCTCTCCGTTGAGCACCTGCTCCACCGTCGGCCGGGGCTCCGTCACGGGGTAGCCCGGGAAGCCGTGCACCGTGGTGCCCGCGCTGTGGCTGAGCAGCCGGCGCAGCGTCACCTTCTCCGTCTTCGTGTACTCGTTCTCCGGGAGCTTCCACGACACGAGCAGGTCGTTGATGTTCGCGTCGAGCGACCACTTCTTCGCCTCGGCGTGGTGCAGCGTCGCCAGGGCGGTGATGGGCTTGCTGATGGACGCGGCCTGGAAGAGCGTGTCGTGCGTGACGGCGTCCGTGCCGCCGACCTGCTTCACGCCATAGCCCTTGGCCCACACCAGGGCGTGCTTGTCGAAGACGGCGATGCTCAGCCCGGGAATCTTGTACAGCTCCATCCAGCGCTCTATCGGCATGCGGATGGGCGCCTCGCCCGGGATGCTGACCGGGGCCAGGCCTGCCTCCACCCGCGCCACGCGGGCCGCCTCGGAGGGACGGGCCAGCCACTCGGTGGTGGGCTTCCGGGTATCGGCTCCGGTGAGGAGCGCGACGCCCGTACAGCTGGCGAGGGCAACGAGCGCAAAGCGGCGAAGCGTGTGACGCATGGCGAACTCCAGGGGGCTGTCGCACAGAGGGGGCGGAGCCCCTACGAAGCATGCCGGCCCTGATTGCATTCCGCGAGCGGGACGCGGTGCGTCACCTGAAACACCACCGCCGGGCCCCTCTGGCGAGGAACCCGGCGGGGTGTACTGGCTTTCCGCGTGGGGTGTTCAGCGGCCTAGCGGCGGGGCTCGGTGATGCACTGCTCCGTCTTCTCGGGCATGACGAAGAAGGGCTGCAGCCGCTTGAGGCCGGCGTTGTTGGCGCCCAGGGCGGCATCGCCGATGGTGCCGGCGCCGTCGTACACCAGCGCCGTCCAGTCGTTCTGCGAGGCGGCGATGAAGTCCAACGCGTCGCCGTCGTTGTTCAGGTCCTGGGCCACGAGGACGTTCTGGATGACGCCATTGCCGTTGAAGTCCAGGTTGCCATGCGCGGCGCCGGTGCGCAGGACGCTGCCGACGCGGACGCCATAGTGGGACAGGTCCGCCTCGGTGGTGGGGGCGATGGGGGCGAAGCCGGAAATCTCGTTGAGCGACGACTCGCTCACGCCGCCGATGCGCAGTCGCGAGTAGTCCAGCACGCCGTCCGTCGCGTCCACCGTCAGGCCGCGCAGCTGGTACGTGTAGCTCATGAGGCTCAGGTAGTTGGCCTTGTAGTTCATGCCCTCGTTGCCGCCGTGCTGCAGGCCGATGTTATGCCCCAGCTCGTGCATGATGGTTCCGGCCTGCTGCTGCTCGGTGCCGCCGGGGGTGCCCCAGTTGCCCAGCGACACGATGAAGTCATGGCCGGGGATGCCGCGCGACAGGCCGCTGGAGCCGCCGCTGTTGTACTGGTTGGCAATCAGCGCGTAGTGGAAGAACGGCGCCCGGCGCGCGGGGAAGTGCTTGTTCTTGATGACGTCGAAGTCCACCCACGCCGGGTTCAGGTCCATGTCGGCGTCGGCGACGGGAATCTGGTTGCTGAGCACCAGGTGCAGCGCGATGCCCGTGCTGCCGTCGGGGTTGGTCACCGGCGCGTTGGCGAAGGAGGCCGTCACGCGGTCCAGCGCGCCCTGCAGGGGCTTGAGGTTCGGGTAGTAGTCGACCTCCACGAAGATGTCCTTCTTCTTCGGGTTGGCGCCGTAGTAGCGCAGGTCGACGCCGCCCGAGCCGTACAGCTCGGCGAAGTCGCTGATGCTGTCACCGTCCGTGTCCGAGCTGAGGGCGTTGGTGCCGTACTGGCCCTCCGCGGCGTCGCAGATGCCATCCGTGTCGGCGTCGGGAGCGAACAGCGCGCAGAGGTACACGGTCTGCACGTTGGAGATGTCGTAGTTCTTCCCGTCCTGCGTGACGTTCTCGTACTTGGGCTTGTGGAAGACGCTGACGGAGCGGTAGCCGGCGCGGCTGTACACGAGCCGGAGGGCCTCCTCGCCGGACGCGGGCATGATGATTTGCACCTTGTCCTCGCCGTTCCGGTCGCCGTAGGCGTCGAAGACGTAGAGGCCGGAGGTGTCCGTCTTCTGGGTGGCGGGCGTGGTGCAGCCGGTGCCGGAGCAGTTGCCGGAGGCCACCGTCACCGTCACGTCCTGGATGGCGCTGCCCGTCGCGGCGTCGTGGATGTAGCCGTAGACACAACCATTCAATCCCACGACGGCCACGGAGGCCGTCAGGGCGGTACGAAGCTTCAGCATGGATTTCCCCCTCAACAGGGTGCGGGTGCGGGTGTGGGGCGAGCGCGCGTGCCGGCAGTTGAACGGGGGCAGGGAATAATCTTCCCGGCGGGGGGCGATTTAATCCGGATTAATTCCAGCCCCGCCCGGTGGCTCCGGATACTCCTGGTGCACGCAGCCCGTGCCAGCACCCACATCCTTTCGGGAGGACGGCGCCATGGGGAGCCACACGAGTCAGTCGGGGCGCGGCCACGAAGCCGCGCGCATCGCCGCTGAGGTGGCCGCACGTCAGGCCGCGGAGACCGCGCGGCTCGAGGCCTTGAGGCAGCTGCTCCAGACGCCCGTGGCGATGCCGAAGCCCACGCTCACGAGCGAGGCCGCACCGGGCCCCTCCAGGAATTGAGGGGCACGGCGCGTCCCGGGGTGACTCAGGGCTGGAAGCGGCCGGTGAAGGCCGGCGCGGTGTTGCTCCACGGTCCGTCGAAGAGGGGGCTGCTCAGGTCCCCGCCGACGCGCCGGTTGGCCTGCACCAGCAGGTGGTAGTGCCGTCCGGCGAAGAGCAGGCCGGGCGGGAGCCGGAGCTGGTTCTCGGTGGTGAAGAAGGACCGCATCAGCGTGCGGGTCGTCCCGTTGGTGCTCGTCGCGGAGAGCCGGTACAGGCGCACCGTGTACGAGGTGGGCTCGCCCAGGAGCGGTGCATCCCAGCTCACCAGGGGCGTCTCGCCCACGCCCTGGCCCCCGTCCTCGGTGGCGGGCTGGCCGTTGAGGCGCACGTTGCGCGGCGGGCCCACCAGGGGGCTGAGCTGCAGGGGCGCGCCGGCGGCGAAGGGCGCATGGGCGTAGACGGTGAACCGGAAGGACGCCGGCGTGGAGTTGCCGCCACCCGCCAGCGGCACCGAGTAGCTCATGGAGCCCGCCGCGACGTTGGAGGCGAACCGGTCCCACGACGCGGGGAAGGGGTCGGCGAACTCCAGCGCCTGGGTGACGAGCGGCTGGCCGGGATTGAAGTTGTTACCGCGAGCCAGGTCATGCCAGCCGGTGTAGGTGCCGAAGCGCATGAAGCCCGGCATCGCGCCGACACTCAGGTCCTGGGTGTTGCGCAGCGTGGCGCGGGGGTGCGCGGCGAGCAACAGGGCCTCGAACTCGGAGGCGCGCAGCTGCACCGTGCGCGTGGTGGTGGGCTGGGGCAGGAGCGTTCCGGTCAGCGTGACGGCGCCGCCCCCGGAGACCACGCTGCCGCCCGCGCTTCCGCTGGAGACCTCGAAGCCCCGGCGTGCCTCCTGGACGAGGTCCAGCCCGCCCATGCCCCCGGGACGCCCCACCAGCTGGGAGACATGCACCGTGTCCCCGCGCGCCAGGTCGATACGCCCGATGCGGTTGCCACAGTTGAAGAGGGAGTCGTTATACCCGGTGCTGCCGGCGAAGAGCGTCGAGCCCACCCCGACGAACAGGGGCGGCGTGGCGCACTCCAGCGCGAAGTAGGTGAGGCCCGTGCCGAAGGAGCTCACCTCCAAGTCATCGTCGGCGCTCCAGGGGTTGAGGCCGTACAGCTCGAGGTTGAAGAGCGTGTCATCCGGCTCCGGCTCCAGGTCGGCGCGGCCCGGGAGCGCCGAGCTGAGGTCCGGCGTGCGGCTGTGCAGCCAGTAGTAGGACGCGCCGAACTGCAGCAGGTAGGGCGTGCGCTCCACGTTGTGGATGACGAAGGAGCCATCCATCAGGCCGCGGCCAAACTGCTCGACATACGAGCCGTCCGCCTGGGGCACCCAGACGCTGATGAACGTCGACCTCAGGTCGGTGGGCCGGGTGACGATGGAGCCGTCGGCCTGGACGTAGGAGGTGGAGCTGTGGCCGAGGACGGTCTGCTCGCCGCAGGCGGAGCTGACCCATGGCCGGATGGTGAACGTCACCTCCGTGGTGGCACCGCTCGCGTCCGTGATGACGGCCGTCACCTCGGCGGGGCCGTTGAAGCAGGCCGGCGCCATCCAGTCCGCGAAGGCCGAGCCACCGCTGCCACGGGTGGCCAGGAGGGTGCCTAGCGAGGCCACCCAGGAGACGCTCAGCGCCGTGCCTTCCGGGTCATGCGCGGTGAGCCCGAGCAGCACGAAGTCGCCAGCGTCGACCTGCTGGGCGGACTGGGAGACGCTGTCCACGACGGGCACGCGCTGCATGTCCACCCGAGGGCCGGAGCCCACCTGGAGCGTGAGGTGGCCCGCGTGGAAGCCGCCCCGGTCATCCGAGGCGAAGAGCGTGAAGGTGCACCGGGCATCGGCCGGCGCGGTGCTCAGGGTGAACGTCGGGGTGCGGGTGCCAATCGCCTCGAAGAGGCCGTCACAGGAGGAAATCCAGAAGAGATTCAGCGTGTCTCCATCCGGGTCGGCGACCGTGGCGGCCAGCTGCGTCGGCTGACCCACGGCGAGCACGGAGGGCGCTCCCATCATCGCGCTCACCTCCGGCCAGGTGTTGAGGCGCACCGTCACCGCGGCCTGTCCCGTCGGGCCTCCGCTGCGCACGGTGAGGTCGACGGTGACGGTGGCGGTGGCGTTCCGGGAGTCACGCACCTCCAGCTGGATGCGCTGCACGCCCGCGGCGGCGGGCGCGGTCCACGTGGTGGACGCGGCGGCCGGGGCGCTGAACGTGCCGCCGGGCGCGCTCCAGGTGTACGTCAGCGTGTCCCCCGGGTTGTTGTCGTGCGCGGCCGCCGAGAGGGTGACAGACGCGCCCGGCGCCACCTCGTTGGTGGACACCGTGAGCGAGTCGATGATGGGCGCCTCGTTCTCGAAGGGCGGGGGCGGGTTGACCTGCTGCAGCAGCAGGAAGACCGCGGCCACGCGGCCCGGCTGGAGGGCCATGGGCCCCGCCTGGCCCGCATAGAGGATGGTGGACGCCGCGCCGTACGCGGTCGCCGTGAAGACGCGGTCGGCGCCCGCGGGGATGTCGCGGAGCGTGCCGTTCCACGTGTTCCCGTCGCGGGCGAGGTCCATCCCCAGTGGGGTGGGGATGCCCGGGCCCTGGACCTCCACGCGGATGCGCGTCACATCATCTGGCGACAGCGCCTGGCCCAGCATGACCTTGACGTCGGCGCTCGCCGGCGAGCGCGAGTCGCCGTCGCCACAGGCCGCGAACACTCCCAGGGCAAGCACCGCCGTCACCATCGACGCGGCGCGCCCGACAAAACGCAACACAGACATGAATCCCCCTCAGGCTTGAGGGGGGTGGCTATAGCCCGGACGGCGGATTCACCGCAAACGAGCAGCGATTGCCAATGGGCGTGCAGCCCCTACATGCCGGAGGCCGTGGCCAGGGCCTGCTCCGGGACGCCGAGGCGGATGGCCAGGGGCCGGCAGCCGGTGTCGGCGCCCGGCTCCTCGGGAGGGGACCAGGCGCCGAGCGCGTGGTAGAGCCGCCCGTCGCGCCGCTCCAGGTAGAGAATCATGTTGAGCGGCCAGCCCGTGCCCCCGAACAGGTGCCGGTCCATGGGCGTGGGTTCCTGACTCACCCGCAGGCCGCGCTCGTGGGGCGGGCCGATGCGGTGCCAGTCCGGGTGCAGGTGGATGGAGCCGAGCACCTCCAGCCCCTCGGCCTCCGCCTCGGTGGTGATGCGCAGCAGCTCGCGGGGCTCGCACCAGTAGCCCCGCCGCCCGTTGGCGTAGCAGGCGCCGAAGCGGGGGATGATGGTGGCGTCGAACTCCTGGAGCACGCGGTCGTCCGTCTCGCGGATGTTGGCGGCGAAGCGCACGCGCTCCACCCGCATCGCGTCACCGACGAAGCGCCCCAGCAGCACGGCCCAGCTCCGGGGCGGCAGCTCGGGCGTGCACGCCGTGTACTCGCGGATGGCGTCCGCGAGGAAGTCCGACAGCACGGCCGGGTCCAGCAGCACGGCGTCCGGGCTCATTCTTCGGCCCCTGGCGTGCGCAGGCGTCCGGCGGCGCGGTCTTCGCCCAGCTGGGTGATGAGGTGGCGGGCCACGCGCTCCTCGAAGGCGGCGGTGGAGTCCGGCGTCCAGGTGTAGAAGCCCTGGCCCGTCTTCAGGCCCAGCTCGCCGCGCTCCACCTTCTGCGTGAGCACCGGCGGCACCGGGCGGCCAGAGCCCTTGAGAATGGCGGTGACGAGGTCCAACCCCGCGAGGTCCAGCCGGTCGAAGACGCCCGAGACGCCCAGTCGCCGCCCGAGCCCCTGGGTGAGCACGCGGTCCACCATCTCCGGGGTGGCCACGCCCTCCTGTACCAGTCGGATGGCCTCGCCGATGAGGGCCTGCTGCAGGCGCGGGCCCACCGAGCCCGGCACGTCCTTCGCGAACACCACGGGCGCCTTGCCCAGCTCCTCCAGGAAGCGGCGCGTGGTCTCCACGGCCTCGGGCGAGGTCTTCTCGCCGGGGATGACGTCGACGAGCGGGATGAGGTGCGCGGGCAGGTAGTAGTGCGCGGAGAGGACGCGCTCGGGGTGCGTGCAGTCGCGGGCAATGGCCGTCACGCTGAGCGCCGTCGTATTGGAGGCCAGCAGGGTGTCGGGCGCCGCGAGCCGGTCCAGCTGGCGGAAGACCTCCTGCTTGAGGGCGAGGTCCTCGGGGACGGACTCGATGACCAGGTCCTGGTCCACGGCGGCCTCGGCGAGCACGGTGGTGCGCCGGATGCGGCCGAGCGCCGAGGAGGCCCGCTCCGCGGAGAGCAGCCCCGTCTCCATCAGCAGCGCCGCGTCCCGCTCCAGCTTCACCCGCGCGCGCTCACTGCTGTCGGGGCGCGTGTTGTAGAGCACCACCTGACGTCCGGCGGTGGCGAGCTCGAGCGCGATGCCGCACCCCATGGCTCCACCACCGACGACGCCCACCCGCATCAGCCGCTTGATGTTCATGCGGCGCAGCGTGTGCGCGCCCGCGCTTCGGAGCAATCACTTCAAGGGGGGCTGCAATTGTTCATGCAGCCCCGTGAGACAGCCCGTGTTGGCGCACGGAGTCATGGCGCCGCGTCAGGGACGCGGCGCCCCTTTGCCGTGAGGCGGCGGGTTACTGGGGGCTGGGCGCGGGGGGCGCCTGGACGCACAGCGGGATGCTGGTGCAGTACCCGGCGCCGCGGTTCCTGCAGTCCTGGTCCGTCTCGCAGCGCGAGCAGTCGAAGTAGCAGTAGCCGGCGCGCAGGGCGGTCCCCTCGGTCTGGGTCGCCTGCGTCGCGTCCTGGGAGACCTCTTCCGAGGCAGAGGCACAGAGGCCCGCCGTCGAGGCCTCGGGCTCGGCGTCCGCCGCGTTCGTGGTGAGAGGGAACATGGCCGCGCCGAGGGCCAGGACAGACATCAGGGAAACCACAACCAGTGACGTCGTCTTCATGTGAGTCCTTCGCTGGGGGGTGGACTGCGCGTCTGATGTTAGCGTGGGACGCCACGGAAGGAACGCTCCTTCCACCCGGCCCTCGCGAGTGTCGAGAACGCTGCGCCGGCCGGGGACATGCGTTAGAGCAGGGCTCCTTTTTCGGAGACCTTCCATGACGATTTCCATGTCCTCGGCCAGCGTGCCGATTTTCGTGTCGATGCTCGGCAACCTTTCGAAGTGTCTTGGCAAGGCCCGGGCCCACGCGGAGGCGAAGAAGTTCGACCCCAACGTGCTGGTGACGGCGCGGCTCGCGCCCGACATGCTGCCCTTCAAGAACCAGGTGCAGATTGCCTGTGACACCGCCAAGTTCTGCCTGGCGCGCCTGTCCGGGACGGACGCTCCCAGCTTCGAGGACAACGAGGCCACGCTGCCCGAGCTGGAGGAGCGCATCGCCAAGACGCTCTCCTATCTGGAGTCGGTGCCGCGCGAGAAGCTGGACGGCACCGAGGAGAAGACGGTCAGCGTGCCCAGGCGCGGCAAGGACCCGATGCAGTTCACCGGCGAGCAGTACCTGAAGCACTTCGCCCTGCCGAACTTCTTCTTCCACGTCACGACGGCGTACGCGCTGCTGCGTCACAACGGCGTGGACCTGGGCAAGGCGGACTTCCTCGGCGGGCGGTAGGCCTTCGCCTGTGCTGTCTCCAGGGCCCGGGCCGCGTGTACGGCCTGGGCCACCTGGCTCCCCTTTTCACTGCGCCTTGCGCTCGGGCGGCTCCCACGTGAACTGCACGGAGGGGGCCTTCACGGCCTTCGCATCCTTCAGTAGGAAGCCCGCTTCCCGCCGGGCCGCGCGCTCGAAGGCGGGCCGCAGCGGCGCGGGAAGGGGCAACAGCACACCCACCACGAAGTGCTGCCCCCGGCACGCCTCGGCGGCGTAGCCGAACGCGATGCGCACGGCGACCTTGGTGCCCTCGACGTGGTGGAACGCGACCGAGTGCTTCACGGAGTCCAGCCCTCCCAGGTCGAAGCCCACGCAGTCCTCGCCGGGCTCCAGGCTCTGCATCAGCGCCTCCACCGTCTGCGCGCTCTTGAACGCCGCCTCGTCATGGATGTGCTTGCGGATGAAGCGGTCCGCCTTGAGCGCGGCGACCACGTCCTTCTCGGGGAACACGTCGAGCAGTGAGAAGGCGCCCTTGGGCTTCGTCACGTCCTCGGTGACGTAGACGGTGCTGGCGTACGGGTGCGCGCCGCCGGTGAAGCCCCCGCTCGACTTCTCGTAGCTCACCCAGGGGCCCACCACCGACAGCACCTTGAAGGACTCGGAGCCCTCCCAGCCGAGCGTGTCGGCGCCCTCCTCGACCTCGAAGTTGGCCAGGAAGTCCGCCTTGCGTGACTGCAGGCCGAACACCTCCTTGCCGCCGCGCAGGGCGCGCAGGTCCTTCGCGGACATCTCGAACGTGACGTCCGAGCCGCTCACCTTCCACGTGAGCGGCTGGGACGGGGCCGCGAGCAGCGCCACCATCAACAGCGAGTTCATGAGCATGCGCGGCATTGTGCCCGGATTCCTCCCACCGGGCACCGGTAGCGCCAGCCCTCAGTAGATGTAATTCAGCCCCGCGCGGTCGGTGGCGGTGAACTCGCCGTTGGTATCGGGCGGATAGCAGGTGTTCATGATGGACCCGCCCGGCGTGGCGGTGGTCGGCGTCCCGGGGATGAGGACGGAGCCCACGCCCGCGGTTCCTTCGTTGCTGGGGGAGCCGCCGCAGCTGATGGACCGGTCGTAGAAGTCCGTGTGCCGCAGGCCAATCGTGTGGCCCAGTTCGTGGGTGATGACGTGCTCGTTCACGTCCAGGGTGGCGGTGTTCAGCCCGTAGCCGATGTTGATGATTCCGTAGGGCAGGCCACCCGAGGGGAACCCCGCCGAGGCGCCGGAGCCGGGAATGGCCTGCGCCGTGATGTTCGCGCTGCAACCGGTGGTGGGGCCGCGCGCGAAGGTAATCCGGAGCCCCAGGGCGTTGTAGTTGACGATGGCCATGTCCAGGCCCTGGCTGAGCCGGGGGTAGCTGGCGAACGCGGCGGTGGGGTTGACGCAGATCTTCGTCACGGCGGTGCTGACGAGGTTGGTCGTGCGGTACAGCTCCTCGCTGCCCTCACCGCGCTGGAGCAGCTCGCGGGACGCCGCGAGGCTCACGTGCGCGTCGCCCGCGTACACGGCGCCGTCAACGACATGGATGTCTTCGGCCGGGAACCCGGCTTCGAGCAGGTTGGAGATGAGCTCCGGGTGCTCGTCCTGCACGTCGGTACCGCAGCCGGCCAGCAACGCACCACAGCTCACCACGAGGACTGCCGTTCGCTTGAACATGCTCGGTTCCCGTCTTGTCCTGATGCGGCTCCTCCCACGCTCCCGGCATGGGGGCGTCGGGGCGGACAAAGGACTCCTTAGGCCATTCCACCTGGGGAATCCCAGCGGGGCGGGCCCACGGAGAGCCGGCGCTCAGGGCTTGGGCGTCATTTCAGGAGCGCGGCTCAGGGCTTGTTGCCGAAGCGCATTCAGTGAGGCCATGTCCGGCACGTGCCGCCGCACCTGTGCCATGACAGCCTCGGCGCCGTGAAGCAATGCGCCCACGAGCCCCTCGCGGAACGCCCCCGCCGCATAGCCGGGCCAGTCGTTCCAATGGGTATGGAGGTCCCCGGGCCATTCCGCGAGCACCACTTCCGCGAAGAAGGGTTCGCCCGGTTGCACCCCCTGGAAGAGGGGGGAAGCGCCGGCGCCACGAAGGAGCGCCTCGGAGACGGGCGGACCACAATGGAGGAGCCATCCCTCTCCTTCGAGCAGCAGCAGGCCATGGCCTTTCAGCACGGCCTCGCGGGTGCAGTCGAAATAGCCACGAGCGAACCGGAGGCGGTGCTCCCAGGTGGCGAGGCAGTCCTGGTGCAAGGGCGCATCACAGAACTCCCACAGCGCGTCGGTGGGAGGAAACACGACTCCCGACGTGGCGATGAACGGGCGGCTCTGCGCCAGGTCATGGCAGATGGCACAGCGGCTCTGCTCGTGAAGGAGGGCCATGCCGCGGGAGGGTAGCAGGAAGGCCCGGCCCCACCTGTGATGGCAGGGGCCGGGCCACCGGGAGCGCCCGCTATCCGCCGAACGGAGCCGGCCGCACCACGATGTCGAAGGTGCAGGTGGAGGCATTGCCGGCATCGTCCCGGGCCACCGCGCTGAGCGTCGTGGTGCCCACGGGGAAGACCGTCTCCGCCGAGTGACTGACGCTGACGTGGGGCAGCGGCGTCACCGCGTCGGACGTGGTGGCCTCTGGGTACACCACGCTGGCGCCCGCGGGCCCGGTGGCGTCGGTGATGACATTCGCCGGGCAGGTGAGCGTGGGCGGCGTGGTGTCTCGCACCTGCACCGTGAAGGTGCAGAGCGAGCTGTGGCCCCCTGCATCCGCCGCCACCAGGGTGACGGTCGTGACGCCCACGGGGAAGACGGTGCCAGGGGCCGGGCTGGCGCTCACCGTCACCGGGGAGAGGTCGCTCACCGTGGGCGGCGGGTACGTCACCCAGGCGCCGCCAGGCCCGGTGGCTTCGGCGATGAGGTTGACGGGGCAGGTGATCGCGGGGGCCGCCGTGTCACGCACGATGACGTGCCAGGTGCACGAGGCCTGGTTGCCCGAGCCGTCAGTCGCGGTGGCGGTGATGGGCGTGGTGCCCATCGGGAAGCTGCCGGTGGGCGGGCGGCTGTACGTCACCGTCGCGGCGGAGATGCCATCCGAGACGGTGGGCGGCGGGTACGTCACCTGCGCGCCGCTGGAGCTGGTGGCCTGGAAGGACAGGTTGGGCGGGCAGCTCATCACCGGGGCATGGGTGTCCCGCACCGTCACCGGGAAGGTGCACGTCGCCACGTTGCCTGCCGCGTCCGTGGCCGAGGCCGTCACCACCGTCGTGCCCAGGGGGAAGGTGCTGCCCGCGGTGGGGCTGTACGTGACGGAAGGACTGAGCGTCATCACGTCCGTGGCGATGGCGGGCCCGTAGTGCACCGGGGCACCCGTGCTGCCCGTCGCCTCGGCGAAGACGGGGGCGGGGCAGGACAGCTGGGGCGGGCGCGTGTCCCGCACCGTCACGTAGAAGTTGCAGGTGGCGGCGTTGCCGGACTCATCCGTGGCCATCATCGTCACCCGCGTCTGCCCCGGCAGGAAGCTGCTGCCCGAGTCCTTGCTGTAGACGGTGTTCGTCAGGGCGGAGACCGCGTCCGTGACGAGGGCCGGCGGGTAGGTGACGCTGACGCCGCGCGCGTCCATCGCCTCGGCGGTGACGTTGAAGGGGCACGTCAGCGTGGGCGGCAGGGTGTCCCGCACGCTGACGGTGAAGGCGCAGGAGGCGCTGTTGCCCGCGCCATCCGTGGCCGTCACCGACACCCGGTTGACGCCCAGGGGGAACACCGTCCCGGAGGGCTGGCTGTAGGCCAGCGCCACGGTGCCAGCGGCGTCCGAGACGGTGGCCGCCGGATACGTCACCTGGGCACCGGAGGCCTGGGTGGCCTCGGCGGTGACACCTGCCGGGCAGGACAGCCGGGGCGCGAGGGTGTCCTGCACGCTGACGGTGAAGCTGCACGTCACCGTGCCGCCCGCGCTGGTGGTGGCCGTCACCGTCACCGGAGTGCTGCCCAGGGGGAAGGTGCTGCCCGAGGCCCGGCTGTAGCTGAGGCTGGCGCGCGACAGGGCGTCGGAGACGGTGGCCGGTGCGTAGCGCACCACGGCGCCGGTGGCGCTGGTGGCCTCGACGAAGACGTGGGCCGGACACGCCAGCGTGGGGAGCGTGGGGTCCTGCACCGTGACGGTGAAGGCGCAGCTGTTGCGGTTGCCCGTGGCGTCCACGGCCGTCACCGTCACCGGGGTGCTGCCCAGCGGGAAGGTGCCGCCCGAGGCCCGGGTGTAAGCCAGCGAGGGCGACGCGGTGACGGCGTCCGAGGCGGCGGCGGGAGGGTACGTCACCGTGGCGCCCGCCGGGCTGGTGGCTCCGGTGACGACGTGGGCCGGACAGGCGAGCGTCGGGCCCGTGGTGTCCACCACGCGCACCTGGAAGGTGCAGGACGCGCGCAGGCCCGCGTCGTCGGTGCCGTGGCGGTGACGGCGGTGCTGCCCAGGGGGAAGGTGCTCCCCGGCGGCAGGCTGTAGGCGAGGCCCGGAGAGGACGCGGTGTCCGTCGCCGTCGCGGGTGGGTAGTGGGCCGGGGCTCCGTTCGGGCCGGTGGCCTCGGCGGTGAAGTCCGCGGGGCAGGTGATGGTGGGCGCCGTGGTGTCGCGCACCTTCACCAGGAAGGTGCAGGTGCTGCGGTTGCCGGCGGCATCCGTGGCCGTGACGGTGACGGGGTTGATGCCCGGGGGGAAGCGGCTGCCCGACGGGTGGCTGTAGGCCAGCGTCGGCTGGCTGGAGAGGTTGTCGTCGATAGCCGTGGCGGGCGGGTAGCTGACGAGCGCACCGCTCGCGTCCGTGGCCTCCGCCACCACCGTGGCCGGACAGGTGACGGTGGGCGGCGTGGTGTCCTGGAAGTCCGAGAGCGGGTACACCCACGGCTCGCGTCCGTGCACGCCGTCATCGGCGGCGAAGTAGACGAGCGAGCCCGCGCGGAAGTACTCCCCCGGCGCCGAGGAGCGCGCGCCCGGGAAGACGTCCACCAGCTGCCGGGTGCCGGCGGCGGTGCCGGTGCTCACCCAGGGCTCCATGCCAGAGGTGCCATCCGTGGCGGTGAAGAGGAGGAGCCCCTCGGGGCCAAGCCCCAGCATCGGCTCGGCGGCCAGGCCCGAGTCGGGCCCTGGGAGCAGGTCTCTCACCAGCACGGTGCCGGCCTCGGTGCCGTCGCTGGTCCACAGCTCGTAGCCTTCGTTGGGCGAGCCGGCCCCGAAGAAGAGGCGCTGGCCCACCGAGGTGAGGAAGCGGGGCTGCGCGCCGCCTGTGCCCGGGTAGATGTCCTTGACGCGCACGGTGCCGGCGGCGGTGCCATCGCTCTTCCACAGCTCGTAGCCCGTCGCTGCGTCCATGGCCTGGAAGAAGAGGGTGTTGCCCACGGCGGTGAAGTCCGAGGGGTTGGAGCTGGCGACGCCGGGGTAGATGTCCTTGACCAGGACGGTGCCGGCCTCGGTGCCGTCGCTCTTCCACAGCTCACCGCCCGTGCCGGACGCGCTGGCCATGAAATAGAGCGTGTTGCCCACCACGGTCAGCTTCCTGGGGGTGGAGCTGGAGGTGCCCGGGTAGATGTCCTTGACGCGCACGGTGCCGGCCTCGGTGCCGTCGCTCTTCCACAGCTCGCGGCCTCCCGTGGGCTCGAAGGCGAAGAAGTAGAGCGTGTTGCCCAGCGCCGTCAGGTCGCTCGGCGACGAGCCATAGGAGCTCCCCGGGTAGATGTCCTTGACGAGCCAGGCGCCGGTGCCATCCGTCTTCCACAGCTCGTCGCGGAGGTAGTAGTCGTCGCCCACGAAGAAGACCGTCCCGTTCACCACGGCGAGCGGCGTGGCGTTCCAGTGCGCGTACTGCGAGGGGTCTCCCGCGACAGCAGTCCCCGCCTCGGTGCCGTCCGTCTGGAACACCGCGAAGCTGGTTCCCGTCCCCCGAGCGCGGAAGAAGACCTTGTCGCCCATGCGGGTGAAGTGGCCCGGCCGGGACGGAGGCAGGTTGGGCTGGAGGTCCTTGAGGAGCTTCGTGCCGGCGCCAGTGCCGTCACTCGTCCAGGGCTCGGTGCCGGTGAAGGGTGCTTCCTGCGTGAAGATGAGCCGGTTGCCCGCGGCCACCAGCCCGCTGATGTCGTCGGCGGAGCTCACCAGGACCCCGGTGCCGGCGGCGGTGCCGTCACTCAGGCAGAGGTTGTTCAACGCATCCCGGAAGTAGAGCCGCCCGTTGAAGCCCGTGAGCTCCGTGGGCGTGGAGCTCGTGGTCCCCGGGCGCAGGTCCGTCACCAGGAAGGTGCCGGCGGCGGTGCCGTCACTGCGCCACAGCTCCCGGCCGGTGGCCGACTCCTGTGCGCTGAAGTAGAGCACGCCCCCCACGGCTTCCAGCTCGGCGGGAGCGGCGCTGGCGGTGCCGGGGTTGAGGTCCCCGACGAGGAAGGTGCCGGCCGCGGTGCCGTCCGTCCTCCACAGCTCGGTGCCCGTGGCCGGCTCGGTGGCGGAGAAGTAGACGATGCCTCCCACCTCCACGAAGCCTCCAGGGGTGGAGCTGGCGGTGCCCGGGGAGAGGTCCTTCACCAGCACCGTTCCGGCGGAGGTGCCATTCGTCTTCCACAGCTCGTAGCCGTAGGAGCCGTGCGACGCCCGGAAGTAGAGCGTCCCGCCCACCGCGAAGAGGTCCAGGGGGGAGCTGCTGGCAGAGCCCTCGTAGATGTCCAGGAGGCGCAGGGTGCCGGCGGAGGCGCCGTCGCTCCTCCACAGCTCGCGGCCCGTGCCGTCTCCGGAGGTGGCGGAGAAGTAGAGCACCCCGCCCATGGCCGTCAGGTTCGCGGGGGCGCTGCTGATGGAGCCCGGGTAGATGTCCTTGACGAGGACGGTGCCGGCAGTGGTGCCATCGCTCTTCCACAGCTCACTGCCAGTGCCCGTCGCGTCGGCGGTGAAGAAGAGCTTGGAGCCCACCGCGGCGAAGGCACCGAAGGAACCCGACACGATGCCAGGGAAGAACTCCTTGACCAGGACGGTGCCCGCCTCGGTGCCATCCGTCTTCCACAGCTCGATGCCCGAGGCCGGGGTGCGGGCGGTGAAGAAGAGCGTGTTGCCGACCGCGGTGAGCTTCGCGGGGTCCGAGGAGCCGGGGCCCGGGTAGAGGTCCTTGACGAGGACGGTGCCTGCCTCGGTGCCGTCCGTCCTCCACAGCTCCGCGCCCGTCTCCATGGGGGACGCGACGAAGTAGGTGAGGCTGCCTGCCTGGGTGTACCCGCTCGGTGATGAGTCGCGGTCGTCATAGACGACGCGGCTGGGGTTGATGTCCTTGAGGAGCCGGGCCGCCGCCAGCGACTGCGCGGTCCGTGCAACGGACGTTTCCGACGATGACAGCGGTGACGGGGACACGTCTTCCCCGCATCCACCAGCAAGCCCCAGGAGGGACGCCAGCAGGAGCGCTTCCGCGCGCGACGATTTCATGGTGACTCCACCCCTCGAAGAGGGGCTCCGTGCGAGCCGCCGGGCCGCGGGCCCGACACGCTGCTTCCGGATGGAGAACGAGGTCGGGCGGGAAATGTCGCACTCGCGGTGGGGTCAGCGCAGGAGCGTCACGTCCGCCCTGCAGCTCCCGTCCCGCCGGCGGCCTTCGAGGCAGACCTACGCGGCGTCAGGAAGGTGCGCGAGAACCTGCCTTGCACGGGCTCTCGGCGCACCTTCGACTTCGAGCACCTCGACGTCGAAGGCGTGGGAGTCATCGAGGAGGAGCTCCTTCAGCTTCTCGTCGACCGCCAGGCGCAGCGCCTCGTCGTCCGAGGCGGAGCGCGCAATCCGGTCCGGCCGCTCGATTCCGACCAGGACAATCAGGTCGAGCTTCTGGAGGGCGCTGCGTACGCGCGGGAGCCACGCGTCCAGGTCGAACGCGTCGCCATCCTCGTGGGCCAACAGGTATCCGATGAAGTCCACCGGACACCGGTCGAACAACACGTCGCGAGGGCCCTCGTCCAGGTTGTCGATGGACCGTGCGAGCTGCGCTTCGAAGTCCTCGACCGAGGGCGCCTCCGCGAACGCGTAGCCCTCTTCTTCCAGCTGGTGGTACGGCTCATCCACCGTCACATAGGAAGGGAGGAGGTCGGACAGCTCCTCGATGAGGGTGGACTTCCCCACGCGATGCGTGCCGGACACAGCGATTCGCATGCGTGAGCGCTGTAGCAGTTGGAGGCGGCGTCAGCCACTCCGTCACGCGGTGACCGACACCACCGGCTTGAGGACGTAGCGGCCGTACGCGACGAAGGCGACCATCACTCCCATCACGAGCGCCCAGAGCATCGGGTTCTCAGGCGTCATCTTCGTCGAGTGACGCGCGTACAGCACGGCGAGCGCGAACGTCTCGAACATGAGCACCGCGGCCGCGTGCGCGGTGAGGCTGGGCATCCACTTGAACGCCGCCGGGACAATCAGCAGCACACCACCGGCCATCTCGAGGATGCCGAGCGTCCGCCAGACCGCGTGGGGAACTTCGCTGAACTGGCTCGCGAGCTGCTGGAACGAGAATGCCTTGTACGCCCCGCCCGAGAGGAACAGCAGCGCGAGGATGACCTGAAGACTCCAGAAGACGATGTTCATGTGGGTGGCTCCGTGTCAGGCCTTGGGGGCCGGGTTGTCGCTGATGGGAGAAGTCAGAGCGGCGTCGCCCGACGCCTTCTTGAGCGTCTTGGCGAGCTTTCCGTGCATCATCTGCCAGCCGTACTCGGCGCCGTGGAACGCCTGGTCCTCCTTGAAGCCGGAGTGCTCGAAGACCACGCGCGTCCCGGCGCCATCGGCCTCGAGGCGGTAGCTGACGCGCGTATCCAGCCAGCCGTCGCCGACGACCCACGTGAACTCGAGCTCGGACGGAGGATCGCACTCGAGCACCTCGCAGTGCACGACGAGTCCATCGAACTTGGCCCGAGGGTCCGGAGGCACGCGGAACGTGAAGCGATGCCCGACGCGCGGCTCGAAGTCGTTCGGGTACATCCAGTCGGCGAGCGCCTCGCTGGTCGCGAGCGCGCGCCACACCGCGGCAGGTGACTGGGGGAACTTCAGCTCCCGTCGGATTGTCTTCGTCATGGCTCGTTGCCCTTCTCGAGGTGCCGCCGCAGGCGGGCGAAGTTGTCGTCCCAGAACCGCTCGTAGTGAGCAATCCAGTCGCGCACCGGCTCCAGCCGCTCCGGCACGAGGCGGTAGCGCCGCTCCCTGCCGTGCCGTTGCTCGGTGACGAGGCCCGCATCGAGGAGCACGCGCAGGTGCTGGGACACCGCCGGGCGGCTCATCTCGAAGTTCTCGGCAATCGCATTCACCGGGCGGTCGCCGTCGACCAACAGGTCGAGCATGCGGCGCCGCGCCGGATGGCTGATTGCTCCGAATACCCCTGGCTCCGTTTGCATCATCGCCCGCCAATAATGCGTAAGGAGGTGCTTACCTGTCAAGGACAGGATGGGGGCGGCGCGGCGCGGTGGCCTGTTCGTTCAGTGCCTGCCGGCGGGGCCCGCAAGGTCCGACGCAGAGCAGCCGGGCCTCGCGCGGCGGGCTCGCCCTCTCGCTGCCCGGATGGTGGCCAGGTCCTTGCCCTGCGGACGTGCCGTCTCGATGGGGGGAGAAGAGAGCGGCCACCTCGGTGCCTCGTTGAGACTTGCTGCCGCGGTTGTGGGGTCGCGGAGGTCTCACGCGAAGCGGGCCGGTTACGACGGGGCACTGCGAACACCTACCGCGCTACTCCAGGTCGCGCGGTGTTGGGGCGCTCAAGCCAGCCAGGAGGCTCTTGCCTCGCACCTGAGGCGGGCAGACGTGGATGCCCGGCGGCTGCGTGGCCTCTGCACTGGCCGGGCGCACACGTCGGGCGCTGGCGCCGCTGGCTAAGAGCCTGTTTCGGTAAGCTCCTATCTTGGCGGCCTGCTTCTTGGGCGAGGCTCCATCAGAACGCCCTGCCGAAATGGGCTCTAAGGACTGTCGTCGCGCTCCCCAGGGCCCGAGGTGGCAGGGCGTGGCGGCGTCAGGGCCGGTACGTAGCACGCGCCTCTGTAGGCAACGCCGCCCCACTCCCCACAGTCCTTCTCGTCAACGGGAAGCTTCGTCCAACACCCGCCGTTGATGGCGAACTGCACCTTGCCGGGACAGCGGCCTTTGGCGTCCGGACGCTGCTGCCCCGGGAAGGGTTTCGGTGGCACGTCCACCGCGATGGAGGCCCACACGGAGGGGGCCTTCTTGGGCTCGACCAGCGCCGTCAGTGCGGAGTCTCCGACGGCCACGGTGCCGGCATCTCTGGACTCTTCCTGCTCCGCACCGTGGGCCGCTGCCGGTTCCTCCGGGCGACTCACGCTCAGCCGTTCCCCGGCGCTCATCAGCAGTGCGCCTGCGAGGCCGGCGGCCGCTACCCAGGGCCACCTCGGCGTGCGAGGCGGGGGCTGCACTGTGACGCGCTGAGGGAGGGGAAAAAGCCCTGCGGGCCGAGGCTCTTCTCCGGTGAAGAGCGGCGCATCCGCCTCGCGTCCCGCGTTGCGTGCAGCCCGCTCCAGCGCTTCGGCCACCTCCCGCGCACTGCCTCGCGCCTCGGGGTGGGGCGAG
>JBKGHK010000820.1:0-4135 GCA_046520375.1 Pyxidicoccus sp. 3LFB2
CGCAGCAGGGCGGCGACGCGGGGCTGGTGGGTGAGCAGGGCACCGCGCTCGACTCCGTCAACCCGGAGCATGGCGAGGTGTTCGTCCATGGCGAGCGCTGGCGCGCCACGTCCCCTGCCCCCATCCGTCCCGGCGCCCCGGTGGTGGTGCGCCGCGTGGAAGGGCTCACGCTGTTCGTCGACGAGGTGAAGACATGATTGACCTGAGCGGACTGCTGGGCGTGCTCATCCCCGTGGGCATCGTGCTCCTGCTGTTCATCTCCGGGGTGCGCATCGTCAACGAGTACCAGAACGGCGTGGTGTTCCGGCTCGGGCGCTTCGTGGGCCTCAAGCGCGCCGGCTTCCGCTGGCTCATTCCCTTCGTGGAGCGCATGGTCATCATCGACCTGCGCACGGTGGCGCGCGACGTGCCACCGCAGGACGTCATCACCCGCGACAACGTCAGCGTGAAGGTCAGCGCCGTCGTCTACTTCCGCGTCATCCACGCCGACAAGGCCGTGCTCCAGGTGGAGGACTACCTCTACGCCACCAGCCAGCTCGCCCAGACGACGCTCCGCGCGATTCTGGGCCAGGTGGAGCTGGACCAGCTCCTCAGCGAGAGAGACCGCGTCAACCGCGAAATCCAGAAGGTGCTCGACGCGCACACCGACCCGTGGGGCATCAAGGTCTCCAACGTGGAGGTGAAGAACGTCGACCTGCCCGTGGAGATGCAGCGGGCCATTGCACGGCAGGCCGAGGCCGAGCGCGAGCGCCGCGCGAAAATCATCGCCGCCGAGGGCGAGCACCAGGCCGCGGAGAAGCTCGGCATGGCCGCCGACGTGCTCAGCCGCAACCCGTCCTCGCTCCAGCTGCGCTACCTGCAGACGCTGGTGGAGATTACCGGCGGCGGCAACCACACCATCCTCCCCATCCCCCTGGACCTGCTGCGAATGGTCGGCATGCACCGGCCCGGCGTGGAGACTCCCGAGGGAGAGCGCCGGGGCAATGGGTACGGCGTCGGGGAAGAGGAGGGACCTCCCGCTGGCGGCCTGACGTGACGTGAGCGTGGCGCTCAGGGGGACTTTGGCGGGCCCAGCTCCTCGAATAGCTCCTTGCGCTCCAGCGCAATCGCCCGCCGGCCCAGCCGCAGCGAGGCGAGCGCGAACAGCGCCATGCACCCGAGCAGCACCACACCCAGCGAGAAGGACAGCACCGGCAGCGCCTCCGGAATGTCCACGTGGCGTTTGACGAGGTACAGCAGCGACGTCATCACGAAGGACAGCAGCGCCGCGTAGGTGACACCGATGGCCTGCGCGAGGATGGCGTGGCGCCGGTCCAGGATGGCCACCTCCTCGCGCAGCACCGCGCGCCGGGCGTGCCCCTCCGGCAGCAGTCGCCACTCGCGCGTCATGTCCCGGACGCGCGAGGACATCCGCGCAATCTGGTTGTCCAACCCCGTCGCCACGATGCCGCAGGCCGACACCATCACCGCCGGCGTCACCGCCGTGCCGATGAGCCGGATGGACGAGAGGTCCATGCCTTCCGAGCCGCCATTCATGCGCTCCTCTGTTCCACCGCCCCTCGGGTGGCGCAACCCGTCTTCCGCTCGGAGGCCCCTTCCTGACAGTTCCGCCACTTCGTCCTGACAGTAGGACTGGCGAGGCTCCCAGAAGCGGACGGCCCGGCTGAGACAGCGGCGCTGGCAAATCGACACTGATGACTTGACACTGGCACTGTCGGGTTTTACTGTCCTGATTGTGAGCACGCCCAAGACACAGACCGAATGGAAGCTGGCGGAGCTGGCCGAGGCGGCGGGCGTCTCGCCGCGCACGGTGCGCTACTACGTCCAGCGGGGGCTGATACCCGCGCCGCCCTTCAAGGGACCGGACACCGTGTATGGCGAGGAGCACCTGCTGCGGCTCAAGGCCATCCGCGTCCTGCAGGCGCGGTTCCTCCCCCTGGACGCCATCCAGGTGGAGCTGCAGCGGCTGTCCGCGGACGAGCTGCGCAATCTCGCCAGTGCGGAAGTCACTCCGACACCGCCGACGTACGGGCCTTCGACGCCCGGCGTCATCGCCGTCCCCCTCGCGCCAGCGGCCCCGGTGGGCTCGCGGCCGGCGGTGATGGCACGCTACCAGCGCTGGGAGCTGGCCCCTGGGCTGGAGCTGCACGTGTCGGAGGGGGCCGACGCGAAGACTCGGGCGCTCGCGGAACGCGTGCGCGCCCTCATCGAGGAGTTCCAGGAAAGGGAGCAGTCATGAAGACCGAGCAGGCTGGGCTGTATACGCGCGAGGGCGCGCAGGTTCCCCTCCAGGGTGTCGAGGTGACGGGTGAGCTGCTGGGCGGACATGCGCGCGTGCGCGTGCGCCAGCGCTACCGCAACGACGAGAAGCGCCCGGTGGAGGCCGTCTACACCTTCCCGCTGCCCTCGGATGGCACCCTCTCCGCCTTCTCCATGACGTGCGCCGGCCGCCGCGTGGAGGGCGTGGTGAAGGAGCGCGAGGAGGCCTTCCGCACCTACGACGACGCGGTCACCGCGGGCCATGGCGCCGCGCTGCTGGACCAGGAGCGCTCCAACGTCTTCACCGCGCAGGTGGGCAACCTGCTGCCCGGCGAGGAGACGGTGGTGGAGGTGGAGTTCCTCCAGGCCGTCACCGCCGAGGAGGGCTGTGTGCGGTGGATGCTGCCCACGCTGGTGGCGCCCCGCTACATCCCCGGCGCGCCCTCGGGAGACCGCACCGGCCATGGCGGCGCGGACCCCACGAGCCGCGTGCCCGACGCGGACCGGATTACGCCCCCCATCGGCCAGGTGCACTACGGCCTTCGCATGGACCTGCTGGTGGACCTGGGCCGCGAGGTGGTGGTGGAGAGCCCGTCGCACGCCGTCACCGTCACCCGGGAGAGCGGCACGCGGATGCGCGTGGGCTTCTCACGGGGCGAGGTGTCGCTGGACCGCGACCTGGTGCTCAGCCTGCGCAGCCCGGACAGCAGCGCGGTGTTCACCCCGCTCGTCACGCACCGCAAGGACGACACGGGCCCCGGCACCTTCGCCCTCACGGTGATTCCGGACCTGCTGGCCATGGCGTCCGCGCCTCCGAAGCAGGAAGTCGTCTTCATGGTGGACGTCTCCGGCTCCATGGAGGGCGAGAGCCTGCCCCAGGCCCAGGCCGCGCTGCGGCTGTGCCTGCGCCACCTGCGCGAGGGGGACCGCTTCAACGTCATCGCCTTCGAGAGCAGCTTCCGCAGCTTCCAGCCCCAGCCGGTGCCCTTCACCCAGCGCACGCTGGAAGAGGCGGACCGGT
Organism: Pyxidicoccus sp. 3LFB2; assembly: GCA_046520375.1. Taxonomy (GTDB): domain Bacteria; phylum Myxococcota; class Myxococcia; order Myxococcales; family Myxococcaceae; genus Myxococcus. Next base: position 3,281 of record JBKGHK010000820.1, read on the forward strand.
GGGTGGCCGCGCTGCGCGCCGACGGTGGCACGGAGCTGCTCGCGCCCATGCAGGCCGCGGTGCAGGCCGCGCCGGACGGCGTGGTGGTGCTGCTGACGGACGGCCAGGTGGGCAACGAGGACGAAATCCTGAAGGCCGTGCTGGCCGCGCGAAAGACGGCGCGGGTGTACTCGTTCGGCATCGGCACCAACGTGAGTGACGCGCTGCTGGGCAACATGGCGAAGCAGACGGGCGGCGCGGTAGATTTCATCCACCCGGGCGAGCGCATCGACGACAAGGTGGTGGCGCAGTTCTCCCGCGCCCTCGCGCCGCGCGTCACCGAGCTGGAGGTGAGCTTCGACGGGGTGGAGGGCACGGAGCTGGCCCCGGCCGAGCTGCCGCCCATGGTGGACGGCGTGCCCTGGACGCTGTTCGGCCGCTACCCCACGCCGGGCACCGGCAAGGTGACGCTGCGTGGACGCTCGGGCCGGGAGGCCTTCGCGCTCACCGTGCGCGTGGACTTCCCCGCCGTGTCGGACCGTCCGGCGGTGGAGAAGTTGTGGGCGGCGGAGCGCATCCGCAACTGGGAGTCCGCCCAGCTCACCGGCCGCCGAGGCGAGTCGATGAAGAAGCGCATCGTCGAGCTGGCCGTCGCGCAGCAAATCGTCACCCGCTACACCTCCTTCGTCGTGGTGGAGGAGCGCACGGCGGAGCGCCGGGCCTCGGGCCAGCCGGAGACGCGCGTCGTCCCGGTGAACGCGCCGGCCGGCTGGGGCATGTTCGGCACCGCGAAGCAGGAGGAAGCGGCCGACACGGTGGGCGCCCTGCCGACCACGGGCGTCGCGCGCAAGCCGGCCATGCCCCAGAGGAGCCGGG
>JBKGHK010000821.1:0-4126 GCA_046520375.1 Pyxidicoccus sp. 3LFB2
CCACGTGCCCGGGGCGCCCCACGCGGAGGGCCAGGAGCGGTGGAGCGGGCCCGAGCCACCTGGCGGCCTGGACCGCGGGCGGGAAAGGCCCCACGCGCGCGAGCCGTCCCCCGGCTCGGCACCCGCATGGGGGACGAGCCAGTCCCTCTTCGCCAACTGGAGCGGGCGCGGCTGGCGGGGACCTCCGCCTCCACCGGTTGGGACTGAAGCGCCTCCGGCCCCTGCCTGGCCGGGCACGTGCGCATGGCTCCGACACCGCACGCGCGAAACACAGCTTCACTGCACGCGAGCGAATGACACTGAATCCCTGACACACGCACCCCGCACGTCGCCTGTACGGCAACCCCTACCTTCAGCACGCACACCAGCACCGGCCGCATGAGTCTGTCTTGCACCTGCGGGATATCCCTTAGACACATCTCCGGAAAATTACAGACAACTCACGCAATTTGAAAAGAACGGAAAAAACCGGTTCAATGTCTGGCACTCACTCGAGGGCGTACACGTATGGAATTGAAGACTCCTGCTGCCGTGACGGCTCCGACGCTCCAGCCTTCCGCCTTCCAGGGCGTTGAAGTCATCGGGCAGTCCATCCTGGCCATCGTTAATGGAATGGAGCTGGCGCAGTCCCGGGCGCTGCGAATCCTGGGAGAGAACGGCATCTCTCCGCTGAAGGCGGACGCGTGGTACCCCATGCCGTCGCTGCTGAAGTCCTTCCAGCTCGTCTTCGAGAAGATTGGACCGAGCACGGTGAGAACGATTGGCCGGAAGATTCCAGACAGCGCGCACTTCCCCGCCGACATCGACACCCTGGAGAAGGGCTTGCGCGCCATTGACGTGGCGTACCGCATGAACCACCGCGGCAAGGGAGCCATTGGCGGCTACCGCTACGAGCCCGTGGACAAGCGCAATGGGCGCATGGTGTGTGACAATCCCTATCCATGTGATTTGGACCTGGGCCTCATCGAGGCAATCGGAGACAGATTCCGCCCCAAGGATTCTCTTTGGGTGCGTATTGAACATGACCCCAAGAGCTGTCGGCGCCGGGGAGACGGTGCCTGCACGTACACCGTCAACTGGTAGCGCACGCCGCATGCCTGACGCCCGCCCTGCTCCCCGCGGCGGGCGAAAGCCCTGACACCTCCGCCTGGCCGGGGCGGAGCCCCACCACACCGTGAGGCATCACCATGAAGGCCGTGCTTCAACACATCGCCGAATGCGAGGCGCGGTTCGCCTCACACCCGTTCTTCTCCGACTTGAAGATGGACCGCCCGCTGGAACAGGTGATGGCCTTCGCCCCGCGCCTGACCTTCTGGGTGATGAGCTTCCAGGACGTGCTGCGCCTCAATGCGCACTTCATCCAGGACGCGCACCTCAAGGCGCTCGCCACCCGGCACCACTCGGAGGAGAGCGGGCATGACCAGTGGTTCGAGGACGACATCGCCGCGCTCACCGGTGGCTCGCTGAGCATCGGCGCCATGTACGGCAAGGCCCATGCGAAGACGCGTGACGCGTCCTACGCCATCATCAGCGAGGTGTACCGGCAGATGGATGACCGGCTGCGCATCGTCCTCTTGTGGGCGCTGGAGTCCACCAGCCATGTCTTCTTCGGCCGCACCGCCGTGCTCACCGCGGCGCAGGGCGCCGACGAGCGGCTGAAGTACTTCTCCGACCACCACATGAAGGCGGAGGCGCAGCACGCCATGTTCGAGGAGCAATTGGCCGAAGAGCTGGGCGCCATGGTGCTGTCGCCCGAGGTGCGCGCCGACGCCCTGGCCATGGTGGACCGGCTCTACGGCGCCTTCGACGCCATGTTCGACGGGCTGCGCATCCACCTGGAGCGCGAGCGCGCCGAGGAGCCCGTGGCCGCGCACAGGGCCCCGAAGCCGGTGGCGCTGGAGGCCGTGGAGGTGGACCTGGAGCTGGAAGACGAAAACGAGGCCCCCCGGGCGCGGGACGTCACCACCGTCCACCGCGCCGCCTGAGGGCCTCGTCGGGTGCTTCGAGTCGCGGCGGCCTACTTCGCCGGCGGGGACAGCACGAGGATGAGCTCCCCGCCCACGTACTTGCCGGCCTTCTGGTAGACGGCGCCCTGCCGCCCCAGCTCCACGTCCAGCGTGGGCTGGCGGGGAATGGCCACGCGCACGGTGGCGATGCCGTCCTTCATGCCCAACAGCTGCAACGACGCGGTGGAGCCACTGGGCAGCTTCAGCTCGGTGGGCTTCGCCGCCGTCACCTCCAGCACCTGGAGCGACAGGCGCTTGAAGGACGTGAAGTTGAAGTTCTGCTTCTGGAACTGCTCCTTCATCTTCGCCAGCTCGGGGGGCTCCACCTCGGAGCCCTTCTTCGAGGCGAGCACCACCTCCGCCTGCACATTGACCTTCTCATCCTGGGCCTGGGCCGCCACCGGCAGCACCAAAGCGAGTCCCAGTACGGCCAGCGTCAGCGACACAGCGTGCATTCTCACAGGGGACCTCCCGACGGCCGTGGGGCGTCCGTCGCCGGGCGACCGGGCCGCGCGGGCCCGCTGCCGTCCGGAGACATGCCGCCACCAATCTCCTCCTCCAGCTCCTCCTCGTCCTTCCCGGCAGGCGAGGTGTCACCCGACTCCTCGTCCACCAGCCAGATGATGGTACCCCCGTTGTCCGTCTCCATCACCACCGGCGCCACCCGGGCGTTCTGGTAGGGCTGGATGGACTTCACCGTCATCCGCTCGGCCGCGTAGCCCACCGGGGCCCTGTCGCTCAGGAGCAGCGGCAGCCCCACCAGCACCAGCACGGCGGCGGTGGCCAGCGACGAAATCATCGCCGTGCGCTGGTAGAGGAACATCTCCGACAGGGCGAGCTTCATCCGCTCCAGCAGGGGCGGCTTCTCCGGCGTCACCCGGGCCATCACCTTCTGGGCGAAGTCCTTGAAGTCCACGTCGTCCACGGCCATGTCCAGGCCCACCCGCAGCAGGCCCGACTCGGCGCGCAGGTCCGCCGCGCGGCCCGTGCAGTCGCGGCAGGCGGACAGGTGACGCTCGACATTGACGCGCTCCGCGGGCGTCAGCTCCCCGTCGACGTACGGGGAGAGCATCGGTACGAAACGCTCACACGCGGGATTTCCGGCCATAACCTTCACCCTGCTTCCTGGTGGGGGATGCGCGAATTGGGACGGAGGGCTCCCTCAGATATTCGAGGCCCGCTCACTCGTTCCCCACTCCGCTCTTCGCCTCGTCCAACTCCAGGTATTCACTCAGGATTTTCTGCACCTTGGCCCGGGCATGGAACAGGCGGCTCATCACCGTGCCCTTCGGGATATCCAAGGTCCGGGCCAGGTCCTCGTAGGACATGCCCTCGATCTCACGGAGCAGGAGGATGGCGCGGTGCTTCTCCGGCACGGTGGCCAGGGCCTCCTGGATTTTCTCCGCCAGCTCGCGGCGCAGGGCGCTCTTCTGCGGGTTGGTGCCCAGCCGGCTGCCGAGCGCGCCGATGCGGGCCTCGGACAGGTCCATGGCCTGGTTCTCGTCGAACTCGACGACCTCGCCGCCTCCGCCGCGCTTGCGAATCACGTCAATGCAGATGTTGACGGTGATGCGGTAGAGCCAGGTGTAGAAGGACGAGTCGCCCTTGAAGTGGTCCAGGTACTTGTAGACCTTGACGAACGCCTCCTGGGAGACGTCCATGGACTCTTCCTTGTCCTTCAGCATGCCCAGGGCAACGGCGTACACCTTGCGCTGGTAACGCTCGACGAGGAGTTTGAATGCGCGTTGGTCGCCGCTCCGGACGCGCTTGACGAGTGTAAGGTCGTCGGTTGCCAATGGGTGCGGCAACGTACCACAAGCCGGCGCCCGCCATAGAGATTCGCTTGGCGGGGGCTCCGATGGTGGGCGGCCCTAGAGGCTCACGAGCGCGGCGACGAGCAGGGCGATGGCGGCCAGGGCCAGCATCGCTCCGAAGGTCGCCCGGTCCCAGTTCGCCTCGGCCACCGCGCCGTCCTCCTCGCTGGAGCGGAAGCGGTGGAGGACGTTCCACAGCATCTTCGGCCCCAGGCGGCGGTTCTTCGCCCGCTTCCGGAGCTCCTCCGGGTCCTCGGCGTCCGTCTGGGCCTCGCGGGCCTCCAGGGCCACGGGGACGGCCATGCC
>JBKGHK010000822.1:0-4125 GCA_046520375.1 Pyxidicoccus sp. 3LFB2
CCAGCACGTCTCCCAGCCCGCGCAGGACAACTGCACCACCACCCGCTCCGGGGCCAGCAGCGGCGCCAGCGGCGGCACGGGCTCGTCGCCTCGCGCGCCGCGCACCGGGAACTCCGCGTCCAGGAAGGCCCGCACCCGCGCGAGCTGCTCGCCCGACAGGCGCCGCCGCGCGATTTCGAGGAAGAGCGTCCCGGCCCCGGGCACCTCCTCGAGGTAGCCCGCCACGTACGGGCTCACCCGCTGGGCCACGTCCATCAGCAGCGCGGGGGGCACGTCCAGCTCATGCGCAATGGCCGCGAGCCGCTCGGCCGTGGGCGGCGCGTCCACGCCGTTCTCCACCCGGCTGAGGTACGCGCTCGACACGCCGATGCGCCGGGCCATGTCCCGCAGCGACACGCCCGCGTCGACGCGCAACAACCGCAGGGTGGCTCCCAGGTGCATGGCGTCTCCTCAGCTCCGCGCCGGCAGCGCACGCCCCGGCCCACTCGTGTCCACGTACAACAGGTGCATCGCTTCTCGTCAGCCCCGCGCGGGCATCACATCGTTGGAGGACTCCGCACGCTCGGGGGTGATGGCCTCCACCGCGGGCGCCGCCTCCGGGTGGCGGACCACCAGCAACGAGCCCGGCGCGTCACGGATGATGCGCTCGCGGTGCAGCCCGAAGACCCTGTCCTCCAGGCCCCACTGCGCGCCCACGCCCACCACCACCAAATCGTATCCGTGGCGTGCCTCTTCCAGCGCGGCCTCGTCCGGCGCGTCGTGCCGCACCACCTTCAGCCGCACGCCGCCCTCGTTGGCGGGAAACAGCTCCTCCACCTGCGCCCGCGCTCCGGCGCCGCCCAGGTCGGACGTCACGTGCAGCACCGTCACCTCCGCGCCCGCCTGCCGCATCAGCCGCCGCGCCAGCCCCAGCGCCGCCCGGTCGTGGCTGGTGCCGATGAAGGGCACCAGCACGCGCTTCACGTCCTTCAGGCCCCGGTCCACCAGCACCGCCACCGTGCTGGACGCCGCCTCCATCACCTCGTGCACCGTGCCGCCCAGCACCGTCTGGCTGAAGAGGGGCTTGTGCCAGCCCAGCAGCACCAGGTCCGCGCGCCGCGCCTGGGCCGTGCGGAGGATGTCCGTGGCGGGCTCGGCGGACACGAAGGACAAGGGCCGCACCGCCAGCCCCAGCTTCTCCGCCCGTCCCAGGAGCGCGCCAGCGCGCCCTCCGCCGGAGGGCTCCGCTCCGCGTCCGGACGCAGTGACGCACGCTCGGGAGGCACCAGGTGCAGGGCATGCAGCTGCGCGCGCTCCGCGCCCACCAACGCCCGCGCCAGCGAGGCCATGCCCGGCCCCGCCTGCCCGTGCGACACGCACATCAGCACGGAGTACGGCGTCGGGCCCGCCTCCAGCGCCCCCGCCGCCGCGAGCCTGTCACGCGCCTGCTCCTCCGCCGGATAGAACCAGCGCAGCAGCGGCGTGGTCATGAACGTCGTCACCAGCGCCATCAGCACCATCATCGTGAAGAGCTGGGGCGAGATGACGCCCAGGTCCAGGCCGAGGTTGAGCACGATGAGCTCCATCAACCCGCGCGTGTTCATCAGCACGCCCACCGCGCCCGCCTCGCGCCAGCGCATGCCCGTCAGCCGGGCCGCCACCGCGCTGCCGCCGAACTTGCCCAGGCAGGCCAGCAGGATGATGACGCCGCACGTGGCCCAGGCCTCGGGGCTGTTCAAGAGGCCAATCTGCGTGCGCAGCCCGCTGAAGGCGAAGAACACGGGCAGCAGCAGCACCACCGCCACGTCCTCCAGCCGCTCCGCCAGCGCCTCCGCCAGCCCGCCCTCCTTGGGGATGACGGCGCCGAAGAGGAACGCCCCGAAGAGCGCGTGGATGCCGATGAGCTCCGTCACCAGCGCGGACACGAGCAGCAGCACCAGCGTGCCCGCCACCACGTTCTGCGTCAGCCCCTCGCGGCTGGCCACCCGGGCTCCCAGCCGCGCCAGGAAGGGCCGCACCACCAGCAGCACGAAGCCGATGTAGAGCATGGCGAAGACGGTGGTGAGCGCCGCGTGCGCCAGGTCCGAGGCCCGGACGATGGAGACGACGAAGGCCAGCAGGCACCACGCCGTCACGTCGTCCACCGCCGCGCAGGTGATGGCCACGGTGCCGACCTTCGACTGCAGGAGCCCCCGCTCGGTGAGGATGCGCGCCAGCACCGGGAAGGCGGTGATGCTCATCGCCACGCCCATGAAGAGCACGAACGAGCTGAACGGCACCGACGGGTCCGACAGGCTCTTGTACAGCCACAGCACCGCCGCGCCCGCACCCAGCGCGAAGGGGACGATGATGCTGGTGTGGCTGATGGCCACCGAGGCGTGCCCCCGCCCCTTCAGCATCTTCGGGTCCAGCTCCAGGCCGATGAGGAACATGAAGAGCACCAGCCCCACCTGGCTGAGCATCTTCAGCGCCGGCATCGACGTCGCCGGGAACAGCCACTCCATGGCCCCGGGCGCCAACCAGCCCAGCAGCGAGGGCCCCAGGAAGATGCCCGCCACCACCTCGGCGATGACCAGCGGTTGCCCCAGCCACCGCGCACCGCGGCCGATGAGCCGCGACAAGCCGATGATGACGATGAACTGCACCAGGAGCAGCGTGAGCGCGTTGGTGTGCATCCGACCCTCCGACAAAGGGGTGTTAAGTGACCCCTTATCAGCGGGCTCGCGGGAGCGTCAATTCACGCGGACAACCGGTGCGGGCGGGATGAAGGCCCGGGTTGCCGCGAGCACTCACCCGCGCTTGTGCTTGCGCACCGCCTCCACCAGGGTGTCCACGTCCACCGGCTTGCGCAGGTGGCCGCAGGCACCAATCTCCTCGGCCACCTGCCGGGCATTGGCGGACGCGGAGAAGACGAGCACGGGCAGGTCCTTCCACTCGGGCACCTGACGCATGGCGCGGGCGAAGCCGCCGCCGTCCAGCACCGGCATCATCATGTCCAGCAGGATGAGGCCGGGCAGCACCCGCATGCCGCCCAGCACCTCCAGCGCGTGCTTGCCATTGCTGGCCCCCAGCACCTCGAAGCCCGCGTCGCGCAGCACCTCTTCCAGGGCCTCGCGCAGGTCCGCGTCGTCATCCACCACCAGCAGCGGCCGGCTCACTCACGCTCCTCCTTCTCCAACGGCAGCTCCAGGATGAAAACCGCTCCGCCACCCTCGCGCGGCTCCGCCCAGGCGCGGCCTCCGTGCGCCTCCGCGGCGCGCCTCGCCAGGTACAACCCCAGGCCCAGCCCTCCGTACGAGCGAGAGCTGACCGCCCGGCCGAAGCGCTCGAAGATGCGCTCCAGCTGCTCCTCCGGAATCCCGATGCCCCGGTCCAACACCCGCACCCGCCCCATGGGCCCCGCGCTCGACACCTCCACCTGCACCGGCCTGCCGGGACCGAACTTGAGCGCATTGCCCACCAGCGCCGCCACCGCCTGCTCCACCCGCGCCCTGTCCCACAGGCCCCACAGCCCCTGCTGCCGCCCGGACATCCCCAGCTGACTGCCCACGCCTTCCGCCTCCGCCCTATAGCGCTCCAGCACGACGCCCACCACCTCCACGAGCTCCAACCGCTCGGGGGTCAGGTGCAGCTCTCCGCTGCTGAGCTGGGACACGTCCAGCAGGGACTCCACCAGCGTCCCCAGCCGCCGCACCTGGCGCATGCTGCGGTCCAGCCGCGTCACCAGCTCCGGGGCCAGCGGCGTGCTGGCGGCATGGTGCAGCACCGAGCCCAGCTGCAGCCGCAGCGTGGTGAGCGGCGTGCGCAGCTCGTGGGCCGCCACGGTGAGGAACTCGTCGCGCAGGTGCACCGCGTCCTGCACCTCGCGGAACAGGCGCGCGTTCTCCAGCACCAGGCCCGCGCGCCGGGCCAGCTCCTGCGCCAGCGACAGGTCCACCGGCCCCAGGCGCCGGGCGCCGTCCATGGCCAGCGACAGCACGCCCAGCACGCTGGAGCGGCCCCGCAGCGGCACATGCAGCGCCGAGCGGAAGCCCAGCTCCCGCAGCGTCTGCTGGTACTCGGTGACTTCGGTGATGGGCCGGGGCCGCGCCGTCACGTCCTCCAACAACTCCGGCTCGCCGGTGGCCAGCACCCGCGCGGGCCCGA
>JBKGHK010000823.1:0-4120 GCA_046520375.1 Pyxidicoccus sp. 3LFB2
CGAACAGCGCGGCCCGCCCCCTGGTGCGCCACGGCCACGCCATGCGACCAGCAGGCCGCCGCGTCGGGCGAGCGCCCCCGCCAGTCATCACCTTCAGCACCGTCTCCACGGGAAAGCGCCCCTGCCCCACCACCGAGGCCCGCAGGCCATCCCCGGTGAGCGTGGCGGAGTAGTCCTCGCCCTCCAGGCGCAGCAAGCCCTCGGGCGTGCGCTGAATCAGGGGAAGCGCCCGGGTGGCGGGCATGGGCCTCACCGCCTCGGGCACCACGACTTCAAGCCGCGCCACCCCACCAGCGTCGGCGGAGGTGGGGGCCAGGAACCGGGAGAACAGCCGCCGCAGCGAGCCTCGAAGGTCCGCGTCGGCCACCTCCACCGCCACCGTCCAGCCGGCGATGCGCACGCGCACGCCGGTGTCGGGCGGGGTGTCGTCGGGACTGCCGGAGCCCTGGGGACCGGACGTGCCGGTACCCGGGGGGCTCAGGGCGTGCACTCCGACTCACCCGGGATGTTGCACTGGGAGATCTGCGCCAGCGCGACGAAGGGCTGCTCCCAGAGGATGGCGGGCGCCTCGTACTGCATCGGACGCGACTCGGAGGCAGGGGCCTGCGAGGCGCGCGTATCGGAATTCCGGTCCGGCATGGAGGAAGGCTCTTTTCTCATGGGAAGGGTACCGGGAAAGCGCAGATGCGGCCATCTTCCGAACCCACGTGCAGGCGGCCCACGGTGTTGTCGACGGTCGGCGTGCCGATGCGCTGCGCGCCGCCAATGGCGACCTGCCGCGAGTCCGTTCCATCCGTCAGCTCGAGCTGGTGCACCTGCCCGTCCGAGCTGCCCACATAGACGCGAGCCACCCCGGCGCTGTTGAGCCCGAAGGTGCCCGAGGGGGCCGCAATCGGGGTGCTCCACTTCAGCACGGGAATCGGGCTACCCGACGCCACGTCGTAGTACTCCACCCGGCCCGCGGCGATGCTGGCCACGAAGCCCCCGCCCTGCGGGCGCACGAAGCTGGTGAAGGCGGGCGTGCTCGGCGCCGGCCGCGTGGCGATGGGCAGACTCCACGCCGGCTGCAGCGTGCTCACGCTGACGGCGTGCACGGTGCCGTCACTGTTGGTCGCGAAGATGTGGTTGGTCACCGCGTTGCGCACCAGGCTCACGTCGATGTCCCCCACCGGCAGCCGGGCGACTTCCTGCGCCGTGGGGCCGGGGGCCACCGTGTTCAGGACCCGCAGCGTGTCCGGGGAACCCGCGTGCGACTTGGTGCCGATGAAGAGCCGGTTGGTGGTGTAGTCCACCACCATGCCGCCGCTGACCATGCCCAGGTCTCCGGGCTGGTACGTCCACACCAGCGCGCCCGTGGCGGCATTCAGGGCCACCACGCGGTTCTGCGCCGCGTTGGCCAGCCGCGTGGCGAAGAACACCAGATCCCTCCCCGGGTGCGCGGCCTGGTACGCCGCGTTGGCGAAGTCATGCAGCTGCGTGACGGGGAAGGACTGGATGGTGCCAATGGGCTGGCCGCCATTGTCCCACCGCCACAGCACCTGGCCGGTGGCGGCGTTGATGGCATGGGCGACGCCGGCCTGGTCTCCCACGAGGATGTACTGCCCGGGCAGGCCGCGCAGCGGCACCACGGGGAAGCGGCTGCCGATGAGACCCGACAGGGGCAGCGGCCTCCAGCGCTCGGCGCCGTCCTGGGCCGGGTTGCTCACCTGCGTGAGGTTGGCCACCACGGAGTTGTTGAAGGAGCTGAAGATGCCCACGCCCAGCTCGGTGATGGGCTGCAGCCGCGCGTCCAGGCCCACCGAGTAGCACCACAGCGGCGCGCCGCTGACGCGAGCCCGCGGGGTGGCGACCAGCGCCGCCGACGTGGGCCGGTTGCCCGGCGAGTACCAGCGCACGTCATCCGCGTTGTGCACGCGGTAGAAGTACGTGGTGCCGTTGGTGACGGTGGTGTCCGTGAAGGTGGAGGCCGAGCTGAAGGCGTCCGAGTAGGCGACGCGGGCATTGCCCACCGTGTCGCCCACCGCATAGCTCCGGCCCTGCACGGGAAGGGCATTCGGCGCGGCGCCTTCCGCGCGCAGCACCAGGACGCCTCCGTGCACCGTGGGGTTGTCCCAGGTGAGCGTCACGCTGGCATCGCGAGCCACGGCCGTGAGGCGCTCCACCTCCGGCGCCGTGCCGGTCAGCAGCGTCACCGGGGCCTCGATGCGCATGGGGGGCAGCTGGAAGTCGTCCACCAGGTGCATCCGGTGACGGAACGCCGTGGGCGCGGTGAGCGCCGGGGCAGAGCCCAGGTTCGAATACACGACGGAGAAGGTCTGCTCCTGGCCCACCGCGATGCCGGCCCCCGTGGCGTCCCAGGTGATGTTGCCGGTGGTGTTGTTGCGGTTCGGCGTCCAACCCGCCGTCGCGAGAATGCCGGCGTAGGTGAAGTAGTTGATGGCGGGCCGCAGCAGCTGGACCTGGACGATGGGCTGGGTCCCCCGGTTCTGCACCGTGTAGGTGACGGTCTGGTTCGTGGCGTTGGCGGCCAGGGCCGTGGGGCTGATGCGCACGCGGTGCGCCGCGATGCGACCGCGCCCCGAGTCCACGAGGTTCCCCGCCAGGGCGCTGCCATTGCGCGTCGCATCCACCTGGGCACGGAAGAAGTAGTCCGCACCCACGGCGCCGGAGACCTGGTAGCTCCAGACGAAGTGGGTCGAAGCCCCGGGAGCAAGCCGCGCCACGCTGGCCGGAGACGGCCCCGACACGGCGGTGAAGGAGGCAGAGCCCTGGGGCTGCAGGGCCCGGGGCTGCACATTCACCAGCGCGTCGGTGGTGGACGTGTTGGTCACCGTCATCCGCACCCGCACCGTCTCTCCGGCGAAGGCGTCCGGGGTGTCCACGTCGACCGAGGCCGCGAGCGGACCGACGTTCACCATCTGCGTGTCCGCCACCTGCGAGGTGGTGGTGTTCGCGCCATTGACGGCACGGACCTGCGCCACCGTGGCGCCAGGCGTGGTGGGCCGCACCCGGGCAACCAGGACGCCCGCGTTTCGCACGGGGACGTTCACCTGGAAGGGCGTGGGCTCCGTGCCCAGCAGGTCGAAGGTGATGCTGCCCGAGGACGGACCCACCGCGGTGACCGCGGCCTGCGACGCCGTGGTGCGGTTCTCGACGACGATGCGCGCCGCCGTCTCGCCGTTGACGCCCAGCGCGGGCGGGCGGACGGATACCTGGGAGAACAGGCCCGAGCGCGCCCAGATGGCGGAGGCCGCGTTCAGGGACGTGCTGAACGTCCCGCCCTCGCACTGGTTCCTCGCGGTCGTCCCCGAGGCGAACTGGTCATTCGCCCGGTCCGCGGCGATGGAGCCCGGAATCATCCGCAGGACGAAGCGCGCCACCGCGCCCGTGCCCAGCCCGTAGTCGCCGGTCCCCTGACAGTCGACCGGGAGCGAGAAGGTGACCTGCCGCAGCCCCATGAAGTAGGCCACCGTCCACCCGGGGGGAGGCGTGGACTCCAGCGGGATGTAGCCGGTGGGCAGCGTGAAGGTGACGTCGGTGATGGGCTGGTACTGGGGCGAGGTGAGCCGCGTGTTGTTGCGCACGTCGACCGTCAGCTCGGAGGCCTCGTCCATCACCACCCGCGCCTGCGTCTCTCCGGGCCTGGGGATGGTGGTGAGGGTGTAGCTGCGGGTGTTGGTCTGCGCCGCCGCGAGGGCCGGCAGCAGCAACGACAGGAGCACCGCGAGGCGGGCATGGAAGGGGCTCATCGAAGCGGGCCTCACGTCACGGCTCCAGGGTGAAGGCGGCCGTGGTCAGCGGCTCGCCGTCGAAGAAGAAGCGCACCTGCCACGTGCCGCTCATGCCCGTGGTGGCCACGGACGTACCCGCCACCGGCAGGGAGAAGCGCACCGTGCGCTGCACCTGGGGGGGCGCCTCCACCACCGACGAGCGCCGCTCGTACGGGTGGCCGGACGGCGAGACGAACTCCACCTCCACCGTGCCCTTGCCTCGCACGCTGCTCACCGTCAGGTCCACGTCCACCTGGGACACCGAGGACAGGCCCCGGTCCTCCAGGCCGACCACGGCGGCGCTGCCCGTCACGGGCGGAGGCGGCGCCACCACGGCCACGGTCCTCGGC
>JBKGHK010000824.1:0-4096 GCA_046520375.1 Pyxidicoccus sp. 3LFB2
CGGCGGCGCCTCGGGAGGCGACGGAGGCGACGGCACCCGGTCCACGGCGGCCGTCGGCGCCTCAGAGCCGGGCAACACGGGGGACTTCTCCGTCACCGTCACCCCCCAGCCCGAGCTCATCTTCTACTGACCGCCCACCGCGCCCGCTGACCCGCTAGAAGGCCGGAACTGTTAACGACTATAGCAACAGTAACTGCCAACACTTGCCCGCGGTCCTCTCCCTGCCAAACGTGCTGCCGCCATGCCCTATGAATTCCGGAACGACCTGCGTACCCGCGTGCGGCAAGCCGTGGAGCGCAGGTTGCGCCAGGTCTCCTACGTCGAGGACTTCCTTCAGTTGGGGCATCGCCTGGCTCGGGCCAACCACGTGGAGAAGCTGCCGTGGCTGGAGGGGCCGCTCCGGGGCGTCTACCAGCAACTGAGTGAGACGGGGCTGGCCCAGCTCCCGCTGGACGCGCTGGGCCTCCCCCTCGACGAGACGCTGCGCGTCGCGGAAGGGCACGTGGAGAAGCTGCGCCAGCTGCCTTCTGTCCCGGGGACGACCTTCGAGCTCACCCCGGACGCGGAGCTCCTGGCTCAGCCCGAGCCGTTCCTCTTCGGCCTGTCGCGGCCGCTGCTGGACCTCGCGGAGCGCTACCTGGGGCTGCCGGTGGACTACCTCGGCGTCAACATCAAGCGCGAGTTCGCCAACGGGCTGAGCGAGGGGACGCGGCTGTGGCACGCGGACCCTGAGGACGAGCGGATTCTGAAGATCATCGTCTACCTGAGCGACGTGGATGCCGGCTCGGGCCCCTTCGCGGCCATCGACGCCCGCCGGAGCGCAGAGGCGAAGAAGCGCCTGCGCTACCCGTGGGGGAGCACCTGCACCCCCGAGGCGCTGGAGAAGGTGGTGCCCACCGGAGAGTGGCGGACCTTCGTCGGCCCCCGGCTCACGGCGGTGTTCTGCGACACCGCGCGCTGCCTGCACCGGGCCTCTCCGCCGACCACGGTGGACCGCTACTCGATGACCTTCTCCTATCTCAGCCGCGAGGCCTATTTCTGCTTCGCGTCCGGGCGCACGCTGCAGAAGGCCTTCGTTGAGCGATGGGGCCGGCGGCTCGACGCGCACCAGCGCTCCTGCCTCGTGCCGGGCTGAGTCAGGCGCTGCGGGCCGCGCCGCTCCGCAGTGGAAGCTCGACGATGAACGTGGAGCCCTGGCCGAGCGTGCTCTCGGCCTTCACCGTGCCGCCCAGGGCCTCCACAATCTGCCGCGAGATGTAGAGCCCCAGGCCCAGTCCTCCGTAGTGACGCTCGGACACCGCGCGCTCGAACTTGCCCCAGATGCGCTGGAGGTTCTCCGGCGCGATGCCGATGCCCGCGTCGCGGACCGTCAGCCTCGCGCGTCCCTCCACCTCCTCCACCCGCAGTGTCACCGGGTGGCCGGGGCCATACTTGACGGCGTTCGCCAGCAGGTTCGTCACCACCTGCTCCAGCCGCGAGCTGTCCCAGGCGCCTGGCACCGGCTCGGGCGCGTCGATGTGGACCTCGCAGCCCGCGCGCTTCGCCTCGGTGTCGAAGCGCCCGGCGACGTCTCGCACCAGCGCCGCCAGGTCGCACTGCTGGGGGTTGAGCGTGAGGGCCAGCCGTCCCGCCCGGAGGTTCGACACATCCAGGAGGTCATTCACCAGGTCGGCGAGCCGCTTCACCTGCCGCCGCATGACGTCCACGTGGGGCGCGAGCCGCCGGGCCATGGGGGACTCCGGCCCGCTGCTGGCCGCGCGCGTGAGCGCCTCGAGCTTGAGGGCCAGCGGGGTCAGCGGCGTCTTCAGCTCATGGCTGGCGATGGACCAGGAACTCGTCGCGGGCGCTGACCGCCAGCTTCAGCTCCTCGAGGAGTCGCTCCCGCTCCCGCTCCGCCTCCTTGCGCGCGGTGACGTCCACCCCCATCACCACGCCGTGGGTGATGTGGCCCTGCGCGTCGCGCACGGGCGTCGCGCTGTATTCGATGATGCCCCGGCTGCCGTCGCCCCGGATGACGTGGACGGCCTCGGCCATGACCGGCACCCCGGAGGCCATGGCACGGGGCAGGGGCCACTCGTGGGGCTCGTACGGCCGCCCATCGGCATGGAAGCCCGGATAGGCGCGGTACTCCTCCGTGTTCCGGGCGGGTTGGGCGGGGCCGCGTATCTGCGCCTCCGCCTGCGCGTTGGCGAGGAAGAGTTTTCCGCTGGGTGCTTCCGCGATGTAGACGGAGTGGGGCAGCTGCTGCAGGACCGCCTGGAGGATGCTCCGCTCGTGCAGCAACTGGCGGATGAGCTCCTCCCGCTCGGCCTCCACGCGGACGCGCTCCGTCACATCCAACGCCGCGATGCTGAGGGTGGTGACGTGGCCGGCCTCGTCCAGGACGGGCTGGTAGAACACCTCGAAGGTGAGACCGGCGGTCCGGACGATGCTGGAGCAGGTCTCTCCCCGAAGGCCCCGGCGCAGCAGCTCCTGCACTTCGGGCGCATGCGCATACATCTCGATGGCCGACCGGCCCACCACCTGGCCCGGAGCGAGCCCCAGGCCCTGGAGCCCCTTGCCCTCGGACACGACGAAGCGGCCCTCGGCGTCGACCACGGCGAGCACGAGCGGCCCGCTGTTGATGACCGTCCGCAGCCGCTGCTCGGCCAGCCTGAGCTGCTCCTCGGACTTGCGCTGCTGGGTGACGTCGCGCGCGGAGGCGTAGATGAGGCCCGTCTCCGGCACGGGCACGGCGGTCCACTGGAGCCACCTCCACCTGCCATCCTTGCACTCGACGCGGACGGTGAGCCCGGGGTCAGCGGTTCCCTGCTTGAGGGCGGTCAGGGTCTCCTCCCCCCGGCCGCGGTCCTCCGGGTGGATGAAGTCCAGGAGGGGCCGGGCGCGAAGCTCCTCCTCGCTCCAGCCCAGGATGCGCGTGAAGGCCGGGTTCACCCGCTTGTAGAAGCCGTCCATTCCGGCGATGCAGAACAGGTCCGGCGCCAGGCGGAAGAAGCGCTCGCGTTCCGCTTCGGCCTCCTTGCGCTCGGTCAGGTCCAGCACGAAGGTGGCATTCTGATTCGAGTCGGGCAGGCGGACGCTGCCCAGCATGACGGGCACGCGCCGGCCGTCCTTGCGCACGTATTCCTTCTCGAAGGTTCTCGCCATGCCGAGGGCTTCGATTTCCTCCACCGCCCGCCGTGTCACCCTGTGGAACTCCGGTGGGGTCATCTCCATGAAGTTGATGCGGCCCGCCTCCAGGTCCTCACGGCTGTAGCCCACGATGCGCAGGAAGGCGTCGTTGGCGTGGAGGATGCGGCCGCCGTTGTCACTGAGCACCAGCCCGATGAGGTGGGACTCGAAGATGCTGCGGAAGCGCGCCTCGCCCGTCGCGAGCTGCCGGGCCAGCGCCTCCGCGCGCTCCCGGGCCTCCTGCTCCTTGCGGAGCAGCACCTCCCGCTCCTGGCCGCCACGGGCGCTTCGCTCCAGGCGCACCATCAAGCAGCGCAGCTGGGGTGCATGGTCCTCGTCGGGTTCGAGCGTAAGCACCTTGGTGAGGAAGGGGAGCGCCCGCCCGTTCGCATCCAGGTACCGGAGCACGCCGCTGCGCTCGGCCCGGCGGCGTGGGCCGTCCAGGAAGAGCGCCAGCGCGGCGTCAACGTCCTCGGGGTGGAGGTGCCGGGTGAGGAAGTCCTCCTCGGTCCACCACTGCTCCAGGGGATAGCCCAGAATCCCGGCCGCGCTCGGGCTCACGTGCAACAACTGGAGCGTCGCCGCATCGGCGGTCCAGACGATGACCTCGAACTGGTGGGTCCAGTCGGAGAGGCCGTGCCCTTCGGTGCTGGCCTCCGCTGTCATCATGCCTGTTCCCCCTGGGTGTCACCGCCGTCAGGCCCTCCGTTGATGGTAGGAATGGTCGACAGGGTTGGACGGAGGGGGGCAGGGAGGGGGCCCTGCGTGGGCAGTCCGGCCCCACACCGAGCTCCAGGCCCAGGCTCTTCTGCTGGTGGTGAGGTGGGCCGCCAGGGCCCGCGTCAGCTCAACCGGCCCTGCCCGCGCGGCGGCGCGTGGCGAGCAGCCAGAGCAGCACCCCGGCCGCGCCCATCATCGAGCCAGG
>JBKGHK010000825.1:0-4095 GCA_046520375.1 Pyxidicoccus sp. 3LFB2
GACGACCCAGGCCGCGCGCCCGAGGGCCTCCATCGCCACTTCCAGCGCGGTGGACAGCAGCCCCGACTCGCGCAGCCGCGTCTCCATGGCCAGCCGGCGCTGCAGGGCTGGCGTCAGCGCCTGGAGCAGCCGCTGCTCGCGGTCCGTGAAGGGCTCCTCGCGGCCGATTCCCACCCAGCCGAGCAGCGCGGGGCCCTCGCACACCAGCGTGCGCAGCCAGGCCATCTGCTCCACGCCGAGCTGGCGGAACACCGCGCCGGAGCGGCTGAGGGCCCGCTCGCGCACCATTTCCAGCTCGCCCTCGCTCAGGCCCAGCCGCCGTCCCACCTCACCCGCGGGCAGGTCCGGCAGGGGCATGGCCTGCGCCTCCGTCTCCGCCAGCGAGCGGAAGTGCAGCGCCCGGTTGCGCTGGGCCGGCTCGGGCCGCGCGGGATCGAACCAACCCCAGGGGTCTCCCACCGCGGACATGGAGCCATCCAGCGCGCCATGCACCGCCGCGCCCGGGAGCGGGAAGCCCGCACAGTGGGAGTAGCTCGCATTGTAGCGCTCCGGGCCCACATCCACCCCGTAGGCCAGGGCCCGTTCCGCCTTCAGCGCCTCACGCAGGGCGCCCAGCACCATGGGGAGTGACTCCGCACTGGGCTCGGCTTCCGCCAGCAGGACCTCGAGGTCCGCTAGCAGGCCCTGCTCCTCGGAATTCAAACGGATCAAGATTTACCCAGTATACCCCCAGGCGGGGGCTTCACGTCAGGTGTGACCCGGTGGGATTCCACAACCGTCCTCGCCCGGACTGCCGGCACCCTGTTGCCCCCAGGGGTGGAATCCGACCCTGCGGGTTTCCCTGATGGAATTGGGACCCTGTCTGACGCGAGACTGTCTCGTCGGCTCCCGGGGGGGAGGGCCGCGGTGCGTGAGCGCGCGCCGGGTGCTCGACCTCCGGGCACCCGGCGCGCAGCTCTTTCCGCCCGGGCCCAAAGCCGACGCCTGCCTCAGCCTCAGGGAGTGCCACGCAGGAGGCGCGGGAGCCGCTCGGCCGGCACCACCCTTCGCGTGAAGTGCAGCATGCCCAGCGCCAGGTGCGCGAGGCCGAACGCGAGCGTCGCCCAACCAATCCACGCGCTGACATCCCCTGTGCCCAGGCCGACCAGCCCCCAGATGGAGAGGGCGGTGCCGACGGCCCAGGGCGTGTTGTTGCGCAGATGGGGCGCGCTGAAGGCGGCGCCAAGCGAGAAGAGGGCCGCCGCCAGCACGCCAAAGCCGAACCACGTGGGCTCGCCCGGGGGGAAGAGCACCGCCAGGGCCAGGAGCGCACTGAAGAGTCCGAGGATGGAGAGTCCCAGCGTCATGACGTCGCTCCGTGAAGGGCCTGAAGAAAGGTGGAGGCGCGGCGCCATGAAGCCAAGCGGGTGTGCGTCCCGGAGCGGAGCGCTCCTCCGAGCCCCTGGCGCGTAGCCCGCGACGCACTTCCGGCAAGCAGGCTTCGCGCTTTGCCGCGGGGCGTCGCGCCCAAGGCCGCGAAACCGCTCCCTTCGAGAATCCGGCACGCCGCTGGCTATTGGGGGATCCGCAACAGATGGGTCGACGCAACACGATGTGCGGGAAGGGACTCCCGCGTGGAGGCCGGATGCGGCGTCACGGGAAGGCTGCTGTCGGACGGACACCCAGGGAGGCGTGACATGACGACGAAGAACTCCGCGAAGCGGGCGCTGTGCATGGCCGTGGTGATGGCGGTCTCCGGCTGCAGGACGCCCGGGGCCGCCGGCTCCCATGGCATGAGTGCCTCGGACTCGGGCAATTCCAGTCAGGGCGACTCCAGCAAGTCGGAATCGGGCTCGGGCGACTCCAGCCAGGGCGACTCCAGCAAGTCGGACTCGGGAGGAAGCTCGGACGGCTCCGGTGACTCCAGCAAGTCGGATTCGGGGGGAAGCTCCGACGGCTCCAATGACTCCAGCAAGTCGGACGGCAGCTCGGACTCTCCAAGCTCGGAAGCGGGTGGCTCCAGCGAGAGCCGCAGCAGTGAGCGCACCTCGCGCAGCTCCGAGGAGGGGGGCTCCAGCGAGGGCTCCAGTGGGACGGAGAAGGCGGAAGGGGAGGCGTCGCGCTCGCGCTCCGACAACAGCAGCCAGAGCGACAACAACAACGTGGCCTCGGCGGTGACGGTGGGCGCGCTGGTGGTGGGGCTGGGCGTGGTCATCTGGCAGGCGTCCGCGGCGGCCCGGCGGCGACGGGGCGTGGAGCCGAAGGAGATGGGGCGCACGGCGCAGGTGTACCTGCGCTCGCGCACGCATCAGCTCCGTGAGGACCTGGCGCTGGGCGCGGGCCCGACGGTGGAGGACCTGGCGGCGGCGGCGAACATCCGCCGTGAGAACCTGGGCACCTTCGGCCGCGTGCTGCGCTCGCACCGCAAGGAATTGCTGGCGATGGCGGATGCGCGCACCCTCACGCCCGAGCGAGCGCTCGCGTGGATGGAGCGCGTGGGAGAGCTGGCCCGCGCGGACCCGCGCCTGGACGAGGACCGCCGTGCCTTCGTCCTCTCCACGCAGGGCGGTGAAGGGACGGCGGAGGTCGCGCATTGAGCCGCCGGGTGGCCTGGCTGCTCGGCCTCGCCTGCGCACTGCCGGTGGCGGCGGAGTCGTTGGCGCAGGCGCGGACGCTGGAGCCATCCGGTGCACTGACGGTGGAGGCGCCGTCGGAGCAGGCGCGGACGCTGGAGCCTTCCGGCATGCCCACGGCGGAGGTGCCGTCGGGTCACCTGCCCGTGCTGGGGCTTCCCAGCCTGGTGCTCTCGCAGGAGCAGTCCCTGGCCGCGCGGGTGCGGCAGTTGGAGCGCACCGGCGTGGTGCTGCGCGGCGCCGCGGCCCGAGACGCCGCCCTGGTGCGCGAGGTGGAAGCCGGGCTCCAGTCCCTGCCGCCCGCGATGCGCCGTCCACCCGGAGGCCCACTGGAGCTGGTGCTGCACCCGGAGCCCTCGCCGCTGGGCCTGGGCGACGGAACCCCCGCGCGGCCGGACTGGACGGAGGGACGGGCGCGCTTCCACCTCTACACGTACGCCCCGTCCACCGAGCGCCGCGCCACGCTGCGTCTGTCCCGGCTGACGGAAGCAGAGGAGGAACAGCTGTGGCGCCGCCGCGCGGTGGTGCACGCCGTCGTCCAGCGCTGGGACGACGCGCACGGCTGGAGTGACACCCCGGGCTGGCGCCGGCTCTCGGGCTGGCAGAAGCCCTTCGAGCGCCCCCTCGTGTGGAAGGAGGAGTCACGCCTCCACTACGCTGGCGCCTTCAGCCGCGCGCCAGGCCAGCGGAGCGCCTCGCTGGACCTGGTCACCTTCGCGGAGGAGCTGCTCGTTCCAGCGGAGTCGCTGCGCGCGGACGCGCTGCCGGTGGACGACCAGGTGCGCTGCCAGGAGTTCTCCAAGGCCCGCGCATTCTCCGAGCGGGTGGAGTCCACCGGGCTCGGCACGCTGCCCTCGCGAGGCGCCTGTCCCGCCTTCGACGCCTGGGCGGAGCTGGACGCGCTCTCCCACTTCGAGGTGCTGCTGGTGGCGTCCACCGGGCGCCAGCCGGAGTCGCTCTTCGGCCACCTGCTGCTGCGTCCGGTGTGGCACGAGGGCGCGGTGCCGCGCGGCCCCGCCTTCGAGCGCGTGGTGCAGTTGGTGGCGCTCACCGGCATGGAGTCCAAGGGCCTGGGCTACATCGTGAAGGGGATGACGGGCGGCTATGACACCGTCTTCCTCACGGGGACGATGGGGGACCTGTCGCACGAGGCGCTGGAGCTGGAGCAGCGCTCCATCCGCCGCTTCCGCCTGCGCCTCACGGGCAGCGAGGGCGCGCGGATGCTGGAGCGCGTCTGGGAGCTCGAGCGGCGCGGGTACATGGGCTACTACTTCTTCACCGACAACTGCGCGAGCGCCCTCGTCTTCCTCCTCAACGGCGCGTTGGAGGGAGGCCGGCAGGTGCGCGCCCCCGGCACGATGTGGGTGCTGCCCACGGCCACGCTGGACACCCTGGCGCGCGTGGAGGTGGTGGGCGCGGACGGACGTGCCGGGCCGCTGCTGGAGCACGTGCCGGACACCTTCGAGTCCACGGGCGACCGCGC
>JBKGHK010000826.1:0-4094 GCA_046520375.1 Pyxidicoccus sp. 3LFB2
CGCAGCTCGCCCAGCAGCAGCAGGTTGAGGGCGCGGGCCTCGCGCAGCAGCAGCGCCAGCGCCACGCACAGCGGCACCGCGGCGACGCCCACCACGTCCCAGGACGCGCCGCCCAGACTGCCCCAGCTCCAGAAGGTGATGGAGCGAAGCTGCGCATCCGTGGCCACCTGGGTGAGCAGGCCGATGCCCGCGGCCGCGCCCGCGCTCACCGCCACACCCGCGAGGAGGATGCGCGCCGTCTCCGTGCCGCCCGCCTCCTCGGCCCAGGCGCTGGGCCAGCAGCGTGGCGCCCAGGGCGCCCAGGAAGGCCGCGCTTGGGACGGCCAGCAGGCGCAGCGAGCCCAGCCGCGTGCTCAAGGCTACGTCCAGGACGATGGCCGACACCGCTCCCAGCGCCGCGCCACTGGAGGTCCCCAGCAGCCCGGGCTCCACCAGGGGATTGCGAAACAGCGCCTGGAGCGCGGCGCCGCACGTGGCCAGCACCGCGCCCACCAGCACGCCGAGCACCACGCGCGGCAGCCGGATGGACAGGAGCACCGCTTCCTGTGCCGGCGCGAGCTGGCGCCCGGTCTCCAGGCCCAGGGCTTCGAGGACGCCACCCAGCAGCGCCACGAGGGGCACGTGGACGGCGCCCACGGCCAGCGAGGCCAGCGCCACACCCACGAGCAACAGTCCCAGGGGCAGCCATGGGCGGAGCATGGGTGGCCGCGCCGCGCCCCGCCCCGGGTATGCGGCGGAGACGGGAGCGATGCCCGACGCGCTCATCGCCTGCTCCCGGCAGGGGCAAGCCCGAGTCCATCCTGCAGCCGCCCCACCGCCCTGCCCAGCGAGGGCCCCAGCGCCATGAAGTGCACGTCCTCCACGGTGATGAGCCGCCAGCCCTTTACCTGGGACAGCCCCGGCACGCGGCCCAGTCCCTCCGCGCCGCCCAGCGCCGTCTCCGAGCTGGCGGGGACGAGGATGATGTCGGGTGCGGCCTCGACCACGGCCTCCGCCGTCAGCGGCTTGTGGCCGGTGAAGCGGGAGGCGGCATTCACACCGCCCGCGAGCCGGATGAGCACGTCGGACGCCGTCTCGGTGCCCGCGACCATGAGCGCGCCGGCGCCCCGAGCGTAGAGTGCCAGGACACGCGGGCGCTTGCCGTCCTTCATCGCGGCTGCGCGCGTGGAGGCGCGCTGCAGGTCCTTCTCCAGCTCCGCGAGGAGCTCCGTGCCTCGGGGCCCCCTGCCGAGTCGTTCGGCGAGGGTCCGGATGCGCTGGCGCGCGGCATCCACGGTGGGGGCATTGGGAAGCACCACGACCTCCACGCCCGAGGCCTTCAGCTGTGCGAGCACGCCTGGAGGTCCTGCTTCCTCGGACGCGAGCAACTGGGAGGCTCCGGCCGCCAGCACGGCCTCGGCGGAGAGCGCACGCTGGTAGCCCACCTTGGGCGTCCGGGCCGCGGCCTCGAGCGCGAGGCTGGTGTCGTCCACGCCGACCACCTGCGCTCCCGCGCCCAGGGCGAAGACGGTCTCCGTGACAGCCGGGCCCACAGTAACCAGCCGAGGCGCGGCATCGGAGCCCTTCGCGAGCGCGGCGCCGTGGCCCGTGGCTGGCGCATCGGAGCCCTTCGCGAGCGTGGCGTCGGGACGCTTCGCTTGCGCAACATCAGAGCCCTTCGCGAGCGCGGCGTCGGGACGATTCACTTGTGCAACATCAGAGCCCTTCGCTTGCACAACATCAGAGCCCGCAACGAGCGCGACGCCGTGGCCCTTGGCCGGCGCAGCCGCAGAGCCCTTCGCGAGCGCGACATCAGCGCCCGTTGCGAGCACGGCGTCGGAGCGCTTCGCTTGCGCAACACCGGAGCCCGTCGCGAGCACGCCGGTAGATGCCTGTGCATGCACGGAAGGAGCATTCCTTCCGCCCGCCCGGGCTGGCGAATCAGCGCCGTCCGCATGCGCCCCCACGAGCCCCACCAGCACCGCGAGGACCCCAGACACCATCAGCACCCGGCTCACGGAACCACCTGCCGAGCGGGCAGCGCTCCCGTCAGCTCCCCCATCAGCGTCTGCCACGCGGGCAGCTCGGCGAGCCCCGGCTTCCGCTGACCGAAGACGAGCGCGATGTTCTCCCCCGCCGCGTCGAACAGCTCCAACGACGTCACCGTGCCATCGCGTGTGGGCTTGCGGACGACCCACGCGGAATGGATGTGGTCCGCGCGAACATGCAGGTTGAAGCCCGGGTCCATCACATTCAGCCACGGCCCCGTCGGGCGCACCGTGCGCACCGGCCCGGTGTGAATCTGGATGGCGCCGGGATTCCCGACGAACACCATGATGGGCAGCCCCGAGCCCGCCACCCGCTCCAGCACCCACGCCAGCGCGCCCGGCGCCACGGGCGTGGCCAGCTCCCGTCCCACCAGTCGCAAGGCCTGCGTCCGCGCCACCCCCAGGCGCTGGAGCAGCGGAAAGAAGTCATGCGTGTCCTGGAGCGCCCGCCAGCCCGCGCGCAGCCCCTCCACATCCACCTCACCATCCGGGCGCGGTGCGGCCACCGGCAGGACCTGCTCCACGTCCAGGTCCGGAAGCTGGTCCACGTGGGGCAGTTCCTCCACCAGCGCGTCGAACGCCGCTTCGCCGCCCGCGTCCTCCAGGAAGACCTTGTGCACGGCCGTGCCCGTCGCGCCGAAGAACTGGAGGCTGCGCCGGAGCCCCTCGCCCAGGCGCTCGCGCAGGGCGAAGCCAAAGCGCCAGCGCGACAGGAAGAGGCGCAGGTCGATGTCCTCGTCCAGCACCAGCGCCCTCAATCCATGCAGCTCCACGTTCCGCCAGGTGCCGCGCTTCTCGTGGACCGCGTGCGCGTTGCGGGTGAGCGACATCACCCGCCCCAGCGACTCCAGCCGGGGCAGGAGCACGTCGAAGCGCAGGTCCAGGCGGACGGCATCCTCCCCCACTCCCGTGGCGAGAAGCTGCGCCTCGCTGACGCCGAGCTGCTCCGCGGCATCGCGGGCCCTCACGCGCGGCTGGGACTGGCGCAGCGCGTGCCAGCGCTGGCGCAGGAGCGAGGGCCGGAAGGCCGGCTCGGAAACGGAAGGCTGTTGCGTCATGGGCGGCACCTCGACGTGGGGACGCATCAGAGCGAGCCGAGGTCCGAGTCGACGCGCCCGCCCGAGACAGGGCCCGGCACCTTCGCCCAGCGCAGCTTCAGCATCGCGGGCGTCCCGGCGTCGTCGTAGTACGCGAGCATCTCCACCTTGAACCAGGCGCCCGCATCCGAGCGCACCACGTAGACATTCGGACGCGGGGACAGCTTGTGCGTCGCGGGGTCATACGCGTACCAGCCGTCCCCCGCCTGGAAGACGGTGTCCGGGTCCTCGCCCATGTCGGCGCCATCCACCGCGTCGGTGGCGTAGCCCGTCGCGGGCGCCTGCGTCACCTGCGCGAAGCCCTGCCCGGCGAGCACCGCCACCTGCACGCCCCCCGTGCCGCTCACCCCGCCGCGCGAGCGGATGCCGAAGCGCTGGAAGGACAAATCCCAGACGGCGTCCGTCGCCGCGCTCGCCTGCTTCCCCAGGTCCAGGTCCAGGCCAATCCACTCCGTCTTGCTGGTCGCATCCACGGTGGTGGTGAACGAGCCATCACCATTGTCCTGGTGGCGCACGTGGGTGCCGTTCTCCGGCCGCGAGCCACCCGGCGTCTGCTCCTGGGGGTCGGGCTCCACCGGCTCACCGGGCTGGGGCTCCAGCTCGTCACCACACGCGGTGATGAGCCCCGCCAGCAGCAGGGCGGAGGTACGGAGGGATACGCAGGACATGCGGAACATGGGGACTCCTTCAGGTGGGGGTTGGGACATCACAGCCGGGCGGAAAACCCGGCCTGGAAGGTGCGAGGCGGAATGGGCAGGTCCGTGGGGTTGCCGGCGCCCGCGAGGTTGGTGCCCAGCACGAAGAGCTGGAGCGCGTCCCTCGGCCGCCAGCCCACGCGGGCATCCACGGTGACGTAGGGGCGCGCGTCGTAGGGCTCCACCTCGCCGTCGCCATTGGCGTCCGGGGTAGAAGGGCCGCGCGCCCCACGAGGGCCCCCGCGCGCCCCAGGCCTCCACGCCCGGACGCCCCG
>JBKGHK010000827.1:0-4093 GCA_046520375.1 Pyxidicoccus sp. 3LFB2
CGTGGGCGACAGCCCACGCGGTGGCACCTTGGGCTGAGCGTCGCGGGCCTGCGCTGGGCGCGGTGCTGGGCGGCGGGCTGCTGGCGGGCCTGGGCGGCGCCGTGCTGTCCACGTCCGTGCTGAACCGCTTCGAGCAGCACACCCCCGCGGGCCTGGGCTTCATGGCCCTGGCCGCCATGGTGTTCGGCCGGTGGACGCCCGTGGGCGCCTTCCTCGCCGCCCTCTTCTTCGCCTTCGGCGACGCGCTGCGAATCGGCCTGGCCTCCAGCGTCCCCGGGCTGGTGGAAGTCGTACCTCAGGGCATGTTGCAGGCACTCCCCTACGTGCTCACCCTCACCCTCCTCACCCTCCAGGGGCAGCGCAGCAATGCGCCCGCCGCCCTCGGCACGCCCTACGAGCAGGAGTCGCGCTGAGGCCCGCGCCGGGCCCGGGTCTTTCCACACCCGGGTCAAAGTTGATTCCTGGTCAGGAGTGACCCCTCCCCGTCCGCTGAGCAACACCGCGGGTGAGGGTTCCGCCCAGGAGCCAACGCTCCAACCCCTTGATGTCACAGGGGTGTTTCCCAGGGCATTCCGCCAGACTCCGAACAAAGCAGTGACGTTGAAGCGGCACGCACCTCGCATGGTGTCGGCCTGTATCGAACCGCGTACCGGACTGGACGCAGGCTCCGGGGGGGAAGCCGCATCCAGTCCGGTACGCGGTCCGTAGGTACAGCGGGAAACACCCGGGAGCGGTTGGCCCGGTCACCATTCTGGTTGGGGTGGCGTGATGCTGGAGACGACGGGAATGACCGAAACGTACCGGCCTCGGGTGCTGGCTGTGGACGTCGGGTCAGGAGACATGGAGCGGCTGTGCTCCATCCTCTCACCGGCCGGTTATGACGTGGTGCCCGCCAGCGGCAAGGGCGCGGCGGCGACCGCGTCACGCCAGTCGGCGGACCTGGTGCTCCTCGACGTGGAGCGGCCCGGCACGGACGGGCTCGCCACCTACCGTCGGCTCCTGGCGGAGCTGGACGGCCCGTCGCTGCCCGTTCTCATGCTCACCCCCAGCGCGGACCGTCAGACGCGCCAGCAGGTCCTGGAGGCGGGTGTGGACGACCTGCTCATCACCGAGCCGTTGGACCCCCTGGAGCTGAAGGTGCGGGTGCACACGCTGCTGGAGCTCAAGGCCCACCGCGAGGCGGGGGGCGAGCGCGCAGAGGCGATGCTGGACCCGCGCAAGCGCTGGGTCGAGATGGAGCGGCTGGCGCGCCTGGGCACGCTGGCGGCGGACGTGGCGCAGAACCTGGGCCGCGTGGGCGCGGGGCTGCAGCAGGCCCTGGCGCACGTGCAGTCGCGGGCCATGCAGGGCCTGCCGCCGGAAGTCTCCGAGCTGAAGAAGCTGGGCGTGGCGGGCGAGCAGATGCGGCTGCACGGCCAGCACCTCCTGTCGCTGGGCCCCACCAGCCCCAAGGACATCCAGCGCTTCGACCTGCGCGAGCTGGTGCCCGTCGTGGTGGAGCGGATGCGCACCGCCGGCCGCCTGGGCTCCGCCGAGGTGAAGGTGGTGCTGCCCCGAGACCCCATCGCCGTGGTCTTCAACCGGCGCCAGCTGGAGCAGGTGCTGGTGGAGCTCTTGGCCAACGCGGCGGACGCGGTGGAGGACGTGAAGGACCGTCCGCGCCGCATCCACGTGGGCGTGGAGCTTCCGGACATCTTCGGCGAGTTCGGCCCCTGCATGTTCGTCAAGGACACCGGCATCGGCATCTTCGAGGACGAGGTGGGGGCCGTCTTCGAGCCCTACTACACGACGAAGGCGCCGGAGAAGGGCGCCGGCCTGGGCCTCACCGTGGCGCGCGCCCTGGTGGAAGCCATGGGCGGCAAGCTCACGGTGGTCAGCCGCGTCAACCTGGGCAGCACCTTCACGGTGGAGCTGCCCGAGCAGACGTCGTCCTGGTAGCCGCGCCGGCCCGGCACGTGGCTGCCGCTTCCTAGAAGCGGTAGCCCAGGCCGATGAGCGCCTCCAGGGTGAACTCCGTCGCGTCGAAGTCCGGGATGAGGGAGGGCCCCATCCGGACGTTGAAGTTGACGTTGAGGCTGCGGTCCACGAAGTACTCCAGCCCTCCGCCCACGAGGATGGGGAACACCGGGCCGATGTTGTCGCCGAAGTAGACGTGGAAGGGGATGTCCAACCCCAGGTTCACCATGACGGCGCTGCCGGCGGGAATGCCCACCACGAAGCCCACGGGCAGCGCCAGGCCCACGTCCGTGTCGTCCCGCCCGCGGGTGTCCTCGAAGTAGAAGAAGGGGCCCGGCTGGAAGGTGAGCGCCAGTGACACGTTGGACGTCTGCGCCAGCATCAGCCGCATCCACGCCTGGAACTTCACGCCGGGGTCCGTGTAGCGGACCCAGCCCTCGCGGCCCCAGTTGAAGGTGAACTTGCCGCCGATGTCGAAGCGCTCCGAGCCGCCGTGGAGCAGGCCGAGCGACAGGCCGGGCCAGCCAATCTGACCGGAGAACGCGGTGTTGCCCCGCCCCAGCGTGTCGGCGGCGAGCATGGACCAGCCCTGCCCACGCTGCGCCAGCGCGGTGCCGGGAAGGGTCAGGAAGCAGGCGAGAAGGATTCCAGGGATGAGACGCTTCACAGGGTACCTTTCTGCGGGGGCCGCACGGGGGCGCGGCCAGTGGCTGCGAGGGTGTGCCTCTAGACTCACGAGGGCTGCCCGCGCTCACGCGCGAGGGCCAGGAAGTCGTCGATGAAGCGGGACAGCCGCGCCTCCGCGCGCTCGCGGGCCCGGGGCAGCGGCTCGCCAGCGGAGAGCGACTCCTTCAGCTCGAAGTAGTATTTGATTTTCGGCTCGGTGCCGGACGGGCGCAGGGTGACGCGGCCGCCGCTCTCCAGTTCGAGCGCGAGCACGTTGGACGGCGGCAGTCCCGCCCCGCCCTGCTTGTAGTCGCGCACGGTGCGCACCGCGTCCGCGCCGATGCGCGAGGGCGGCGAGGCCCGGAAGGCGTCCATGATGGCGCGGATGACCTGGGCGCCCGCGGCGCCGGGCAGCGTGACATTGCGCTGCGCGCCCACGTACAGGCCGTGTCGGCGCTGGATTTCCTCCAGGTAGCCGAGCACCGTGGTGCCGCGCGACTCGCACCACGCCGCGAGGTCCGCCATGACGAGCGCCGCGCCGACGCCGTCCTTGTCGCGCGTCACCGTGCCCACGGTGTAGCCGAGCGCTTCCTCGTAGCCGAAGATGAACTGGGTGGCCTCGGTGCGCTCGCGCTCCAGCGCGCGGTTGGCAATCCACTTGAAGCCGGTGAGCACCTCGTCATAGGCGGCGCCCAGCGCGCGGGCGATGTCGCCCAGCTGCGTGGACGAGACGATGGTGGTGACGACGTGCGGGCGCGCGCGCTGGGTGCCCTGGGTGAGGGTGTAGTGGCCCAGCAGCACGCCCACCTCGTTGCCGGTGAGCATGCGCAGGCTGCCGTCCGCGTCGCGCGCCATGACGGCGAGCCGGTCCGCGTCCGGGTCATTGGCCAGCACCAGGTCGGCGCGCACGCGCTCGGCGGTGGCGCGCGACAGGTCCATGGCGCCGGGCTCCTCCGGGTTGGGGAAGCGCACCGTGGGGAAGCGGCCGTCCGGCATCTGCTGCTCGGACACGGCGGTGAAGCGCGGGAAGCCCGCGTCGCGCAGGGCGCGCTCGGCCCACACGCCGCCCACGCCGTGCATGGCGGTGTAGACGATGGACAGCGAGTCCGAGCCTCGCTTGTGCAGGCGAAGCCCGAGGATGGCGCGCAGGTACGCCTCCCCCACCGCGTCCTCCAAGTCCCTCCAGAGGCCCTTCGAGCGCGCGTCCGCCGGCGTCAGCAGGGGCACGCGGTTGGCGGGCTCCACCCGGGAGATGGCCGAGGCGATGCCGGTGTCATGCGGGGGGATGATTTGCGCGCCGTTGCCCCAGTAGACCTTGTAGCCGTTGTACTCGGGCGGGTTGTGGCTGGCCGTCACCATGATGGCCGCGGCGGCGTTGAGGTGCAGCGCGGCGAAGGCGGCCAGCGGCGTGGGCACCGGGTGCGGGAAGACGTGGGCGGGAATGCCCTCGGCGGCGAGCACGGCGGCGGTG
>JBKGHK010000828.1:0-4093 GCA_046520375.1 Pyxidicoccus sp. 3LFB2
CGGCGTGCGCAGCTCGTGGCTCACGGTGGAGATGAACTCGTTCTTCATCCGCTCCTGCTCCTCCAGCGCGGCGCGCGCGAGGCGCACGGTGACGGAGTCCAGCTCCAGCTCCACCCACGTGGCCAGGTCCGCGAGCGCGGCGCGGTCCACGTCGGAGAAGTCCCGCGCCGTGGAGTCGATGAGGCACAGGGTGCCCACGCGGCTGCCGTCCGGCGCGCGCACCGGGTGGCCCGCGTAGAAGCGGACGAAGGGCGCGCCGACGACGAGCGGGTTGTCGTGGAAGCGCGCGTCGAGGAAGGCATCGGGCACCACGAAGGTGCCGGAGCTGAGGATGGCGTGGCCGCAGAAGGAGACGTCTCTGGGCGTCTCCGTCGCGCCCAGCCCCACGCGCGCCTTGAACCACTGCCGGCCCTCGTCCAGCAGCGACACCAGGGCGATGGGCACGCCGAACAGCCGCGCCGCGGTGCGGACGATGCGGTCGAAGCGCTCCTCGGCCGGGGTGTCCAACACGCACAGGTTGCGCAGGGCCTGAAGGCGCCGTGACTCGTCCGGAGGCAGGGAGGGCGGGAGCATGGGAGTGGGCCCCGCAGTGCTAACCCACCTGCGCCGGATTGGGGAGAAGGCAACCAGCGGTGGCCCGCTCCGGGGGGTGTCGAGCGGACAGGCAGGCAGTCTCGGGCGACCCCAGCGGACGTGGGTGCGAGCGGCCCTACCCCGTCGCGCGGCGCTTGCGGGTGGGGCGCGCGACGACGGGAGCGCTGGAGGGCATCACCGTGACGACGGCGTTCACCACCCGGGACACCGCGCGCAGCTGGGCGGGCTCCAAGTCCCGCAGCTTGCGCGTCATGCGGCGCAGCTCCACCGGGTCCTCCTGCGCGGCCTTCCGGGGCGCCAGCGGCACCGGGGCGCCGGACCGGCCCACGCCCAGCAGCGTGTCGGCGGAGACCTGCAGCACGTCACACAGGCGCCGGAGCGTCTGCGCGCGCGGCAGCATCTTCCCGCGCTCCATGCGGCTGTAGACCTCCATGGCCATGCCCATGCGCTCGGCGACGTCGCCCTGGGTGAGGCCCAGGCGCTGACGGGCCTCGCGGGCGGCACCTCCCAGGAGGACCGCGAGCTTGTGGTCGACGGGCTCACGCATGGTGAACGAGCGTCGCACGCTCCCCCCGCCGCGCAAGTTTCCCACCTGGGACGTCCCTACCGGCGCATCAACCCGAGCGCGCCATGGACGACCTGGGCCACGGCCTTGAGCTGGTCGGCGTCCAGCGCCCGGAGCGCTCGCACCAGCCGGCGCAGCCGGGGCGGGTCCTCGCCCGGGGCGGTGGCGGCGCCCTCCTCTATAGGGGCCTCCAGCACCTCGGCCTCCAGGCCCAGCAGCGTGTCGGCGCCGATGCGCAGCACCTGGCACAAGCGGCGCAGCGTGGTGACGCTGGGCAGCACCTTGCCGCGCTCCATGCGGCTGTAGACCTCCATGGCGATGCCCACGCGCTCGGCCACGTCCGCCTGGGTCAGCCCGAGCCGAGCCCGTGCGGCCCTCGCGGCCGCGCCCACGGTGATGGCCAGTTCCTCGTTCATCGTCCTCGCGCCTCTCCCAGACACGAACCGTCACGTCCCATGTCAGGAACCCTACCGTTGAAGGCAGGAGACTACCCGAAGAGGCGTCCCCCGTGCTATGGACGTCACAGGTTGAATCCCCATGCCACGCACGATGCCCACTGACTGCTTCCCCCGACGTATGCAGGACCTCCAACATCCTCACGCTGTCACCCCGCGTGCGGGGAAAGGCGCCGTTTCGCGCGGCCCTGCCGGGAGGTGCGCGCCATGAGCGACACCCATGGGGTGCATCCGCTGCTGTTGAGGAACTCCGAGGAGGTGGGCGCCTTCCGCATCATCCGGAGGCTGGCCACCGGCGGGTATGGCGCCATCTTCCTCGCCGAGTCGGAGACGCGCCGGCCGGTGGCGCTCAAGTTCGCGCTGCAAGGGCCCACGCCGGAGGACGAGGCCCGCGTGGACGCGCGCACCCGGAAGGAGGCCCGCGTCCTCATGCACCTGGAGCACCCCAACGTGGTGGGGCTCCTGGGCTACCGCCGCTGGCCGGACGCGCACGACGGCTACATGGTGCTCATCCTGGACTACGTGGAGGGCCCCACGCTGTCCCAGTGGGCCCTGCGCTCGCACCCCACGCCCCGGCGCGTGGCGGAGGTGTTCTCGCAGCTGGCGCTCACGCTGGACGCCATCCACCGCGAGGGCGTGCGGCACCGGGACCTCAAGGGCAGCAACATCGTCATCCGCGCGTCGGACGGGCAGCCGGTGCTGGTGGACTTCGGCTCGGGGGACCATGCCTGCACGCCCGTGCTCACCGAGGGCCGCCTGCCCCCGGGCACGCCCAGCTACCGCAGTCCGGAGGCGCTGCGCTTCTGGATGGGGACGCGCGCGGAGGACGCGCGCTACCAGTTCGAGCCCACCGATGACCTCTACTCGCTGGGGCTGGTGCTCTACGAGGTGCTGACGGGCGGCTTCCCCTACCCGGCCCAATTGCCGCCGTCCGCGCTGCTGGCCAGCATCGAGGCCTCCGAGCCCAAGCCGCCGTCCGTCCTCAACCCGCGCGTGCCCGCGGCGCTGGACCCCATCTGCCTGCGCCTGCTGCACAAGCACGCCGAGGGGCGCTACCCCACGGGCGCGGAGCTGTACGGGGCGCTGAGCGCCGCGCTGGCCACGGCGGACGCGCGCTGGGACGAGCCCCTCTTCCCTCCGCGCCCCTTCCAGGACGCCGTCACCGAGGAGGCCGAGGAGTACTTTGACGGGGACGAGGATGCGCGCGAGCTGCGCCGGTGGGCGCGGGCGCCGGAGCGGCCCGGGGGAGGCTGGGACACGGAGTCGGCTTCACCTTCCGCGCGCCGCACGCCTTCCACCGAGCCGGGGCCTCGGGCCGGGAAGCCGTCTCCGTGGCAGGCGTGGCTGGGGCGAAGGCTGCGTTTCCTGCGACGGAGCCTGGCCGGGCTGCGCTCCCGACGGTGATGCCGAGCCCACCTGCCACCACAGTGCACACACGCCCGACCCGGTGGGAAGGGTGCGCACTGGCCCTTCCAATTAAACCTGATTTGCTGGCTTGATAGATATGCCTGGATTTTACCGACTAGCCAGCCAGGATGGGATTGCTCGCTTCCGCCGGGCAAGGTCCCCGGAGGGCGCGCATGGTGAGGAGAAGCCTGTGGTGGGCCCTGCTGCTGTTGCCGTGGATGGTGGGCTGCGCGAGCACGCGCGTGGTGCGTCTGGACACGGGCGAGGGGCGGCCTTTGGAGTACGCGCCGGCCTCGTGGGACGCGTCGGTGCGGGTGGACTCGGACGACTTCGAGGAGGCGCTGGCGCGGCTGGTGCTGGCGGTGCCGCTGTCCTTGCGTCCGTCGCACGCGGGACTGCTGGTGCGGGCGGGGACGTGGAGCGCGCAGGCGGACTCGACGTGGCAGGGGGCGCTGCGCAGGGACTACGGGCGCTGGTGCCAAGCGCAGGAGGGCGCGGGGGATTGTCTGTCACTGCTGGAGGACGGGCTGGGGCTGGGGGAGATGGACCGGCTGACGCTGGCGCTGGGCTTCGCGATGGACCCGACGCGCGAGGCGGTGTTCGAGGCGGTGAGCGAGACGCTCAACCCGCGCGTCTTCTATGCGGTGGTGGTGACGGGGCTGGCGACGTGGGTGGCGCTGTTGGCGGCGCCCGAGCCCTTCATGACGAAGGCGGCGGCGGTGCTGTCGGCGGTGATGGTGGTGTACCTGGGCGTGGGGCCGTTCCTTTCGCTGGTGCAGGCGAGCTTCGAGCTGAAGGGGGCCACGGACCGGGCGCGGAGTTCGCGGAGCTGGAGGCGGCCGGGGAGGCGCTTCGGACGGGTGCTGGGACGGAGGGCACGCAGGTGGCCATCCTGGCGCTGACGGCGGCTGCTGGGGCAGGGGATGGCGGGCACGTCCGCGCGGCTGGCGAGCCGGCTGGAAGTGATGCCGGGCTTCGCGCGGGCGGCGGCGCTGGGCGAGGCGCAGGTGGGGTTGAGGCTGGCGGCGGTGGGCGAGGTGACGTCGGTGGCGGTGGCGGCGGATGGGACGCT
>JBKGHK010000829.1:0-4092 GCA_046520375.1 Pyxidicoccus sp. 3LFB2
CCTTGCAGGAGGGCTGTCTGGGCCGCGCTGCGCGCCTCGACCAGGAGCTCCCGGACGTTTCCCGGCCAGGGCCGCAGCAGACAGGCCTCCACCAGCGTGACATGCAGCCCCAGCTCGGCAGACAGCTGCTGCACGGCGCGCTGGAGCAGCAGGGCCAGCTCCTCGGGCCGCTGACGCAGCGGTGGCAGCGTCACCTGGGGACGGCCGATGCGGAAGTACAGGTCCTCTCGCAGCTTCCCCGCGGAGACCAGCGCCCGCAGGTCCCTGTGGCTCGCCGAGCAGAGCAGCAGGTCGACCTTCCTGGGCTTCGCGGCTCCCAGGGGAAGCACCTCGCGGGTCTCCAGCGCTCGCAACAGCTTGGCCTGGACCGCCAGGTCGAGCTCCACCACCTCATCGAGGAACAGGGTGCCGCCATGGGCAGCCTGCAGGTAGCCCTCCGCGTCGTCGGCGCCCGAGTACGCGCCACGCTTCGCGCCGAACAGGAGCCGCTCGGCGAGGCCCTGGGGAACGGCCGCGCAGTTCACCGCCACGAAGGGCCCCGCGCCCTGGGGCCCCTTCTGGTGGAACGTGCGCGCCACGCCCTCCTTGCCCGTGCCGCTCTCCCCATGGATGTGGAGTGAGAACCCGAGCGTCGCCGCGCGAGCCACCTCCGCGAGCAGCTGCTGGAGCGCCGGGCCCCGGACGAAGCCCTCCTGGAGCACGGTGCCGTACCTGCGCAGGGGGCTCACGTCCGCGCAGGGGACGAACAGCGAGTCTCCCACACGGATGACCCGCTGCGCCTCGCGCGGCGCCCCCGAGGGCACCGGCGCACCGTCCACCAGGGTCCCATTCTGGCTGCCCAGGTCGGTGACCCAGAAGCTCCGCCCGTCGAACCGCACGTGGGCATGGCGGCGGGACATCCGCGGGTCCTGCACCTCGCCCAGGTCGGCCGCCCGTCCCAGCTCCAGCGAGTCCCCGCGCAGCGGCAGGGCGTGCGCCATCGCCAGCCCTCCGGAGAACAGACGCAGCAGCCCCGGGACGCGCTCCTCTCCGGAGCTGCTCCCGCCAGTGGCGACCCCGCTCGGTCGCAGGGTCGACCCGTCCTCTCCCATGCCTGCTCATTGTAGGGGCCAATCCTCCGGCATCGCGAGCACGCACGCGGCGGCACGGGGTGGCACAAGGCACGGGCCACTGTGCCCGTGCCTGTGCCTGTGCCCGTCAGCGGGCGACTGGGAGCGACACACCGTGGCGCGCTCCCAGTCGCCAGGCCCCCGGAATCCTTCGAAACGACGCCACGGGCTCCGGGCCCTCGTGGGCCGGCATGAATCCTGAAGTGAACCTCGGCATACACGAAGGAGCCCGAGCGCACCGAAGGCGGCGCGCCGGACTCCCTCCACGAGGGGGAAACAGATGAAGGCATCCACGAATGAGAGACCTGGCAACCGCGCACGTGGGGGCGCGCGGGCCGTGCTGCTCGGACTGATGGCCCTTGCAGGGGTGACGGGTTGCGGCGGCGGGCCCCAGCACACTCCGAGCGTGCTCCAGGAAGCGCGGGGTCTCCTCGAGCACTGCCCCACGGGAACCTGCTCCGACACCCAGAACAACGGCAAGGGCATCTACGTCGCGGAGGGCTCCGGGTACTGCATCCGCCTTCCGGGTCCGGCCCCTCGCTACTTCTGCCCGGAGCGGTTCCAGAACCACCCCAACTCGCCGCCTGAGCTGACGGGAGCCCTCTTCGATGTGCCGGGCACCCACGTGTCGCGCCCCATCACCACACGGGTGAAGTACGCGCGGTGGTATGAGCAGGCGGTGAACGTGGTCAGTATCCGTGCGGATACCCAGGCGCTCGTCGTCACCGTCCGCGATGGCATCACCGAGCGCGACGTCTCCGGGAGCGACCTGACCGAGCTGATCCTCGAGTTCTTCAAGGAGGATGAGCCGATCTTCGTGCTGCGCTTCCGTCCCACCCAGCCGGAGAACGGTGTCGGGCTGTACCAGGTCGAATACGCCGGGACCGATGCTCCAGGGTGGCAGCCCTACTGTGCCGACAACGTCGGGACGGCGGCCTTTCTCCCCCACCGGCAGGTCAGCGGCGAGACTGGCAGGATGACGGAGCAGGTCGACGCGACGGCGGTCACCATGGCCTGTCGTACCGGCGCCATCGCCACCTGCATGGTCTGGGGCTACGGGCCGTGGCAGGCCCAGTCGAAGGAGCAGCGGCAGAAGGCCGACTTTCTCTATGGGGCCTGCATCCAGGCGAAGCGCGCCGCCTATTTCGTCCAGTCGGGTGATTTCAACAGCTACACCGTGGCGGGCACGCCCGTGCGGCTCCAGGACAACGTGGGCATCATGAATTCAACCATGCCTGGGGTTGAAGCCCTCTGGAGCCCCGAAGGCGCCGTCTGCTTCAGCCCGGAATACCGACGCCTCCTGAATCAGGACACCGCGTCTGCCGTGCTTCCCCAGGGAATGCAGGTGCCGGAATGCGGCAATGTGCGTCACACCGCGGCCCAGCAGGGACAGCTGCAGGCGCTCCTTCAGGACAGCGCACCGCTCGCCACGGGACCGGTGCTTCCCTAGCGTGCGTCAGCGTCGAGCGGCGCCTCCGCTTCTCGCAGGGAAGGTTCGTACTCCCTGCGCAGCAGCGGATTGAGCTCGACGGCTCGCGCGAGCGCCGCCCGGGCTTGAAGGCGGCTCTCGCGGCGCGCTCCCGCCTGCTCCGCATGGCGCGCCCGGACCAGCAGGAGGCCCGCGCGAATGGCCTGGGCCCGCGCCAGGTCCGCATCGAGTCGGAGCGCCAGCTCCACCTGCTTCAGGCCTTCCGTCACCGCCGTGCGTGCAGGGCCGGGAGGCCCGGCCTCCGCCAGGCGCCAGTAGACGTGCGCCAGCTCCTGGTGGGCTTCGCTGTAGGGGTACAGCTCGACGGCGCGCCGGGCCTGGGTGAGTGCTTGCTGGAGGCGCGCCGAGCCAGACCTGCCCCGCCGCTGCTCCCAGGCGGCCGCGGTCAGCTCCAGGCGTGCCTGTTCCACCCGGCAGTCGACGCACCCCGCGTCATGATGGAGCGCGCGCTCCAGGGACTGCCTCCCGAGCTTCAGCGCCGGGCCCGGGTCTCCCCCCCCGTGGAGCGCATGCGTTGCCTCCAGGGAGAAGCCGACGGCCTCCTGCAGGTACGTCCGTCCCTGGGCCGGGTTGATGCGCAGGGAGCGCGCGAGGTACTGGCGGGCCCGGGAGAGCGCCGGGAGGGGGTCCGCTCCCGCGTCGATGAGGTAGCGCGCGGAGGTCGCCTCCACCCGGGCGGCATCGTTCAGCGCCCAGTGGTAGCTCGAGTCCAGCGAGAGACTCCGCTCGGCGGTCTCCAGGGCCTTCCTCACCTCCGCCTCGGGGTTGACTCCGCGCGAGACGGCATACGCCGCCAGCGCGGCGTACACGGTGGTCAGGTTCGACAGCGGGAAGAGGTAGGTGTCATCCGTCTGTACGGCCTGCTCGAAGCGGCGGAGGGCCTCCTGATAGGCGGGGCGCGGGTCCTGACCGTGCTCCCGCTGGTAGTGGCCCCGGGCGACGTGGACCGTCCCCAGGTCGTTGAGCGCCCAGGGGTGGTTGGGCTGCAGCTCGAGCGCGCGGGACAGCTGGACGATGGCCTTGTCCCACGAAGCCCCCGGCTCCCGGCCGTTGCGAGCCTCGTGCTGTCCATGCCGCAGGTAGCCGATTCCCAGCGCGTCGCACGCGGACACGTCCCGGGGGTTCAGTGCCACGGCGCGCCGGCCGGCGATAATCCATTCATCGAGCACGGGGCCCACGTCCTGGACCCGGGCCTGATTGAGCATCGCCCGATACCGGCGCATCAGGACATAGGCCTTCAGGGTGTACCCGTCCGAGCGCAGCGGCGCTGCCTGGATGCTGTTCTCGCTGGCCGCCAGCGCCCGCTCCAGGGCCGGCCCCTGGGGCTTCCCGTGCTTCTCATCGAACTCGGAGTGTCGCAGCCAGACCTCCGCGAGGGCGTCGTGGTTCAGCGCGTCACTGCCCCCCAGCGCGAGGGCTCGCGCGTAGAGCGTCGCCCGCCGCCTGGAGCCCGGCGCTCGCCACGTCGTAGCCCGCGCCCGGGCTGCTCCAGCG
>JBKGHK010000082.1:0-22514 GCA_046520375.1 Pyxidicoccus sp. 3LFB2
CTTCCGCCCGGGCCACTCGCTGCCCTCGTTGCCCTGCCACCTCCACCGTCTGGCTCAGCATCAGCTCCGCGCGCAGCTCGCCTTGATCGCCCGTGAGCACGTCGCTGGTGACGCCTGCTTCCAGCTGCGGATTCGCCTGGAGCCACCGCCCGTCAGCGGCCCGCACGCCCTCGGCAGCTGCCTCGTCGGCCCGCGCCGTGGCCACCTCCGGAGCGCGCTCCACGGCCTCGGCGACCACGCGCTCCAGCGACCAGGCCTCCGTGGGAGCGGCGGCCAGCATGAGGGACAGCGTGGCGGAGACAGCGAACATGTCTTCATTCCAACGCAAGCCGCGTACCTACCCAGCCCCTAGTAATTTCGCGGGCCTCCACACCGAGAACGGCTTCGAGGTGTGACCGCCGCCGTCACACTGTGACCTGCCCGGAACGTGTTTGGCCGGCCCCCCTCCAAGGCTTCGCCTCCAGCGCCGCGGGACAGTTGTCCGTCCGCGCGAGGGGCCAAAGTTTCATCCATGGCCGCGCGGGACAGCACCTCCAGCGGGAAGGGGGCCATCCACAGAGACAGGCGTTCATCCCCGACCGTCGCCGAGCCGAGCGGTCGCACGCAGTGACGCTTGCCCCACCCTTCACTTCGACCCGGAGGCCCGCGTCATGACGCAACCCAAGGCGGTACTGCTCCAGAACGTTCGCATCTTCGACGGCAGGTCGGCCCAGCTTTCGCCGCCGTCCCACGTGCTCGTGGTGGGCAACAAGATCCACAGGATTTCCACGGGGCCCATCCCGGTCGACTCGCAGCACGCGCCCAGGACGCTGCAAGGAGGCGGGCGCACGTTGATGCCCGGCATGATTGACGCGCACACCCACCTGATGTTCGCGACGTTGTCACAGGTGACGCTGCTCACCTCGGACATTGGCTTTCTCAATGTGGCGGCGGTCAAGG
Organism: Pyxidicoccus sp. 3LFB2; assembly: GCA_046520375.1. Taxonomy (GTDB): domain Bacteria; phylum Myxococcota; class Myxococcia; order Myxococcales; family Myxococcaceae; genus Myxococcus. The sequence goes on from JBKGHK010000082.1 coordinate 940, forward strand.
CCGCGGGCGACATGCTGATGCGCGGCTTCACCAGCGTGCGCGACATGGGCGGTCCCGTCTTCGGCCTCAAGCGCGGCATCGACTCCGGCCTGGTGCCGGGGCCGCGCATCTGGCCTTCGGGAGCCTTCATCTCGCAGTCGGGTGGGCACGGCGACTTCCGGCTGCCCAACGAGATTCCGGCGAAGCCGGGTGAACTGTCCTGGAGCGAGCGCATCGGGGCGGCAGCCATCGCGGACAGCCCGGACCTGGTGCGCCAGCGCACACGTGAGCAGCTGATGCTGGGCGCCACTCAGGTGAAGCTCATGGCCGGGGGCGGGGTGTCCTCCGACTACGACCCTCTCGACGTGACCCAGTACACCGTGGCGGAGCTGCGCGCGGCGGTCGAGGCGGCGGAGAACTGGGGCACCTATGTGGCGGTGCACGCATACACGCCGCGCGCCGTCCGGCAGGCCATCGAGGCCGGCGTGAAGTGCATCGAACATGGCCAGCTGCTCGACGCGCCCACCGTGAAGCTCATGGCCGACCACGAGGTGTGGTGGAGCATGCAGCCCTTCCTCGACGACCAGCCCACGCCCTTCCCGGAGGGCTCTCCGAGCCGGCTCAAGCAGCTGCAGATGTACTCCGGCACTGACACCGCCTACGCGCTGGCCAAGGAGCACAAGCTCAAGGTCGCGTGGGGCGCCGATATCCTGTTCGATGCCGAGACCGCGGCGATGCAGGGCCACCAGGTGTCGAAGATGGTGCGCTGGTTCACGCCGGCCGAGGTGCTCCGGATGGTGACGTCCGGCAACGCCTCGCTGCTCGCCCTCTCGGGGCCGCGCACCGCCTACCCGGGAAGGCTCGGCGTGGTCGAGGAGGGGGCTCTCGCCGACCTGCTCCTGGTGGACGGCGACCCGCTCACGAAGCTCCCGCTCATCGACGACCCGAGCCGGAACCTCTTGATGATCATGAAGGATGGAGTGGTCTACAAGAACCACCTGTCGTAGCGGCGGGCATCGGAGCTCAGGGCATCACGGCCCCGGGTGGCAATCCCTCCTTGCCTCGCGAGGCAGCCACACCGCGCCGCTTTGCCCAGAGTTGGTAGGGAAGGAGCGAGAGCATGCGTCCCAGCAGATAGACCGCCAGCACGGGCCTGGCGGGGGAGTCCGGAAAGTTGGCCTCCACGATGGCCAGTGCGAGCGCGGGGTTGTCGAGCACCGCGGCGAAAGCCAGGGTGATGCGGTCTTCGCGACGTGGCCCTCCTGCCCAGTGGCCCAGCGCCGCGGAAACGGTGATGAGGAATAGCTGCGCCGGCAGCATACGCGGCGTGAGCTGCAGCAGCATCCGGCCCCCACTGACGAGCAACACCAGGGCGGTCACCACGAGCGCCACGACCACGAAGACCGAGGCGACCCTGCCAACAGTGGGCGCCCAGCGTGGTGCCAGCACCCTCAGGACCATTCCCATCACGAGCGGGAGGACCAGCACGGGCACCACGGTATCGAACACCGCCCCCGGCGACAGGCTCAGCGGCTGGCCGTACACGTGCCCCAGCACGGCGAGCCAGGCAGGGACGGTGAGGGGCGCGAGCAGCGTGACCACCAGGACGATGTTCAGCGCCGTGTGCAGGTCGCCGCCCTTGCGCCCCACGGTACGGGTGACCAGCGGTACACCGGGGCACACCGCCATCACCAGCAGGGCACCGGCCGCGATGCGGGGTGGACGGAACAGCGTCACCGCCACCAACGCGAGGAGCGGCACCGCCAGCTCCAGCACGACGAGCGCCCGCAGGTAGAGGCCGGGGCGCCGTTGCAGGTCCCTCAGGTCGCGCAACGAGGCCTGCAGGCCCACCGAGAGCATCAGCGCGAAAACGAGGTGGCCTACGACAAAGGAGACGAGGGTGCTCAGCATGGGGGCTCCTTGCGCCGGCCCGGGGGTGGCGAGCCGGGGGCCACACAGGAAGGATGCACATGGCGTCTTGCCGCCCCATCCGTCCCCACACGACCGAGCAAATGCACCGCTCGCCGCACCCCTCCCTCTCATGACCGAGCCACCCACGGTCAGCCTGCCGGTCCTCCGTCGCAAGTTGAATGGCCACGGAAACAGGGGAGCCGCACACGCAAGGGATTGACAGGCGCCCTGGACACGTTTATCCACTGTCGCAGCATCAAGAGCGGCCACTGCTTCACGGCAGCGGCCCGACAACCTGGAGACGGACCTCCAAGGTGTCCAAACGATGCGGTCCGCGGAGAAGAACCTCCACGGGCAATCCAAGAGTCCGGAGCAGAGGCCACCCCTCAGCTTCGGTGAGAGAGGACCCCCGTGGTTCCGTCCACCTGTGCCGCATCCCTGAACGCCCTCGCTGACCGTGTCACGTCGTGCCCCGTCCCGGCCGCGTGCAGGTGTCACGCTCGAATGCGCCGGCCCGGCGGCCACCGCTAGTCCGCGTCCGCCAGGGCCTCACCTCCCCTCCCTTTCCTTCTCTTGCCGTGGGCGCGCGTGCGCCGCGACGGGCCCTCGTGTGCCCGGAGCGCGAGCCGTGTCTGCCTTTGACTGTCTTCAGGGCCGAGAGCGGCCCGCAGAGGTTCGCAGATGAGCAGCGCTCCGTTCCAGGTGATGAAGTTTGGCGGTTCCTCCGTGGGCTCGCCTCGGAGGCTCCGGCAGGTCGTCGAGCTGATTGGGAAACACGCGAAGCAGGGGCCCCTCGCCGTCGTCGTCTCGGCGATGGGTGACACCACCGACTGGCTGATTGAGGCGGCGGACCTCGCCACGAGGGGAGAGCTGGAGGGCGCGCTCACCGTGGTGGCACGCATCGCCCACCTCGCCAAGACGAACGCGGCGGCGCTCCACCCGGAGCAGTCCACCGCGCTCGCGGCGCGGGTGGACGCACTGCTCGCGCCATTGCAGCAGCTGCTGCAGGGCATCTCCCTCACCCGCGAGTGCTCGACCCCGTCGAAAGACAGGGTCCTTTCCTTCGGGGAGCTGGTCTCCGCCACACTCCTCGCGGAGCTGCTGACGGCGGCGGGCACCGAGGCCACCTTCCGCGACGCACGGCAGTTGCTGGTGACCGACGACCGGTTCGGCGCGGCGCGGGTGGACGTGGCCCGGACGCGCGAGCGGCTCCAGACGGCGGCAGGGGCATGGCGGGGCTCGGTGCCCGTCCTCCCCGGCTTCATCGCCGCGACGCCAGACGGGCGCACCACCACGCTGGGCCGCAACGGCTCCGACTACACGGCGGCGCTGGTGGCGCAGGGCATTGGCGCAACGGAAGTCACGGTGTGGACGGACGTGCTGGGCCTGCACACGGCCGACCCGGACCTCGTGAGCGACGCGTACCCCGTCGCGCACCTCACGCACGGTGAGGGCCTGGAGCTGGCGGCCGTCGGCGTCCGCATGCTGCACCCGCGGACGATGATTCCACTCATCGAGGCGGGCATCTCCCTGCGCATCCGCAACACGATGCACCCGGACCATCCCGGCACGCTCATCGACGCCATCGGCTCGCGGGACGGCCAGCGTCCCACGTGTATCGCCACGCGTGAGGACCTCGCGCTGCTGGGCATCGAGGTGCGCAAGCTGTCCGACCAGTTCCAACTCGGCGAGCGCGTGCTCGCGGCGCTGCGTGAGACGCAAGTCACCGTGTGGCTGTCGGCGCAGTCGGCGAATGGCCAGTCCCTCGCCGTCGTCGTCCCCCGCGCGGACGTGGCCCGCGCGCAGACAGCGCTGGAGGGCGAGCTGTCCCAGGAGCTGGCGCGCAACGAGGTGGAGCCCCTCGCCATCCGCCAGCCCGTGACGCTGCTGACGCTGGTGGCCGAAGCGATGGGCCATGGCACCAATGTGGCCGGGCGCTTCTTCAGCGCACTGGGCGCGGTGGGCGTCAACGTGCGGGCGAGCGCCCAGGGCGCCAGCTCGCGCTCCATCTCCTGTGTCGTCGACGCGGCCGAGACCGCCATCGCGGTGCGCACCACGCACGCGGCCTTCAACCTCGCGCACCAGCAGGTGAGCCTCTTCCTCCTGGGCCGGGGCACCGTGGGCGGACAGCTCCTGGCGCAGCTTCGCGCGCAGCAGGCGTTGCTCAAGGACCGGCATGGCATTGCCCTGCGAGTCGTCGGCCTCGCGGACAGCCGCCGGGCCCTGTTCGACCCCGCGGGCCTGCCGCTCGAAGGACTGGAGGAGCGGCTCGCCCGGGTGGAGCCAGCGGAAGCACAGACGCTGGTGCCACTGCTGGACGAGCTGCGCCGGCTGCCCGTGCCCATCCTCGTGGACTGCACGGCCGCGAGCGGCATCGAGTCCCTCTACACGGCGGCCTTCCAGCGCGGCATCCACGTGGTGGGCGCCAACAAGAAGCCGCTGGCGCTGCCCTGGAATGACCGCGAGGCGCTCCTGGCCGAGGCCCGCAGACACCACGTCGCGTACCACTACGAGACGACGGTGGCCTCCAGCCTGCCGGTCATCGACACGCTCGCGAACCTCGTCCGCACGGGCGACACGGTGCGCCTCATCACCGCGTCGCTGTCCGGCAGCCTGGGCTTCATCTGCAACGAGCTGACGGCCGGAGTCCCCCTGTCGGTGGCGGTCCGCACGGCGCGCGAGCGCGGCTTCACGGAGCCGGACCCGCGCGAGGACCTGAGCGGCACGGACGTCGCGCGCAAGGCGCTCATCCTCGCCCGGGAGCTGGGCCTGCCACTCTCCCTCTCCGACGTGGCGCTGGAGCCGTTCGTCCCCGCCGACACGCAGACCCACACCTCCGTGGATGCGTTCCTCCAGGGGCTGAAGGCACAGGACTCGACGTACGCGGACCGCGTCACCCGCTGCCGCCACGCCGGCACGGTGCTGCGCTACCTGGCGCGCATCGACCCGTCGAAAGTGGGCACCGGCTCGCCCGTCATCCGCGTGGGCCCCGTCGCCGTGGAGGCCGGGCAGCCCGCGGCGGACCTGCGCGGCTCCGAGTCCTTCGTGTCCTTCACCACCACGCGCCACAGCGACTTTCCGCTCACCGTCCGGGGCGCGGGCGCCGGGGGCGCGGTGACGGCCTCGGGCGTGCTGGCGGACATCCTCCGCATCTCCCAGACGCTGCGCGGCCGCTGACCTCTTCCCATGACTCCACCGAAAGCAGGAGCCCCTTCCATGAAGCTCGCCACTGCCCTCGTCCATGCGGGCGTGCGCCGGGACCCCACCACCGGCGCGGTCGCCGTCCCCATCTACCAGTCCGCCACCTACCAGCACCCCGCGCTCGGCCAGTCCACCGGCTATGACTACTCGCGCACGAAGAACCCCACGCGCTCCGCGCTGGAGGACGCGCTGGCGCAACTGGAGGGCGGCAGCCGGGGCCTCGCCTTCAGCTCCGGCATGGCGGCGCTGCACTGTGCGCTCCAGCTCTTCGGGCCGGAGGACCACCTCATCCTGACGGAGGACCTCTACGGCGGCACCTACCGGCTGGTGGACCGCATCCTCCACGTCCCCTACACCTTCGTGGACACCACACGCCCGGACGCGGTGCGGGCCGCGCTGCGCCCCAACACGCGCGCCATCCTCGTGGAGTCCCCCACCAACCCGCTGATGAAGACCGCGGATATCCAAGCGATTGCGGCCATCGCGCACGAGGCCGGGGCGCTGCTCATCGTCGACAACACCTTCCTCACGCCGTGGCTGCAGCGGCCCCTGGAGCTGGGCGCGGACCTCGTCGTGCACAGCGCGACGAAGTACCTCGCCGGGCACAACGACGTGGTGGCGGGCGCGCTGGTGGTGAAGGACGCGGCGCTGGGCGAGCGCCTCACGTACCTCCAGAACGGCATCGGCGCGATTCTGGGCCCGCAGGATTCGTACTTCGTCATCCGCGGCCTGAAGACCCTGGCCCTGCGCATGGAGAAGCACCAGGCCAATGCGCGTGAGGTGTCCGCGTGGCTGGGCGCGCACCCGCTGGTGGACCAGGTCTTCTATCCGGGCGTGGGCGGCATGCTGTCCTTCACCGTCACCGACGCGGCCCTGGTGCCCGGAGTGCTCGCCTCCGTCCAGGTGTGCCTCTTCGCCGAGTCACTCGGCGGCGTCGAGACGCTCATCACCTATCCGACGACCCAGACCCACGCCGACATCCCCGTCGCGCGCCGGGAGCAACTGGGGATTTCAGACCGACTGCTGCGCCTCTCCGTGGGAATCGAGGACTGTCATGACATCGTTGCCGACCTTGCCCAGGCGTTCGAAGGAGCCCGCCGTGCGTACCCGCTTCGCGACGCGCTTGCTGCACACGGGTCATGAGACCGACCCCGCCACCGGCGCGGCGGCGGTGCCCATCTACCAGGTGTCCATGTTCGACCAGCCGGGGCTCGACCAGCCCGGCGAGTTCGACTACGCGCGCTCGGGAAACCCCACGCGCAAGGCGCTGGAGGGCGTGCTCGCGGAGCTGGACGAGGCGCACGCCGCCTTCGCCTTCGGCTCCGGCATGGCCGCCATCTCCACGGTGCTGATGCTCTTCAGCGCGGGTGACCACCTCGTCGTCACGGACGACTGTTACGGCGGCACCTACCGGGTGCTGACCCGGGTGTTCAGCCGGTTCGGACTCAAGGCGACGTTCGTCGACACGAGCAACCTGGACGCCGTGCGTGCCGCCCTCCGTCCCAACACGAAGGCGCTGCTGGTGGAGAGCGTCAGCAACCCGTTCCTCCGGCGCACGGACGTCACCGCCATGTCCATCATCGCGAAGACGTGTGGGGCGCTGCTCATCGTCGACAACACGTTCCTGTCTCCGTACGTCTCGCGGCCGCTGAGCGAGGGGGCGGACATCGTGGTGCACTCGGCCACGAAGTACCTCGGGGGACACAGCGACGTGGTGGCCGGGACGGTGGCGGTGAAGACGCCGGCGCTCGCGCAGGAGGTGTACTTCCTCCAGAACGCCGTGGGGGCGGTGCTGGGGCCGCAGGACTGCTTCCTCCTCCAGCGCGGCATCAAGACGCTGGGGGTCCGCCTGGAGCGGCAGGTGCGCACGGCGGCGGCGCTCGCCCGCTGGCTGAAGGACAGGCCCGAGGTGCGCGAGGTCTTCTACCCGGGCGCTGGCGCGGTGGTGTCGTTCCGGCTCGACAGGGACGAGTGGGCCGCCCCCTTCGTGGAGGCGCTCCAACTGCCCCTGCTCGGGGTGTCACTGGGCGCGGTGGAGAGCATCGTCACCGTGCCTGCTCGCCACTCGCATGCCTCCGTCCCAGCGGCCGAGCGCCAGCGGCGCGGCATCACCGACGGGCTCATCCGCTTCTCGGTGGGCCTGGAGGACCTGGAGGACCTTCAGGAGGACTTGTCGCTCGCATTGGGACAGGCGCTGCGCGCGGCGGCGTGAGCCACAGGTCGTGTTGACACGCACCCTGCAATTCATTACCTGAAGGGCCGATGCTCATTTTCGTCGCCACGTCCGGGTCCTGTTGCGGAGGCATGTGTTGCCATGCCCCCACGGGTCCGTCCGTTCGCGCGCGCTGAGCCTCCCTCACGCACCTCGCGTCGTCCGGCCCGTCTCCCGCCTCTCGGGAACGGGCCGTTTCTTTTCCCGCTCCTGCCATGGCCGGAGGCGGGCCCCCATCCAGTCGTGGCGGCATGCCACCCAGGAGTCTCGGATGTATCGCAGCCCCCAGGAGGACCCGGAGCGCTCCGGCCCTCCGCGTCCTGAAACACGTCTCACCGGACCCTCCCGCGAGGACACGCAGCCGGAGCGTCCACGGCTTGAAAGGCACCCCGCCGGCTTCGACTCGACGGTGGTGACGCGCGCGCTCCGCCGGCAGGTGCGCCGTGCTTGAGCTCCGAGGTGTCAGCAAGGTGTACGGGCAGGGCGGGCAGGAGGTGTCGGCCCTGCGCAATGTGTCGCTGCGGGTGGAGTTCGGAGAGGTGTTCGGCGTGCTCGGGCAGAGCGGCGCCGGCAAGTCCACGCTCATCCGCTGCCTCAACCTCCTGGAGCGCCCCACGTCGGGCGAGGTCCGCGTGGACGGGCGGGACATGTTGGCGCTGGACCCCGAAGCGCTCCGCGTGGCGCGGCAGGGCATCGGGATGATCTTCCAGCACTTCAACCTCTTCTCCTCGCGGACGGTGGCCGGCAACGTCGCCTTCCCGCTGGAGGTGGCGGGTTGCTCCCGCGCGCACATCCGCGAGCGCGTGGCGGAGCTGCTCGCGCTGGTGGGCCTGTCCGACAAGGCGGAGGCGTACCCCTCGCAGCTGTCGGGTGGGCAGAAGCAGCGGGTGGGCATCGCCCGGGCCCTGGCGCCGCGCCCCCGCGTCCTGCTGTCCGACGAGGCCACGTCCGCGCTGGACCCGGAGACGACGCGCTCGGTGCTCTCGCTGCTGCGGGACATCAACCGCCAGCTCGGGGTGACCATCCTGCTCATCACCCACCAGATGGAGGTGGTGAAGTCCATCTGCGACTCGGTGGCCGTGCTGGAGCGCGGCCGCGTGGTGGAGCAGGGCAAGGTGGTGGACCTCATCGCCCGCTCCGGCACCCGGCTGCACGAGCTGTGCTACCCGCCCTCTCCGACGCGGGACGGCGCCACGGCGCCTGGAGGCCGCAGGGTAGAGCTGTCCCTGGTGGGCGAGCACTCCACGCGGCCCATCCTCACCACGCTGGCCCGGCGCTTCGGCGTGGACGCGTGGTTGCTGGAAGGCTCAATGGAGCGCGTGGGAGAGACGCGGGTGGGCCGGCTCCTCTTCGAGCTCACGGGTCCACCGGAGGCCGTGAATGGAGCGCTGGGCTTCCTCCACGAGCAGGGCCTGACGCCGGAGGTGCCCCGTGTCTAGCGAGCTGCTGCGCTCGCTGTGGGTGGCCACCGGCGAGACGCTCTACATGACGTCAGCGGCCGCGGTGCTGGTGCTGCTGGCGGGCCTGCCGCTGGGCGTGCTGCTGGTCATCACGGACCGGGGTGGACTGTGGGAGCGGCCGGCGCTGAGCCGCGTGCTGGGGACGCTGGTCAACGTGGGCCGCTCCGTTCCCTTCATCATCCTGATGGTGGCCATCGTCCCGCTCACCCGTGTGCTGGTCGGCACCACCATCGGCACCACGGCGGCCATCGTCCCGCTGGTGGTGGCGGCCATTCCCTTCATGGCGCGCGTGGTGGAGCAGGGCCTGCGCGAGGTGGACTCCGGGCTGGTGGAGGCCGCCGTCGCCATGGGCGCCACCCGCCGCCGCGTCGTCTTCGGAGTGCTCATCCCGGAGGCCCTGCCCTCGCTCGTACGGGGCACGGCGCTGATGGTCATCAGCCTGCTCGGCTACAGCGCCATGGCCGGCGCGGTGGGCGGCGGTGGGCTGGGCGACCTGGCCGTGAAGTACGGCTACATGCGCTTCCGCACCGACGTCATGCTGGGCTGCCTGGTGGTGCTGCTCGCGCTGGTGCAGCTCGTCCAATGGCTCGGCGACGGGCTGGCCTCGCGCTTCGAGCGCGCCTCGTCCTGATACCCCCAATCTTCCTGGAGCACCCAACCATGAATCGTTCCCTTGTCACCCTCCTGCTCTCCGCCGCCGTGCTGCTTGCCGGCTGCAAGGCCCCCTCGTCCGAGGCTCCCGCGGATGGCGTCCGCACCCTGAAGGTGGGCGTCAACCCGGTGCCGCACGGAGAAATCCTGCGCGCCGCCGTGCCCGTGGCCCTGCGTGAAGGTGTCCGCATCGAGGTGGTGGAGTTCACCGACTACGTGCAGCCGAACATCGCGTTGTCGGATGGCCAGCTCGACGCGAACTACTTCCAGCACGTGCCGTACCTGGAGCGCTTCAGCGCGGACCGGAAGCTGTCGCTGTCGAGTGTTGGCCCCGTCCACCTGGAGCCGCTGGCGCTCTACTCCACGAAGCACCGGCAGCTCGCGGAGCTGCCCGAGGGAGCGCAAATCACGATTCCCTCGGACCCCAGCAATGCGGCCCGGGCGCTGCGGCTGCTGGAATCCCAGGGGCTGGTCCGGCTGCGAGAGGGCGCGGGCGCCACCGCCACCGTCCAGGATGTGGTGGGCAACCCGCGCCGGCTGGAGCTGCGTGAAATCGACGCGGAGCAGCAGCCGCGCACGCTGGACGACGTGGCCGCCGCCGTCATCAATGGCAATTACTTCCTGGAGGCGCAGAAGCACCTCGAGCTGAAGGCGAACGTCCTCGCCAGCGAGTCTCCGAGGGAGAACCCGTACGCCAACGTGCTCGCCGTCAGGAAGGGCGACGAGGCGCGGCCCGAGGTCCAGGCGCTGGTGCGGGCCCTCCGCTCCGAGGAGGTGCGGAAGTTCATCGACGACCGGTACGCGGGCGCGGTGATTTCCGCGTTCTGAGTGAGGGTGCTGCCTCACAGCGCGGCTCCGTTGGATTGAGCCCGCGACCTGCACCCGCTGGGTCTACCGCCCCGGGCCGCGCGGTCAGTCCGTGCGCTTGAAGTCGTCCGAGCGGACCCCGTAGCGCTTGAGCAGCCGGTGCAGGCTCTCGCGCTCCATGCCGGCGCGCTCGGCGGCGTGGGTGACGTTGCCTCCGAACTCCTGCATCAGCGCGGAGAGGTACTCACGCGACACCGAGTCCCGAGCGCTGTCCACAGCCTCGCGGTAGGGCAGCTTCGCCAGGGCCTCGGCCGGAATCCCACCCGCCGGAGCGCCGCCAGCGCTCGCGGCCCGAGCGGCAAGCTCCGGGGGCAGGTCCTCCGCACGGATACGGGGCCCTGGAGCTACCGCCACCGCCCGGGCCACCGCGTTCTCCAACTGGCGCACATTGCCGGGCCACGCATACGCGGTGAGGGCCTGCAGGGCCTCCAGCGCGAAGCCCTCCAGCTCCGGGCGGCCCGCGCGTGCGAGGAAGTGCATCGCCAGCAGGGGAATGTCCTCGCGCCGCTCGCGGAGCGCCGGCAGCCGCACCGTCACCACGTTGAGCCGGTAGTAGAGGTCCTCGCGAAAGCGCCCCGCCGCCACCTCCGCCGCGAGGTCCCGGTGCGTGGCCGCCACCACCCGCGCGTCCACCTTCACGGGCGTGGTGGTGCCCACGCGCCGCACCTCCTTCTCCTGCAAGGCGCGGTTGAGCTTCACCTGCACCGGGAGCGGCAGGTCGCCAATCTCGTCCAGGAAGAGCGTCCCGCCATGCGCCTCCTCGAAGAGTCCCGCCTTGGCCATCGTCGCGCCGGTGAAGGCCCCCTTCGCATGGCCGAACAGCTCGCTCTCCACCAGGTCCGCGGGCAGCGCGCCGCAGTTCACCGCCACGAAGGGCTTCGCCCTGCGAGGGCTCTCCGCATGGACGGCTCGCGCCGCCAGCTCCTTGCCGGTGCCCGTCTCGCCCGTGAGCAGCACGGTGAGGTCCCTCGCCGCCACCTGGGACAGCAGGGCATGCAGGCTCCGCATGGCGCGCTCGCGCCCAGCAGGCCGTGCAGGTCTGGCGCCGTCGCGAGCCGCGCCTTCAGGCCCGCGGCTTCCTTTCCCCGCCGCCGCTGCTCCAGCGCCCGAGCGACGATGAGCGCCACCTCGTCCGGGTCGAACGGCTTGGAGAGGTAGTCGTAGGCGCCCTCCTTGATGGCCTCCACCGCCTTGGGGATGCTCGCGTATGCCGTGACGAGCACCACCTGCGTGTCCGGAGCGCGCTGCTTCACCCCGCGCAGCACCGCGAAGCCGTCCGCGCCGGGCATCTGGATGTCCGTCACCACCACGTCGAACTCATGCGTCGCGAGCAGCGCCAGCGCCTGCGTTCCATCCGCCGCCTCGGTCACCGCATAGGCGTCCCCGAGGATGCGAGCGAACAGCTTGCGCATGTTCTCCTTGTCGTCCACCACCAGGACGCGCGGCTTGTCCGGCGTGCTCATGCCATGGCCTCCTGTGCGGGCGACGCGGGGGGCAGCCGCAGCGTGAAGCGCGCGCCTCCCAGCGGGCCCGTGTCCGCTTCAATCCGTCCGCCGTGCGCTTCCGCGATGGCCTGGCTCACCGCGAGCCCCAGTCCCGTGCCCGAGGGCTTGGTGGAGAAGAAGGGCTCGAAGAGGCGCGGCCGGTCCTCCGGCTTCACCCCGGGCCCGGAGTCCGACACCGCCACGCTCGCTCCACCGTCCGGAGTGGCGTCGATGCGCAGCGCCACCATGCCGCCCTGCCCCGCCGCCTCCGCCGCGTTCTTCACCAGGTTGAGCAGCACCTGCCTCAGGCGTGGCGGCCATGCCCAGGCGGAGGCGTCTCCCTCCACGCGCACGTCCACGTCCCCCAGCCGAGAGGACTCACGGAGGCGGGCCACCACCTCCTCGCAGACCTCGCGCAGGGGCACGCGCTCCACGGGGCCGCGTCCCGGGCGGGACAGGTCGAGCAGGCCTTCGACGATTTGCTGGCAGCGCACGGCCTCCTCCTCCACCACCTTGAGGTCCTCCGCGAGCGCCCCTTCCGCCTTGCGCTGGAGCAGCCGCACATAGCCAAGGATGACGCCGAGCGGGTTGTTGATTTCGTGCGCCACGCCCGCCGCCAGCCGGCCGATGCCCGCGAGCTTCTCGTGCTGGACGAGCTGCGCCTGGTGCGTGCGGAGCGCCTCCGTCATCCGGTTGAACTGGGCGGCGAGCTGGCCGAGCTCTCCCGGGTCGTCCTCGGGGATGCGGGTGTGCAGGTCGCCGCGAGCCAGTCGCGCCGCGCCCTCGGAGAGCCGCGCCACCGGCCGAGCCACCGAGTTGCCGATGTAGAAGCCCACGCCCACGGCGAACAGGGTGGCGCCCCCGAGGAACAGCATGGCCCAGCGGAAGCTCGCGTGCTCCACCGCGCCCACGTGCTCCTCGAAGGAGCCGATGGAGGTGTCGAAGCGCTGTGCAAGGGCATCCGCGCGGGCCTGGATTTGCGAGACGAGGTCCAGCGCGCGGCCGTGTGCCGCGGTGACAGCGGCCTGGTCCTTCGCGAGCACGGCGGGCAGGAGTGTGTCGCGGTAGAGCCGGTCCAGCGCGTCACCGTTCTGCTGGATGTCTGAGACCCAGGTCTGCTCCTGTGCGTCGCGCGCCTGCTCGCGGAGCTTGCGGGTGAGCGCCTCCACGCGGCCTCGCGCCTCGTCGTGGAAGCGCACGTGGCTGGCATTGCCGAGGATGATGGTGTGGGCCAGGTGCGCGTACTGGTCCCTCACGGCGGTGGCGAGCTCCAGCGCATCGCGGACCCGGCCACCGGCCTCGCGGAGGGCATGCGAGGCGTCGTGGATGTCCGTCAGCCGGGCGAGCGCGAAGCCGGACGCGGCCGTGAACAGCGCCACCAGCGCGCCGAAGGCCAGGAGCAGCTTGCGGGTCGTCGAGCCGGAGGTGGAGAGCATCTCGCCCTCTATATAGGGGAGTGAGGGCCCGGGCTGCTCACTGAGTGTCGCCGGAGGTGCCCTCCAGGGTGGGTTCAGGACACGGAGGGGCCCGATAGGCTCGGCCGGCTGCTTCCTCTGTCCCGGGGAACGCCGATGCGCTGGCCGGCCACGTGGGTCTGTACGCTGTCACTTACCATCCTGGGGTGCCCCGAAATGCACAGGCCTGGGGGCCTCATCGACAAGGCCGCGCACAAGGACGCGCTGGAGAGCATTCCCGAGCGGTGCGATTCCGCCCAGCGAGAAGAGTGGTGCGGTGATGGCAGGGAGAACAGTAGGGAGTGTATCGAGAGGTGCGGGTAATGAACCGGCGCACGGTAGTTGGTGCATGTGTTGCCGTCCTGTTCCCGCTTCCCATGGTGATTCTCCTGGCCGGCGGGCTCCGCGTCGGAGCACCTGAGCAGGAGGTGCTGAACGGGCGCCGTATCGCACCGGTGCTCGGCAGTGAAGAGCGGTCGCGATTGCAGAGCTTTCACCGCGACTGCAAACGGGACTCGGACTGCGAGTCCCCTCTTGGCTGCCTGCTGGATGCCAGAGCCGGGACCAACTACTGCACCGACAGTCAGTGCCTGACGGATGTGCAATGCCAGGATGGGCAGGTCTGCCGACTCCTGGCGACCTTTGGCGCCGGCCCCCTGGTCCGCAGGTGCGTACCGCTGGGCGTCCGGAGAGAGGGCGAGAAGTGCGTCAGGATTGGGAAGGAGCTGGATGACGCATGTGGACCGGGCCTTGTCTGCTCAGAACAGCCCTTCTTCTGCGCCCGTCCGTGCAGAAAGGAAGACGCGACGAGTTGTCCTGAAGGCTTCTTCTGCGCGGAAACGCGGCTCGAACCCCTCTGCCTGCCCACCTGCGAGAAGACAGGGTGCCCCGAGGGGCAATCCTGCATCCAGTATGAAAAAGGAGCCTCGGCGTGCGCGAAGGTCTACGGCACTCAATGCCAACAGACCCCGTGCCCCGAGAATCAGAAATGCGAGCTGGACCACGAAACAGGCCACCCGGCCACCGTGTGGATGCACTGCGCCCAATCGTGTCGCGAGGACCCCTCCTCCTGCCCCGCCGGCCTCATCTGTAACGGCTGGAGCTGCCACCCTCCGTGCGACCCCAACGGCCCCAACACCTGCGCGGAGGGCTACAGCTGCCAGAAGGACCGCCCCACCCGCCCCTGGGTCTGCCTCCCGGATTGGTAACAGACCCCCCCTTGCGTCCGAGGCCCCGCCCGAGCATGACAGGGGCACCTTCCGTGGCCCTGGCCGGGCCCACGGAGCGCACCCCGGAGCGGAGGAACAGCGCCATGGCCTTGCGGTTCAAGAACCTCGACGGAAGCGGGCCGCAGCCCTTCGACCGCGTCTTCAAGTGGGCCGTGGCCGACAAGCTCGCCGGCCGCCGCCGCAAGTCCCCGGACCGCGCGCCCGTCCCCCGCGTGGAGCCCGACCTCGCCGTCCTCGCCACCCCTCCGGCTCCCGGAGAGGGCGCCCGGCTCACCTGGCTCGGACACGCCAGCTGGCTCGTGCAGCTCGACGGCCTGTCGCTCCTCATCGACCCGGTGCTCCGCGACGCCATCAACGTCGTCATCCACCGCAACGTCCCGCCGGGCGTCCCCGTGGAGAAGCTGCCCCCCATCGCCGCCAGCCTCGTCTCCCACAACCACTACGACCACCTGGACCTGCCCACGCTCAAGCAGGTCGGCGCGCCCATCGTCACCGGGCTGGGCCAGACACCCGTCTTCCGTGGCTCGCACCTGTCCGTCACCGAGCTCGACTGGTGGCAGTCCACGAAGGTGGGCCCCGTCACGGTGCACTACGTCCCCTCGCAGCACTGGAGCCGCCGGGGCCTCAACGACGCCAACGAGATGCTCTGGGGCGGCTTCGTCATCGAGGGCTCCAGCGCCCGCGTCTTCCACTCCGGAGACACCGCCTACTTCGACGGCTTCAAGGAGATTGGCCGCCGCTTCCCCGGCATCGACGCCGCGCTGCTGCCCATCGGCGCGTATGACCCGTCCTGGTTCATGAGCCGCCAGCACATGAACCCCGAGGAGGCCGTGCAGGCCTTCGAGGACCTCGGCGCCACGCGCTTCCTCGCCATGCACTGGGGCACCTTCAAGCTCACGGACGAGCCGCTCGACGAGCCACCCCAGCGCCTGGACTCGGAGTGGACCCGCCGGGGCTGGCCGCGCGAGCGTGTCCACGTCCTGCCTGTCGGTGGCACCCTCACCGTGCGCAACGGTTGAAACCCACCGGGGCCTGTGCTGAGGGAAGGGCATGCTCCTGCCCACCCTGCTCGCCCTGGCCCTGTCGCAGGCCCCGCCCCCTCTCACCACCGTCTCGGAACAGAGCGGCTGGAAGCGCACCGGCCGCTACGTGGAAGTGGAAACCCTCTGCCGCGCCTTCCCCAAGGCGTACCCCGGCAAGGCCCGCTGCGACACGCTCGGCACTACGCCGGAGGGCCGGCCGCTGCTCGCGCTCGTCGCCAGCGCGGACGGCACGCTCACGCCCGCCGCCGCCGCGAAGAAGGGCCGCCCCGTCGTCTTCTTCCAGGGCGGCATCCACGCGGGCGAGATTGACGGCAAGGACGCCGGCTTCTGGCTCTTGCGCGAGCTGCTCTCCGGCAGCGCCCAGCCCGGCGTGCTCAAGGGCGTCACCGCCGTCTTCGTCCCCGTCTTCAACGTGGATGGCCACGAGCGCTTCGGCCCCAACCACCGTCCCAACCAGGTGGGCCCCGAGGAGATGGGCTGGCGCGTCACCGGGCAGAACCTCAACCTCAACCGCGACTACGTGAAGGCAGACGCCCCGGAGATGGTGGCCCTGCTCAAGTACCTCCACGCGTGGGACCCGCTCGTCTACGCGGACCTGCACGTCACCGACGGCGCCCAGTTCGAGCCCGACGTGTCCGTGGGCATGGAGCCCCAGAAGTCCGGCCCGGAAGCCCTGCGCACCCTGGGCGTCAAGCTGCGCCAGGAGCTGTTCACCGAGCTGGAGTCCCAGGGCCACCTGCCGGTGGAGTTCTACCCGTCCTTCCTCGAGGACGATGACCCGAAGTCCGGCTTCGCCTATGGCGTGGGGCCGCCCCGCTTCAGCCACGTCTACTGGGCCCTCCACCACCGCTTCGGCGTGCTGGTGGAGACGCACTCGTGGAAGCCCTACGCGCAGCGGGTGAAGGCCACGCGCAACGTGGTGGCGGGCCTGCTGCGGCTCGTGGCACGCGACGGCGCGGCCCTGCGCGCGGCGGTGAAGGCGGCGGACACGGAGGCCGCGTCCGGCAAGGTGCGCGAGGTGGTGCTCCGCTGGGAGAACACCGAGAAGAGCCGGCCCCTCGCCTTCCGCGGCTACGCCTACGAGCGCACCCCATCCGAGCTCTCCGGCCAGCCGTGGATTCGCTACGACGTCTCCAAGCCGCAGGTGTGGAACGTGCCGTACTTCGACGAAATCCGTCCCGCCGTGAAGGCGCAGCTGCCCTCGGGCGGCTATCTGGTGCCGCCGGCCCACGCACCGCTCGTGGCCCAGAAGCTCGCCGTCCACGGGCTGGCCTTCCAGCGCCTCACCCGCGCCGTGCCCTCCGCCGAGGCGGAGCAGTTCCGCGCCACCGACGTGAAGTGGAGCCCCCAGTCCGTCGAGGGCCACCAGCTGCTCACCGTGCAGGGCGCGTGGGAGAAGGGCACGCACGCGCTGCCCGAGGGCACGCTGTACGTGCCGGTGGCCCAGCCGCGCCTGCAGCTGGTGGCGCACCTGCTGGAGCCCACGGCCCCGGACTCGCTGCTCTCGTGGGGCTTCTTCAACACCCACTTCGAGCAGAAGGAATACATCGAGGACTACGTGCTGGAGCCCTTCGCCCGCGAGCTGCTGGCCAAGGACGCGAAGGTGAAGGCCGAGTGGGAGGCGAAGCTGAAGGACGCGGCCTTCGCCAAGGACCCGCGCGCCCGGCTGCGCTTCTTCTATGAGCGCCACCCCGCGCGCGACGTGCGCCTGCACGTCTATCCCATCCTCCGCACGCAGGCGGCCCCCGCAGGGCTCACGGCGGCGAAGTAGCGAAGCCTCAGGACGCCCCGGGACGGATTGCAGGGCCGGGGCATCCGCCGCACCGAATGGGTGGGTGAAGCCCGCGAGCGGCGTTGCCTCATGCCGTCCTGGGGTTTCCGAAACAACGACGCCCCGGGACCGCATGGGCCCCGGGGCGTCGCGCACGGCTCAGAGGGCAGGCCTTCGCGCTACCCGATGGTGCCCTCGCACATGCAGGTGCTGGGGTTGCACACCGTGCGCCCCTCGCAGCCTCCGCAGTCCGGCTTGCACACGCAGGCGCAGGCGTTGGCATCCGGCTGGTAGCGGTCTCCGCAGCTCAGCGTCGAGGTGTCGCACGCGCAGCCGCACACGCTGGTGCTGAAGTCGTAGCCCGGCGCGCAGGTGGCGTCCTGCACGCAGGTGCACCCGCACGCGGCCGTGTCACACGTCTCGTAGGTGCCGCACGCCCCGCCGCAGTCCGCCGGGCACGTGAAGGCGCACACCGCCGGGTCCGTGTTGCACACCTGCCCCGGCCCGCCGCCTTCGCCGCCGCAGTCGGCCGGACACTCGCACTGGTTGGTGCCGCGGTTGCACTCCAGCTTGCCGGCGCAGAAGTCCGGGTCGCCCGCGTCGTAGAACCGGTCCGTGGAGCACGGCGGCGGCGTCCCGTTGGCGTTCGGCGTGCGGTCCGTCCAGTACCGGTAGGACAGCGCCACCGGCGTGGTGCCCGACTTCGGGCGGCAGGCGCCGTAGAAGGACACCGCGCGGGTGACACCGTCCACGTCGAAGCCATGCGTCCGTCCACGGGGAATGTCCCCCGCGCTCCCGCACAGCGCCGCGTCCGTCACCTCCGCCATCGCCACCTTCAGCGATGCGCCGATGGCCGGCCGCTGCGTCCGGTGCCCCACCGAGGCAATCACGCTGTCCACAATCGCGTTGATGGTGGTGGTGATGGACTCCGAGTTGCGGATGCTGCCGGCCACCCCGCCCGTGGCCTGGATGATGTCCAGGTGCACCGGTGGGGTGTTGTTCTCATCGTTCTCCGGGCGCTGCGGGTCGACGTAGCACTTGGGCCCGTCCGGCGGGCAGATGATGCCGTGGACCTGGACAGTCTGGTCCACCGGGTTGTTCGTCTCTCCGACGATGTTGCCCCGGTCCGTGAAGTACTGCCGGTAGATGCCCACCGAGTTGATGGACTCGTCTCGCGCATCCGTGAGGATGACGACCACGACCTTCGCGCCATCACGGATTCGCGGCTCCGTGGTGCCGCCCGCCACCTTCAGCGTGTTGATGGCCGCGCGCGCCGCGTCCAGGTGCCGCTCGACGCCCGTGCCACCGATGCCCGCCCAGCACTGCTGGTTGCTGGTGCAGGTGGTGGGCGCGCTGCCCGCGGGCAGGGTGACGTTGGTGCACTGGTTGTTGACGCAGGTGCTGTTCTCCGTCAGCCAGGCCCGGAACTGATTCGGGTTCCGGGTGAAGCCGCGCACCACGTCCGCGTTCGGCGAGCCGGGGGACGTGTAGCTCGTCGTCACCATGGCCAGCCGCCAGTCGAGCGTGGTGTTTCCCAGCTTCTGCGCCACCGCCGTGGCCGCGTTCGCCAGCGACTGCTGCGACTCCGCCATGGAGCCGCTGTCATCCACCACGAAGAGGAAGTCCACCGGCGCCTGCTTCACGGTGAAGCGCTCGCACTGCACGGTGTGCGGGTCTCCGAACTGCGCCAGCCCGGAGCCACCCGCCGTGTCCGCCAGCGTGAAGAGGCTGCCCGTCTCGTTGAAGGCGTCCTCCGGGGTGATGGCCAGCACCACCACCACGCTCTGGTCCGCGCGGTGGACGTACTGGGCCTGCAGCTTGAACGGCCCCGTCACACCCGCCGTGCCCGCCAGGGCCCCACTGCTGCCCGACACCAGCGAGCGCGCCAGCGTGTTGGTGAACGTCTTCAAGTCCGCCGAGCCGGCCTGCGTGTAGCGCGCGGCCAGCGCCGCGAAGCCGTCCCACGTGGTGAAGGTCTGCGTGTAGTCGCGCGTGGCGGTGCTGAACGACGCCGCGCGGATGCCGGCCTCGTCCCCCGTGGGGTCCACCGAGGCGCCCACCTGCCCGCGCTTGAAGGCAATCAGCGCCACCTTCTTCGTTTCGTCCCAGCCGAGTACGCCCACGCTGCGCCCGCCCACCGTGAGATTCACGAGGCTGGCGTCCGTGAAGGTGCCGGGCAGCGCGAGGTGGAGGTCCCCGCCGTTGTCCTCCTTGAAGGTGACGGTGCGCAGGGTGCTCGTCCGGCAGGCCAGGCCGGCCGGCGTGCCCCCTCCGCCGTCATTCGGGTTGCGCGGGTTCAGCTCCTCCGCGTCCAGCCGGCCGTTCTGGTTGGAGTCCTCGGCGCCGTCCTGGATGCCGTCGTCATCGAAGTCGCTGTCGATGGGCGACGTCGTGTTGGAAGGGTCCAGGTCCCCGGTGTAGCCACAGTCCTTGCGCGGGGCCGCGGCCGCCGTCACGCCGCGCTCCAGCCCGTCCTGCAGGCCATCGCCATCCGTGTCCGGGTTGGCCGCGTCCGTCTCGAAGCCATCCCTGCGCCCGTTGGCGTTGGTGTCCTCACCGAGGAAGCCGCCCCGGCCGGGGCCATCCTGCAGGCCGTCGCAGTCGCTGTCCGTCAGGCGCGGGTTGGTCTCCGTCGAGTCCACGCGCCCGTTCTTGTTCTCGTCCTCCACGCCGTCGTCCACGCCGTCCCCATCCGTGTCGGCGCTGTTCTTGTTCGTCCCGGTGGAGGTCTCCACCGCGTCGGAGAGGCCGTCGAAGTCCGCGTCCAGCACGGCGGCCACGCAGTCCCCGCCACGCCGCGGGTCCGACTCGCCCGGCTCGACGGTGCCGTCATGGTCCTTGTCCTCGTCGCCGTCGCCGCACGAGTCGCCATCCGAGTCCGGCTTCAACGGGTCCGTGCCCGTGCCCTTCTCCAGGCTGTCGGACAGCCCGTCGGCGTCGGTGTCGCGCTTGCGCGGGTCCGTCTCGCGCGGGCTCACCGTGCCGGTGAGGTTGGCGTCCTCCTCGTTGTCCCGCAGCCCGTCCCCGTCCGAGTCGAGCGCGTTCGGGTCCGTCTCGCCCGAGTCCCTCCCGCCGTTGCGGTTGAGGTCCTCCAGCCCGTCCTCCAGTCCGTCTCCGTCCGTGTCCGCCTTCACCGGCGACGTGCGCGAGTCCGGGTCCGTGTCCGGCCGGAACGAGCACGTGGTGTTGACGCTGGTGGTGCGGCCCAGCTCCACGCCGTCGCGGAGGCCGTCACCGTCCGTGTCGCGCCGGCCCGGGTGCGTCTTCAGCGCGCCGGGGTACTGGTTGGCGAACTCCTCCGCGTCCGTCAGGCCGTCGCAGTCCGAGTCCTTCGTCGGGTTGTTCGCGTCCGCGATGTCCGTGGGCACCGTGCCGGGGTCCGCATCCGGGTCCGGAACGATTCCGGCGTCCTCCGGAGGCGGAGGTCCGGCATCGGGCTCCTGTACGCCCGCGTCTTCGACGGGGGGCGGGTCGACCGGGTCATCTCCACCACTGCAGCCGGCCAGCAGCGAGGCCGCCAGCAGGGCGCAGGTCAGGAACCGTGTGAGGGGGGTGCGCATCGTGTTGAACTCCCTGGGCGTCGACTCGCGATGGGGTGAGTCAGAGCCGACCGCCAGCATAGAGCCGCACGGCACCTGACCGAGTAGGGAAGCACCCGGGGACGAGCGGTGCGTTCCAGGCTGGATGCTTCCCGTGCAACCACGTGGGCGGATTGTGGCGCGACTGTCGGGGAACAGTTCGCTGGGTTGGAGGGCTCGGCTATCGTCGCGCCCGTGCCCGTCTTCGGTCTAGCGGCATTATGGAATGGCTCGGCCTCGCCGGAGCGCGTGGCGTCATGGGTGGAGGGACTCGGCACGGTGCTGTCCGCCGCGCAGTCGCTCCAGCTCGTCGTGGCCCTGCGCCCGGAGGAAGCCGGCCTCGAGCTGAAGGTCGAGGCCCCTGGCTATCCACGCGCCGCCGTGGAGCGGCTGGCCGAGGAGGCCAAGCGCAGCGGCGGAACCTTCGTGGAGCTGTGGCGCATGCCCAAGGCCGAGCGCGATGGCTTCCGCGCCACCACCTTCGGCGGCGGCACCCCGTACCGGAGTGACGAGCGCGCCGCCATCGCCCGCGCCCTGCAGCAGCACGTGGAGTCGCTGGCCGCGAGCGGCTCGGCGCCCTCCGCTCCGCCCGCCAACCCGATGGAGGCGTTCAAGTCCGGAGGGGGCTCCCCGCAGTCGGGCTCCTTCCCAGCCGTGGGAAGTGCGCCCCGGTCCGGAACAGGCTCTCCGCTGTCGGGCTCCTTTCCGGCCATCGGGAGTGCGCCCAGGTCCGGA
>JBKGHK010000830.1:0-4078 GCA_046520375.1 Pyxidicoccus sp. 3LFB2
GCTGGGGCTGGTGGCTCCGGCGACGACGGACCTGGGCGATGGACTGAAGGCGTCCGCGAGCGCGGCGGTGGCCACGCCCGCGCCGGACACGCGCGGGGCACTGCAGCGCTGGGCGGTGCGGCTGCGCATCGCCCCCACGTGCCAGGTGCCCGGCGTGCGCGCGTTCCTGGTGCACAAGCGGCTCACCAACCTGGGCACGCTGGTGGACCTGCGGCCCGCGCTGGAGGAGCTGAAGGCCGGCCGCATCCCCGACGGCTACATCCAGCTGGAGCTGGAGACGACGGCGGGCGACACCGGCATCCACGGCTCGCTGAGGAACGTGGCCGAGGTCGAGGTCGTCGTCGTGAAGCCCGCGGTGGCCGCGCCCGTGCCGGCCGTCGTCCCGTCCCGGTGGCCGAGAGCGCCCGCGCCAACCCCGACGCCTCGGCGCGCACGGTGCGCGTGCGCACGGAGCTGCTCGACTACTTCCTCGACACGGTGGGCGAGCTGATGCTGGCCACGGCCCGCCTGCGCGAGGTGGGCAAGGTGCTGCCGGAGAACACCCGCCCCGCGCTGGAGGAGGGCGTCTACCGGCTGCACACGCTGGTGAAGGACCTGCACGACAAGGTGATGACGGCGCGCATGACGCCGCTGTCGCTCATCACCGACCGGCTGCCCCGCGCCGCGCGCGACATCGCCCGCCGCAAGGAGCGCGAGGTCGACCTGGTCATCACCGGCGCGGAAATCGAGCTGGACCGGGCCATCCTCGACGAGCTCGCGGACCCGCTGATGCACCTGCTGCGCAACTGCATCGACCACGGGCTGGAGTCCCCCGAGGAGCGCGTCGCCGCGAAGAAGGGCCCGCGAGGCCGCGTGCTGGTGGCGGTGAAGCGCGCCAGGGACCGCGTCATCGTCGAAATCGAGGACGACGGCCGGGGCATGGACCCCGCGAAGCTGAAGACCTCGGCGGTGGCCAAGGGGCTCTTGTCCGTGGACACCGCGGCGCGCCTGACGGACCGCGAGGCCTTCCTGCTGTCGTGCCTGCCCGGCGTGTCCACCGCGAAGGACATCACCGACATCTCCGGCCGCGGCGTGGGCATGGACGCGGTGAAGCGGGTGGTGGAGAACGTCGGCGGCACGCTCGAAATCGACAGCGAGAAGGGCCGGGGCACGCGCTTCACGCTGCGCCTGCCGCTGACGGTGGCGGTGGTGCACCTGCTGCTGGTGGAGGTGGGCGAGGAAGTCTTTGGCCTGCCCATCGCCAAGGTGGTGGGCGCGACGGAGGCGGACGGCGAAACGCTCAGCCGCAGCCGTGAGACGGCGCTCCTGCCGCATGGCAACTCGCTGCTGCCCGTGCATTCGCTGGACTCGCTGGTGGGCGTGCCTGCCCCCACGCGGCAGGGCGCGCGGCCCTTCGTGGTGATGGACGCGGACTCCGGGCGGGTCGCCCTGGCGGTGGACCGGCTGCTGGGCCAGGAAGAGGTGGTGCTCAAGCCGCTGTCCCGCCCGCTCGACTTGCTGCCCGGATTGTCCGGCGTCACCATCCTCGGAAGTGGCCGTCCGGTGTTCATCCTGGACGTGCCGAGGTTACTGTCCGCGTGAGCCTGCCCCTCCCCAACGACGCGCAAGTGGATGCCCTGCGCGAAGTGGCCAACATCGGCTGCGGCCACGCCGCCAATGCGCTCTCCCGCCTGATGAGCGGGCGGAAGGTGGACCTCTCCATCCCCCGCGTGCAGCTCGGCGATGCGAATGTGGGCGCGCTGCTGGGCCCGGAGGCGCCCGTGGTGTCGGCGTCGCTGGGAATCCGCGGCGAGCTGCACGGCGCCCTGCTGCTGGTGCTGCCCAAGGGCGACGCCACCGCGCTGGAGTCGATGCTGCTGGGCGGCCAGCCCGTGGCGCAGGCCGAGCGGGACAGCGTGGTGTGCGAGGTCGCCAACATCGCGGCGAGCGCCTGCCTGTCCGCGCTGGGCCGGCTGACGGGCTGGAAGCTGATGCCCACGGTGCCCACCCTGCGGCGTGGGGGCACCCGGGACGCGCTGGCCCTGGTGATGGACGGCGAGTCCGACACGGGCCACGGGGTGGTGCTGGAGGCCCGCTTCCAGGCGGCCACGGTTCCGCCGGTGGGTGGACAGTTGCTGCTGCTGCTGGAGCGCGACAGCGCCCGGGCCCTGCTGGCGCGACTGGGCGTGTAGCCCGTTTCGCGGTAGACGGGCGCCCATGGACGAGAAGGCGCTGAAGCAGCTCCTCGGGAGCGTGAAGTCGGGCCGCGTGTCGGTGGACGACGCCGTCGGCAAGCTGAAGGATTTGCCCTACGCCGAGCTGGGCTACGCGACGCTCGACACGCACCGCAACCTGCGCTTCGGCTTCCCGGAAGTCGTGCTGGGCGAGCCGAAGACGGTGGAGCAGCTGCTGGGCATCGTCGGCGCGCTGGTGGAGCGGAAGCAGACGGTGCTGGTGACGCGGCTGCAGCCGGACAAGGCCGAGGCGCTGGTGGCCCGCTTCCCCAAGGGCGAGTACCACCCGGTGGCCCGCATCTTCCACCTGAAGCAGGGCAAGGTGCGCGCGGGCAAGGTGGCGGTGGTGACGGCCGGCACCAGCGACATCCCCGTGGCGGAGGAGGCGGCGCTCACCGCCACGGCCATGGGCGCGGACGTGCGGCGCGTCTATGACGTGGGCGTGGCCGGCATCCACCGGCTGCTGCGGCGCCGGGAGGAAATCCAGGCGTGCGACGTGGCCGTGGTGGTGGCGGGCATGGAGGGCGCGCTGGCGAGCGCGCTGGGCGGGCTGGTGGGAATCCCCGTGGTGGCGGTGCCGACGTCGGTGGGCTACGGCGCCAACTTCGGGGGCGTGTCCGCGCTGCTGGCCATGGTGAACTCGTGCGCCTCCAACGTGGCCACGGTGAATATCGACAACGGCTTCGGCGGCGGCTTCTACGCGGCGCTCATCTCCCGCACGAAGGGACGGCGGTGACATGCGGCGCATCCTCTACCTGGAGCCGGTGGGCGGCATCGCCGGGGACATGTTCCTGGCGGCGGGCGTGGACCTGGGGCTGGCGCCCGAGGACATCGCGCAGGCGCTGAGCGGGCTGAGCGTGCCGGGGTGGAAGCTGGCGGTGCAGCGGGCGGTGCGCCACGCCATCAGCGGCACGCACCTGGACGTGGTGCTGGACGCGCGCGAGGCGCACCCGCACCGGGCCTACGCGGACATCCGGAAGCTGATTGAGGCGGCGCCCACGCTGCCGGCCCGCGCGAAGGAGCGCGCGCTGGCGGTGTTCCGCGCCATCGGCGAGGCCGAGGCGAAGGTGCACGGCGTGTCCATCGACGACATCCACTTCCACGAGGTGGGGGCGGTGGACTCCATCGTCGACATCTGCGGCGCGGCGGTGGTGCTGGAGCTGTTGGGCAACCCGGAGGTGTACGCGGCCCCGCCTCCGCTGGGCAGCGGCAGCATCCGCGTGGCCCATGGCAACATGCCCATTCCCGTGCCCGCCACGCTGGAGCTGCTCCGCGACGTGCCCGTGCGCTTCGAGGGCGTGGGCGAGCTGACGACGCCCACGGGCGCGGCGCTGCTCAAGGTGCTCGCGCACATCGGCCACCCTCCGGACTTCATCGTGGAGAAGGTGGGCTACGGGGTGGGGACGAAGGACTTCAAGGACCGGCCCAACGTGCTGCGCGCGTCGCTGGGGCGCATGGAGGAGGCCCGCGCGGACGGGCTGTGGGTGGTGGAGGCCAACCTGGACGACGCCACGCCGCAGCTGCTGGGGCACCTGGTGGAGCGGCTGCTCGCGGTGGGTGCGCTGGACACGTGGGTGGCGCCGGTGGTGATGAAGAAGAGCCGGCCCGGGCACCTGCTGGGCGCGCTGGTGGAGGGCGGCAAGCGCGAGGCCGTGGTGGACGCGGTGCTGCGCGAGTCCACCACGCTGGGCGTGCGCTACCACCGCGTGGAGCGGCAGGCGCTGGAGCGCGACTGGGTGGAGGTGGAGACGCCGTGGGGGAAGGTCCGCGTGAAGCGGGGCCTGCGCGGGGGCGCCGTGCTCAATGCGCACCCGGAGTTCGAGGACTGCCGGCAGGTGGCGGAGGCCGCCGGTGTCCCCGTGAAG
>JBKGHK010000831.1:0-4055 GCA_046520375.1 Pyxidicoccus sp. 3LFB2
GGGCTGGGGGGCGGCGCTCATCAGGAGGCCCTGCCTCGCGGGCCGTTGCCAGCGCCGCGAGCGGGTGTCACGCGTCGCTCCCGGTGACGCGGGCCACGGCGAACAGGCTCATGCCCACCGGCAGCTTCACGTGGGACTCGGCCTGGGCGAACAGGGGCGCCAGCGTGTCGAAGAGCTTCAATTGCAGCTTCGGCACCGCGCGGCGGCGCAGCAGGCGGCTGTTGACGAACCAGCCGGGCATGCCGACGAGGTTCATCCACTCCAGCTTCTCCACCGCGAAGCCATTCTGCTCCAGCACGGCGCGCAGCGTGGCGGGGGTGTAGCGGCGGTGGTGGCCCACGGCCTCGTCGATGGCGCCGAACAGCTGCGGCAGCGCGGGGACGAGGATGACCACCCGTCCGCCCGGGGCCAGAATCTGCCGGAAGCGCCGCACCGCCGCGGCGTCGTCGGGGATGTGCTCCAGCACGTTGGACAGGACGATGGTGTCCAGCTTCTCCGTCTTGAGCGACTCCCAGTCCGCCAGCGCCACGTCGGACAGGTAGGGGCGCACGTGGGGCTTGCCGCGGAAGAGGTTCTTCAGGCGGTCCACGTAGAAGCGGTCCACCTCCAGCGCGATGAGCAGCTCCAGGCCGGACTCCAGCTCGCGGGTAATCGTGCCGATGCCGGCGCCAATCTCCAGCACGCGGCGGCCCAGGTGCTCGCGGAAGCGGCGGGCCAGCCACTGGTTGTAGTGGGTGGCGCCGTCCATGCGCTCCAGCGTGGTGTAGCCCTCGTGCTGGTTGTCCGCGTCGTCGCGCACGGTGGCGTAGCGCAGCAGGGTGCGCAGCCGGGCCAGGTGCGTGGCGCGCGGGCGGGGCGCCGTCTGCGCGGGCGGCAGGGGCACCTCGGCGAGGCGGAACAGCTGCGCGGCCAGCTTCACCACCAGCTCCGCGTCCACCGCGTCGTCGTCGCTGGTGAGGGTGACGGAGCGCAGCGCCTCGGTGCGGAAGGCGCGCAGGCCGGTGAGCGGGTCCGTCAGCGCCACGTCGCTGACGAAGCGGGTGACGTGGCCCAGGGCGCGGTCCGCGAGCAGCTCCGGCGCGAGGCCCTTCAGGCCCTGGTGACTCCGGCGGCCGAAGACGGCGTCCGCGGTGTCCGCGTGGATGGGGCCCAGAAGCGTGTCGTACACGTCGGGCGACCAGGCGGTGTCCGGGTCCTGCAGCACCGTCACCGCGCCCGTCACCCGCGACAGCGCGGCGCGGATGGCCGCTCCCTTGCCACCCTGCACGGCGAGCACATGCAGCCTGGGGCCGGGCGTCACCGCCACGGGCCCCTCACCGGCGAGCACCACCTCCGCGGTCCGGGACAGCTCCCGCGCGAAGCGGGCGGCGGTGTCGGCGTTGCCAGGCGAGTAGGGCAGGACGAAGGAGAGCGCGGGAGTCACGCGGCGCTGACTAGCACAGGCCGCCAGGACGCGCGCGTCTGGAGCCCTTCGGGCCGGGAAGATGAATGGATGGAGGGCGTCCAGGCGGCGGTGGAACGATGGACAACCCCGGCTGGAAACGGCACGCTCGACGGCGCTTCGATGGATGTAGGTGCAGGTCGGGCGGAAGCCTTCCGAGCCGGGCCGCGCCAGGGGAAACCCAGGAGAGACGAGACGTGGACGGAACCGGTATCGACCCGGCCGGCGGTGCCGGCGCCCTGACGCCCGCGGGCATGATGCAGCACGTGCGCGCGCTGTGGCGGCGCAAATGGGTCGTGCTCGGCGTGGCGGTGGTGGTGGCGGCGCTGTCGGCGGCCTACACGCTGCGCCAGCCCAAGGTCTACTCCGCCAGCACCTCGCTCATCATCGACGTGATGGCGCCGCGCTTCCTCGACGGAGACGTCAAGGAGGTCATGGGCGAGGAGCGCAGCAACTACTGGTTCAACAAGGAGTACTACGCCACGCAGAGCGAAATCATCACCTCGCGCGCGGTGGCGAGCCGGGTGGTGGACAAGCTGGGCCTGGCGACGGACGCGGACTTCCTGGGCCTCTCCCACGTGCAGGACGAGAAGCTGCGCGTGCAGGCCATGCAGGGCGCGGACGCGGTGGCGGCGCTCCAGTCGCGCATCCGCGTGGTGCCGGCGAAGGACTCGCGCGTCATGGACATCGCGGTGGATGACCTGGACCCCAAGCGCGCGGCGCTCTTGGCCAACGAGGTGGCCGCCGCGTACATGGCGGAGAACCTGGCCCTCAAGCTGCGAATCACCGAGGACGCGCGCACCTGGCTGGAGGGCCGGCTGTCCGAGTTGGAGTCGACGTCCAAGTCCAGCGAGCTGGCCGTCTACGACTTCAAGAAGGACGCGGACATGCTGTCCACGTCGCTGGAGTCACGGATGAGCATCGTCAGCGAGCGCATCAACTCGTACAACCTCAAGCTCACCGAGGTGCGCATCCAGATTGCCTCCCAGCAGGCGCGCGTGGAGGCCATCAACAAGCTGCGCAAGGCGTCGCCCGAGGACGAGACGTGGGCGGAGGCGCTCACGGGGATGAACGAGGGCCCCATCCAGGACCTGCGGCGCACGTACACGGAGACGCGCGTGGCGTGCGCGGAGCTGGGGGAGCGCTACCTCGCCGAGCACCCGAAGCTCCTGGAGTGCAACCGCAAGCTGGCGGTGGTGCGCGAGGACTTCCTCAAGAGCCTGGGCAACATCGTGCGCGCGGCGGAGACGTCGCTCAACGAGGCGGTGGCCCAGGAGAAGAACCTGGTGCGCCTGCTGGACACGGCCAAGGTGGAAGCCTTCGCGGTGAACAAGAAGTCCATCGAGTTCGACCGGCTCAAGCGCGAGTCGGACAACAACCAGCGCCTGTACGAGCTGGTGGCCCGGCGCCTGAAGGACATCGAGCTGTCGGGGCTGTTGCGCACCAGCAACGTGCGCGTGCTGGACCCGGCGCGGCCCATCTTCACGCCGGTGAAGCCCCACGTGCAGCGCAACCTGATGATGGGGCTGGTGCTGGGCCTGCTGTCCGGCCTGGGCATGGCGCTGCTCCTGGAGGTCCTGGAGAACAGCGTGGCCACGCAGGCGGACGTGGAGGAGCGGCTGGGCCTGGCCTTCCTCGGCGTGGTGCCGCGCATCGAGGGCAACAAGCCGCCGCGAGACCGTGACTTGCACGTCCACCGCGAGCCCAAGTCGACGGTGGCGGAGTGCTGCCGCGCCATCCGGACGAACCTGCTCTTCATGTCGCCGGACAAGCCCTTCAAGACGCTGGTGGTGACGTCCAGCGGGCCGCAGGAGGGCAAGTCCACCACGTGCATCAACCTGGGCGTGGCCATGGCACAGAGCGGCAACCGGGTGCTGCTGCTGGACACGGACATGCGCCGGCCCCGGCTGCACCGCGCCTTCGGGGTGCCCAACGAGATGGGCATCTCCTCGCTGGTGGTGGGTGAGGGGACGCTGGAGCAGGCGGTGAAGAGCACGGAGGTGCCCGGCCTGTTCGTGCTGCCGTGCGGCCCGCTGCCGCCCAACCCGGCGGAGCTCCTGCACACGCAGGCCTTCGCGGACCTGCTCAAGTCCATGGCCGGGAAGTATGACCGCATCATCCTGGACAGCCCGCCGCTCAACGCGGTGGCGGACGCGGCGGTGCTGGCCACGCAGGCGGACGGCGTGGTGCTGGTGCTGAAGGCGGGCAAGACGAACCGCGAGTCGGCGCGGCGCGCGCTGCGCTCGCTGGCGGACGTGCAGGCGCGCATGTACGGCGCCGTCCTCAATGACGTGGACCTGAAGGCGCCGCGCTACGGGGACTCGTACCTGGCCTACCAGGGCTACGGGCAGTACGCCGAGGACTCCAAGGACGGGGTGGCGCAGTCGTGAGCGGGCCGTCGGCGGGGGCGGGCCTCCGGGTGCTGCACCTGGGCAAGTTCTACCCGCCGGCCTCCGGCGGCATGGAGGCCCACGTGCAGACGCTGGCGCGGGCCCAGGCGGCGCTGGGCGCGCAGGTGGAGGTGCTGTGCGCCAACCACTCGTCGGACGGCGCGGGCACCAGCCACGAGTTCCACGGCCGCAGCCCCACCCGTGAGGACTGGGGACGGGCCGGT
>JBKGHK010000832.1:0-4046 GCA_046520375.1 Pyxidicoccus sp. 3LFB2
GTCCCGAGCCTCGCGTGGCCCTGGGACGACTGGCCTCGCGCTTCGCCTCCGCGGCGCTCGACGTGTCCGACGGGCTGGCGCAGGACCTGGGCCACCTGTGCACCGCGTCCCGCGTGAAGGCCACGGTGGAGTTGGAGCGGTTGCCCATGACGGCCGCGGTGCGAAAGGCATTGGGACCCCAGGGCGCGCTGGCCGGCGGCGAGGATTATGAGCTGCTCATGGCCGTCCCCCCGGGACGCAGCCGGGCATTCGAGCGCGCGTGCGCCAGGGCGGGCCAACCCGTCACCCGGATTGGCCTCATCTCCGAGGGAAGCGGGTGGGTTTGCCGGGATGCGGCAGGCCGCGTTCTCCCACCACCGCAGGGGTTCGACCACTTCCGTCAGCCTGACGCCGGATTGACCCTGCCGAACAGCAAGGCTAAACCCGTGACGCTTCTTTCCCCCTGAAAGCAACCGTGCGCCGTCCCCTTCGCGACGACACATCCCCCGGACTCACTCCCCGCCGCGAGCCCGTCCAGCGACTGCTGCGGGCCGTGGACAGCCCCCGTTCGACGCGTGAGGTCTCCCTTCACCGGAAGATTCTCAACGGCTACGTCGTCCTCGGGCTGCTGCTCACCGTGTGGATGTTCTCCTCGGACATCCTCTTCCGGGAGCTGAGCCCCGGTCCCGCCATCTGGAAGGACCTGGTGCGCGGCGGCGTCGCCATCTTCATCACCGGCGCGGCCGCGGCCCTGCTGCCCTCACTGCTCGCGCGCGTCACCCGCGTGAAGGTGCTCAGCCGCTCCGCCTACGAAATCTCCCAGGGCGACCTGTCCAAGCCGGTGGCCGCCGAGGGCGGCAGCACCCGCGACGAAATCGACGAGCTGACCGGCGCCATCACCCGCATGCAGGAGAACCTGCGCGAGCTGGTGGGCAAGATTCAAGAGACGGCCAAGAGCGTGGCCGACACCGCCATCGACCTGCAGCGCTCGGCGGAGAACGTCAACGGGTCCACCGAGGAGGTGGGCTCGTCGATGAACAAGATTGCCTCCGGCGCCGAGTCGCAGTCGCAGCTCGTGTCCAAGGCCTCCAAGGTCATCACCGAGATGGCCGGCAGCATCCAGCGCACCACCGCCAGCGCCGAGGACGCCGCGAAGACGGCCGCCGAGACGAGCGGCGCGGCCGACGACGGCTCCAAGGCGGCGCGCCTGGCCGGCGACAAGGTGAAGAAGGTCTTCAACCGCATCGAGTCCGCCAGCCAGCAGGTGTTCGCCTTCGGCGAGAAGACGCAGGAAATCTCCAAGATTGTCGTCGCGATTACGCAGGTGGCGCAGCAGACCAACCTGCTCGCGCTCAACGCCACCATCGAGGCGGCGCGCGCGGGCGAGTACGGCCGCGGCTTCGCGGTGGTCGCCGACGAGGTCCGCAAGCTGGCGGAGAGCTCCGGCCGCTCCGCGGAGCAGATCTCCAAGCTGGCGAGCGACATCTCCGGCCAGTCCACCTCCGTCGTGAGCGCCATGAAGGAAGGCATCGCGGAGCTGGCCGAGGGCCGCGAGGACCTGGGCAACATCGTCCGCTCCATGGGCGCCATCACCGACACCATCCGCAAGGGCGCGGAGAAGGTGCACCTCATCTCCGAGAGCACCCGCGAGCAGCTCAAGGGCAGCGAGGAGATGGTGAAGGCCATCGAGGAAATCAAGCTGGTGGCGCGCAACAACGCGTCCTCCACCGAGGCCATCCAGGAAGTCATCCAGGAGCAGACGGCCGCCGTGTCGCGCATGACGTCGCTGGCCAGCGAGCTGACCAATCTCTCCGTCGAATTGCAGAGCGTCGTGCGAAGCTTCCGCCTGAGCCCATGAGCACGATTCCCCTGACGAACCCCGACCCGAAGCTGAAGGCCGCCGAAGCCCGCCTGCGCGAGGTGATGCTCTCGCTGCCCGAGGTGACCGAGGAGTTCCCCTGGGGCCACCGCACCGCCAAGGTGAAGGGGAAGATGTTCGCCGTCCTCGTCCTCGAGGACACGCGCCTGACGCTCACCGCCAAGCTGCCCGAGTCCAACGAGGCGGCGCTGATGCTCCCCTTCGCCGAGCCCACCGGCTACGGCCTGGGCAAGAGCGGCTGGGTGTCCTCCACCTTCAAGCCCGGCCAGGACGTCCCCGTCGAGCTGCTCACCCAGTGGATTCACGAGAGCTTCCGCGCCGTCGCCCCCCAGAAGGTGCTCAAGGCGATGGGCAGCGCGGCCACGGCTCCGGCGAAGCCCGCCGCCGCCACGAAGCCCGCCGCGAAGAGCGAAGGGGTGCGCGCCGCGGACGTGAAGAAGCCGGCCAAGAAGAACGTGGTGTCGAGGCCCGCCGCGGCGAAGAAGGCCCTGTCGAAGCCGGCCCCCGAGAAGAAGGCTCCGGCGAAGAACGTGCTGGCGAAGTCGGCGGCCACGAAGCAGGCTGCGGCGAAGAAGCCGGCTGCCACGAAGAAGGTCGTGGCGAAGAAGACCCCGGCTGCTGCGACGCGGCGTGGCACGGCGGCTGCGTCCCGTTCCCTGCGATAGCGAGAGGCTTCGCCTTCCAGCCATTTCAAAGCTGATAGAACGTTACCCCTGTGCGGCACGTCATCTTCCGGGTGGAGAAGGAGCGCTACGGACTGCCGCTATCGGCGGTGCGGGAGGTCGTCGTGCCTCCGGAGCGCTTCACCCGGGTGCCCCGCGCGCCCTCGGCGATTACCGGGGTGATGAATCTTCGCGGTCGGGTGGTGACGGTGGTGGAGCTGCGGCAACTTTTGAGCCTCCCGGAGGGCCCCACGCCCTCGGCACGGGTGGTGCTGTTGGACCGGGGCCGGCGGGATTTGGGGCTGCTGGTGACGGATGTAGACGGTATCGAGGCGGTGGAGAGGGTCAGCGCGGCGCCTGGGAAGCTGACACCCGCCATCCGGGGAGTCGCCCGGTTGGGAGGTCTGGGAGTAACCGTCCTGGACCCCGAGGGGTTGGATGCCGCGGTGGTTGCCTTGTTCACCCATTCCAAGTGAGTAGCCCCCTGGAAAGCGCGGATGCTAGTGTCCGCGCTCCTCTAGGTGATTCGGAGGCGGAGTTCTTCACATGGCTAAGCGGGTCCTGGTCGTCGACGACGCCATCTTCATGCGCAACATGATCAAGGACATCTTTGCGTCTGGAGGTTTCGAGGTCGTCGGCGAGGCCGCCAACGGCCTGGAAGCTGTCGAGAAGTACAAGGAGCTCAAGCCCGACCTCACCACGATGGACATCGTGATGCCGTTCAAGAGCGGCATCGAGGCCACGCGGGAAATCATCAAGGCGGACAGCAGCGCCGTCGTCATCATGTGCTCGGCGCTCGGTCAGGAGAGCCTGGTGATGGAGGCCATCGAGGCGGGTGCCTCGGACTTCATCGTCAAGCCGTTCCGCGCCGAGGACGTGCTGGCGGTGGTGAAGAAGGTCCTGGGAGAGACTTGAGCGGTGTCGCCCCACGGCGGCCGCTCCTCTTGTGGTGACGAGGCCGGGTCATGACCATGGACATGTCCCGATACCTCGGCCTCTTCATCTCCGAGGCCAGTGACCACCTCGAGGCGCTGGGCAGGGACCTCGTGCAGCTGGAGCGCGAGGGCACCGCCAGCGTGGTGGACTCCATGTTCCGCCATGCCCACTCGGTGAAGGGCATGGCGTCGTCCATGGGCTTCGAGCCCATCGCCATCCTCGCCCACCGCGTGGAGGACCTGGTCGACGCCGTCCGGCAGGACCGCGGGCGCCTGGACCGGGACGTGGTGGACCTGCTGCTCACCGCCGCGGACACCATGCTCGCGCAGGTGCGCGCCGTGGCGGAGAACAAGCCGCCCGATGATGCCGCGGCGCTGCTCGCCCAGCTGGGCGCCCGCGTCACCGCCATGACGGGCCAGGCCCTGGCCGCCACCCGCGTCGCCAAGGTCACCGCGCTGAAGCCGGCCGGTGGCCCCGACGGGGACGAGACGACCGGAGCGTCCGCGGCTTCGCCGTCGGCGACGCAGGCGGGGGCCTCCGGGACGGGAAGGGACGCCCTCTGCTCCTGTTCCGGCCCCGCCGCTCGCCGG
>JBKGHK010000833.1:0-4044 GCA_046520375.1 Pyxidicoccus sp. 3LFB2
GCCATTGCCCGCCGCCGCCCATCGGCGCCGCCGCGCCCGAGGCCGTCGAAGGAGCCGAAGCAGGCGCCGGAGCCGAGGGCGCCGCACCGTGCGCACCGTGGCCCGAAGCCTGCGCGGGCACCGCGCCTTCAATCTCCAGGGTGACGAGGAGCTGGTGCACCTTCGCCATGTCCCCTTCCTTGCCGTGCGTCTTCACGACGCGGCCCGCCTTGGGGCTGGGGACGGTGACGGTGGCCTTGTCCGTCATCACTTCGGCGAGCACCTGGTCTTCCTTGACGGCGTCGCCCTCCTTCACGTGCCACTTCACCAGCTCGCCTTCCATCACGCCTTCACCGAGGTCGGGGAGCTTGAATTCGAAAGTCGCCATGGGGTCGTCGTCTTTCCGCGAAGGATGGGGGGTGCGTCAAGCTCAGGCGAGGCGCTCGAGGCGCTCGCGCTCCATCAGGCCCTTCATGAAGAACTCGGCCGCGCGGTAGCTGCTGCGCACGAGCGGACCGGAGGCCACGTAGAGGAAGCCGTAGGACTCGGCGAGCGACTTGTACGCCTCGAACTGCGCGGGCGTGACGAAGCGCTCCACGCGCAGGTGGTACTGCGACGGCTGGAGGTACTGGCCCAGCGTCAGCACGTCCACGCCCACGTTGCGCAAATCCTTGAAGGTCTGCTCCAGCTCCGCGTCCGTCTCGCCCAGGCCCACCATGACGGACGTCTTGGTGTAGAGCCCCTCGGGGCGGTTCTTCAGGTACTCCAGCACGCGCAGGGACTGGCGGTAGGTGGCGCGCCTGTCTCGCACGGTGGGCGTGAGGCGCTCCACGGTCTCCACATTGTGCGCCACCACGTGCGGCTTCGCCTCGGCCACCGTGGTCAGGTCCTTCTCCACGCCCTTGAAGTCGGGGATGAGCACCTCGACGATGGTCTTCGGGCTCTCCTTGCGCAGCTCGCGGATGGCGGACGCGAAGTGGCTGGCGCCGCCGTCCGGCCGGTCGTCACGATTCACCGACGTGACGACGATGTACTCCAAGTCCATCTCCTTCACGGCCTGGGCCAGATGGATGGGCTCCATCGGGTCCAACGGCGGGGGCGCGCCCACCTTCACGTGGCAGAAGCGGCAGGCGCGC
Source organism: Pyxidicoccus sp. 3LFB2 (assembly GCA_046520375.1). Lineage (GTDB taxonomy): Bacteria > Myxococcota > Myxococcia > Myxococcales > Myxococcaceae > Myxococcus. The sequence goes on from JBKGHK010000833.1 coordinate 1,116, forward strand.
GTGCACACCTCGCCCATCAGCATGACGGTGGCCGTGCCGCCGCCCCAGCACTCGGCGATGTTCGGGCAGCGGGCCTCCTCGCACACGGTGGCCAGCTTCGTCCGCTTCACAATCGCTTTGACCCGCTCGTACCCCTCGCCGTGCGGGAGCCGCACCTTCAGCCACTCCGGCTTGCGGGTGGTCTCAGTCACCTGGGGAAGAGGAAACCGGTCGGGAGTCGCCATGGATCGCGGGCCTTCTATGGGTTGGGCGAAAGACGTTCAAGCGGGAAGCCTCTAACGCGAGGCGTCAGCCCCTGCCAGCCACTTCCCGGGTGTCGTCTCCCTACTAATGCCCTGGCGGCGGGCAGGCAGCCCAGGCGGGGGAAGCACCGCCACGCCCGGATGCCCAGGCTTCAAGGCATGGCCGCCATCCACCTGGGGACCAGCGGGTACGTCTACAAGCACTGGAAGGGACTGCTCTACCCCACCGGGCTGCCAGCCAGCCGCTGGCTCCCCCACTACGCGCAGGTCTTCACGACGGTGGAGCTCAACGCCACCTTCTACCGCCTGCCCACCGCGCAGGCCGTGGACGGCTGGCGAGACGCGGTGCCCCCGGGCTTCCTCTTCGCGTGCAAGGGCAGCCGCTTCCTCACGCACATGAAGCGGCTGGCGGACGTGGGCGAGGGGCTGGAGCGCTACTACACGCCGGTGCTCCGCCTGGGCCGGAAGCTGGGCCCCGTCCTCTGGCAGCTCCCGCCGCACATGACGAAGCCGGACCCGGAGCGGCTGGCGCGCTTCCTCGCCGCGCAGCCCAAGGGCGTCCAGCAGGTCATCGAGTTCCGCCACCCCGCCTGGTACCACCCGGAGGTGCTGGCCGTGCTGCGCCAGCACCGCGCCGCGCTCTGTGAGCACGACCTCGTCCAGGCCCCCATCCCCGCCCCCAAGCCCACCGCCGCCTTCCGCTACGTGCGCTTTCACGGAAACGGCAGCCGCTACGCCGGGCGCTACGGGCGCGAGGCCCTGAAGCCCGTGGCCAGGGACTTGAAGGCGTGGCGGGCGAAGGGCCACACCGTCTGGGTGTACTTCAACAATGATTTGCACGGGCACGCGCTGCTGGACGCGTTCGACCTGGCGGAGCTGCTGGAGGTGCCGGTGCACGTGCCCCCGGAAATGGACAGGCCGCCCGCGGGCCTGGAGCCCGGGACGGCCTGAGGGGGCCCACCGTGGTGGGCCCGGAGCAACGTCGCTCGAGACTAGAAGTGACGCGGGTGACCCAGCGTGGCCTCGGCGCCCTCGTGCATGATTTCCGAGAGCGTGGGGTGCGCGTGGATGGTGTTCGCCAGCTCCTCGGTGGTGATCTCCAGCTTCAGCGCGACGCACGCCTCGGCGAGCAGCTCGGTGGCGTGCGGGCCGATGAGGTGCACGCCCAGCACCTCGTCGTACTTCTTGTCGGAGATGACCTTGATCATCCCGATGGACTCGTTGGAGATGGCCGACTTCGTCACCGCGCCGAACGGGGCGATGGTGAACTTGATGTCGTAGCCGCGCTCCTTGGCCTTCTTCTCCGTCAGGCCCACCGAGGCGACCTCGGGGTAGCAGTAGGTGGCGGACGGGGTGAGGTCGTAGTTGATGGGCTGCGGGTTCTTCCCGGCGATGTGCTCCACGGCCACCACGCACTCGGCGCTGGCCATGTGGGCGAGCATCGGCGTGGGGATGACGTCGCCCACCGCGTACACGTTGGGCTCGGTGGTGCGCATCATCGAGTCGACCTTGATGAAGCCGCGCTCGGGCTTGATGCTCGTCTTGTCCAGGCCCACGTCGTCGGTGACGGGGGCGCGGCCGACGGCCGACAGGAGGATTTCGGCCTCCAGCGTCTTCGTCTCGTTGCCCACCTTCATCGTGACGCGCACGCCGTCCGCCGTGTGCTCCACCTTCTCCACCGCGGAGCCGGTGTGCACGTCGATGCCGCGGCGCTTGAAGATCTTCTCCAGCTCCTTGGAGATGTCCGCGTCCTCAATCGGCAGCAGCGCGGGCAGGTACTCGACGATGGAGGTCTTGCTGCCCACGTGGTTGAAGACGGAGGCGAACTCGCAGCCCACCGCGCCGGCGCCCAGGACGATGATGCTCTTGGGGATGCGGTCGATTTCGAGGATGGAGTCGCTGTTCATCACCCGCTTGTGGTCCACGGGGACGTTGGGCAGGGACTTGGGCACCGAGCCGGTGGCGATGATGATGTTCTTCGCCTCCAGCACCTGCTTGGAGCCGTCCTCGGCGGTGACTTCCACCTTGCCCTTGCCCGCGATGCGGCCATGGCCCTTGACCACGGTCACCTTGTTCTTCTTCATCAGGAAGTCGATGCCACCGGCACCCTTCGTGATGACCTTGTTCTTGTGCTTCATCGCGTTCGCCCAGTTGATGGTCGGGCTGGACACGTCGATGCCGAAGTCCGCCGCTTCCTTCACGTGGTGGAAGAGCTCGGCGGTCCACAGGAGGGACTTGGTGGGGATGCAGCCCCGGTGGAGGCAGGTGCCGCCCAGCCGCTTGTCCCTCTCGATGATGGCCGTCTTCAGGCCAAGCTGACCCGCGCGAATGGCTCCCACGTAGCCGCCAGGGCCCGAACCGATGATCACCACGTCGAACGTCTCAGCCACGCACGCCTCCGTAACTATTGCGGATGGAACCCGGGGGGGCTGATAACCCCCGGTCCCGGTTGGAATCAAGGAGTTTGCTCGTGCGCCGTTTCCCACTCCGAACCCTGCTGCTGATGCTGGTGGCGCTGGCCGCCTTCGCCCGTCTCTATTGGGTGACGCACCGAGATGCGTCGCTCGGAGCGCAACCAGCGGAGCGCGCCCGGAATGACGCGGCCGGCAAGAGCCCCGCCCCCACCCCGGCCGACCCCCTGGTGCCCTCCGCCGAGTGCCGGCCCCTGGAGCGCGCCCTCAACGACG
>JBKGHK010000834.1:0-4036 GCA_046520375.1 Pyxidicoccus sp. 3LFB2
CTCCGCCACCCCGGGCCCGAAGAGGCTCACGCAATGAGCCGGTGGACGCCCTGTCCCGGGCCCCGCGTGCCGAAGAGCCCCTGTGCCGCCGACCCGGGCCCGAAGAGGCTCACGCAACGAGCCGGCGGACGCCCTGTCCCGGGCCCGCGTGCCGTGGTGAAGGCGCACCCCGGCACCGACACGCCCCTGCTGTCCGCCTGTCGGCGAACCGGCCAGGCAACCCACGGCACGGGCCCGGGGGCCGCGTTAAATGAGCCCCCGTGCCAGCCGACACCTCGCTCCGCCTCCGCATCCTCGAAGCAGTGACAGACGCCCCGGCCGCCGACTGGGACGCGCTCGCCGGCCCTGACGCGCCGCCCTTCGTGCGCCACGCGTGGCTGGCCGCCATGGAGGAGAGCGGCAGCGCCACCGAGGAGACGGGCTGGGCGCCGCACCACCTGACGCTGTGGCGGGGCCCGAAGCTCGTCGCCGCCGCGCCCGCGTACCGCAAGTTCCACAGCATGGGCGAGTACATCTACGACTTCGGCTGGGCGGACGCCGCCGCCCGCCTGGGCGTGGAGTACTACCCGAAGCTCGTCGTCGGCGGCCCCCTGTCCCCCGCCACCGTGCCGCGCTTCCTCATCGCCCCGGGCGAGGACGTGCCCGCCCTGCGCCGCGCCCTGCTCACCGCCGCCACCGAGAGCGCCCGCGAGTCCGGCTGCTCCTCCGTCCACATCCTCTACCCCACCGGCGACGAGGCGGACTTCCTCGAAGCCGAGGGGCTGGCACGCCGCATCACCCTCCAGTTCCACTGGAAGAACCCGGGCTACCGCTCCTACGACGACTACCTGGCCCGCTTCGACTCCAAGCGCCGCAACCAGCTCAAGCGCGAGCGCGGCGCCGCGGCCACCCAGGGCATCGCCCTGCGCACCGTGCGCGGCGGGGAGCTGACGCAGGCCCACGCGAAGCGCGCCTACGGCTTCTACACCTCCACCTGCGAGCGCCACGCCTGGGGCCAGATTCAGCTCACCCCGGACTTCTTCGCCCGCGTCTTCAAGCACCTGCCGGACACCGTGGAGCTGGTGGAGGCGGTGAAGGGCCAGAAAGTCATCGCCGGCGCCTTCAACCTCGCCACCCGGGAGCGGCTCTACGGCCGCTACTGGGGCGCCTTCGAGGAGCACCCCTTCCTCCACTTCAACGTCTGCCTCTACCACTCCGTGGACGACTGCATCCGCGCCGGCCGCAAGGTGTTCGAGCCCGGCGCGGGCGGCGAGCACAAGGTGTCCCGGGGCTTCGAGCCCACCGCCGTCCACAGCGCGCACCTCATCTTCGACAAGACGCTGGACGGCGCCGTCCGGGGCTTCCTCCGCCGGGAGCACGCGCGCCTGGCCCCGGCGGTAGAGGAGGCGGAGCGGCTGTGCGGCCTCAAGCCCTGGCCCCTGGCCGGCAGCCCGGCCGCCGGGGGAGCCACCGGCACCTGAGCCGGACTCCCGCCCTGGGGAGGGCCCCCGAAGCAGCGTCCGGACTGTCAGCCCCTGGCGATGCCTCGCTGAACGAAGTTGTGAAACCGGGGTGAGCACATAGAGTGTCCCGGCTATGAAAGCCCCGGAGACGACCGAAGACTTCATCCAGTGGTACGAAGACTGCTGGGCTGACCGTGACGAGGTCGAGTACCCCAAGATGTTCGGCGCCATCGACGAAGGCGTCTTCACCCTCGACCAGACGGACGCGATTCAGGCGTGGATGGAGAGTGAGCTGGCGCAGGTGACGGAGCCGGACCCGAACTGGGAGCCCATGGGCGTGCGCGTGGCGCCGCCGAGCGCGGACTACCCGTACTGGACCTACGTCACCAGCGGCCTGTCCAACCCCTTCACCGTGGCGCCCGGCGAGGAGTTCCCCGACGACGCGCCCAGCGGGCTGGGCTACGAGATGGTCATCCACACGCCGGAAGAGGCGAAGTGGCCGGTGTTCCGGCTGCTGGACATGATGGCCTACAACCTCGTGTGCCTGCGCGCCTTCGCCATGGGCCACCGCTACCCGGTGGAGGGCGCGCTGGACGGCGGCGAGTCCAAGCTGGGCGGCTTCGTCTTCGTGAGGGACCCGTCCCGCCCGGACCACTTCGTGCTGCCCAGCGGCAAGGTGCAGCTGATTACGCTGGTGGGCGCCACGAAGAACGAGATGGCCTTCGCCCGCTCCAACGGCATGGACAAGCTGATGGCGAAGCTGGTGGCGGCCGGCAGCGGCTACACCACCATGCCCGAGCGTGACGAAGTGAAGCTGTAGCTCACTCCCCTTCCGCCTCGCGCGCCGGTGGCAGCAGGTCCGCCCCGGCGCGTGGCGGCGCACCCTCCACCAGCGCGCGCAGGGTGCCCGGCTCGAAGGGCTTCTCGATTCGCGGCAGCGGCACCGTCTGCAGGAAGAGGCGGGCGCGCTCCGTGAAGCCGCCCCCCGTCATGAAGACGAAGCGCGACAGCACCTCCGGCTGGCGCCGGGACAGGACGTCGTACACGTCCATCCCCGTGAAGTCCCCCATCATCAAGTCACAGAAGACGATGTCGAAGGCGTCGTCGTGCGCCAGCAGCTCCAGCGCCTCGCGCCCGCTGTGCACCAGCACCACCTCGTGACGCCCGCCCAGCACCCGGCGCAGCACGGAGGTCAGCTGCGGCTCGTCGTCCACCACCAGCACGCGCTTGCGCTCCGTCAGCCCCTCCACCGCCTCCGGGCCCGGAGGCAGCGCGACTTCGTACGTGGTGGGCAGCCGCACGCGGAAGGTGCTGCCGCCACCGGGCCGGCTGGTGACCGTCAGCTCCCCGCGCATGCTGCGCACCAGCCCCAGGGCGGTGGACAGCCCCAGGCCGGTGCCCACGCCCACGGGACGGGTGGTGAAGAAGGGCTCGAAGACGCGCTCCAGCACCTCGGGCGACATGCCGTGGCCGGTGTCCGTCACCTCCACCACCACCCAGGTGCCCTCCAGGCGCGTGGTGAGGATGACGCGGTGATGCTCGGAGTCTCCCTCCGGAATCGCGAACGCGGCGTTGACGAGCAGCTGGAGGAACACCTGCCCCAGCCGGGCCTCGTGCGCCATGACGGTGGGCACGGCGCCGTAGTGCCGCTCCACCTGGGCCCGGTAGCGCAGGTGCGGCATAGACATGGACAGGCCGAACTCCAGCGCCGCGTGCACGTCCACCGGGGACAGGTGCGGCTCGTCCGCGCGGGCAAACGTCTGCAAGTCGCGCACGGTGACGCGGATGCGCTCGGCGCCCTCGCGCGCCTCGCGCAGCGCCTCCAGCGCGTCGTTGAGCGCCTCGCCGTCACCGGGGTTCCTGGCCAGCAGCTCCAGCTGCTCCAGCGCGAACTGGAGGTTGCCGGTGACGTAGGACAGCGGGTTGTTGATTTCGTGGCCCACGCCCGCCGCGAGCTGCCCGGCCATGGCCAGCTTCTCCGACTGCACCAGCCGCTCGCGCGCGGCCACCAGCTCCTCGGTGCGCTGGCGCACCAGGGCCTCGGCCTCCAGGCGGCCGGAGTGCTCGCGCGACAGCAGCATGTCGCGCTCGGCCTCCAGCTGCTTCTTCGCGGTGATGTCGGCGCCGAAGACGGACAGGTTGCCGTTGGCGCACCAGGCATGCACCTCGTGCCAGCGCCCGGGGGAGATGCGCACCTCGAAGGTGGTGGCCTCGCCCTCGGAGGCCACGCGGCGCAGCTCGCGCTCCAGCCGGGTGCCGAGCAGCTCCGGGCACGCTTCCCACAGCACGCGGCGGAAGAGCTGCTCCTTCGTGCGCCCGCTGATGGCGGCGGCCTGGTGGTTGACGTAGGTGACGCGCCAGTCCGCGTCCACGGTGAAGAAGGCGTCCGGCGTGCCCTCCAGCACGTCGCGCACCCAGGCCAGCGTGTCGCGAACGCCCTCCTCCACGCGCAGCGCGCTGGTGACGTCGCGCAGCCGCAGCAACACGCCGTCCCGCAGCGGCACGGCGGTGCCCTGCAGCCACGCGTCGCCTTCCGGGAAGCTGTCCGCGGCGGGCCGGCCCGTCTCCACCACGTCGCGCAGCACGTCCACCCG
>JBKGHK010000835.1:0-4031 GCA_046520375.1 Pyxidicoccus sp. 3LFB2
CCCGCTGCCGCCCGCGGGGCGTGTCGCCGCCAGAGCGGGCGGTAGTGCGGTGGCGGCAGTGACCAGAGCACCGTGCGACGAAGCGCGGAATGGCCGGAACCTTCCGCCTCAGTGTGGTGAGGCAGCTCGGCTGCCGCCAGCGAGGCTCGTCGCTGGCGCAGGCGTGCCCCGGCTCAGACGTAGCGCGTGGCGAAGAGCTGGAGCAGCTCCGGCTCGGTGCGCAGCAGGTCGAGCGTCAGCGCGGCGTGGCCGGGCACGTAGCCGTTGCCCACCACCATGGTGACGTCCTTGCCGACGCCCTCCGCGCCCAGCGCCGCGGCGGTGAAGCTCGTCGCCATGGAGAAGAAGATGGCCGTGCCCCCGTCCTTCACGGACAGGATGGTGGCCATCTCCGTGTTGCCCACGCTGGCGCAGTTGACCACCAGGTCGGCCAGCTGGCCGTCCGTCGCGCGGCTCACCGCCTCCATCACATCCACGCCCTGCGTGGCATCCACCTTCAGCGCCACGTCGCACAGGCCGATGGCGGACAGCAGGTCCAGCGCCCCCTGCGACACATCCAGGGCAATCAGCTTCCCGCGGCTCTCCAGATTTCGCCGCGCCTGGGCCAGGCACAGCGCTCCGCTCTTGCCCGCGCCCAGCACCGCCACCGTCATCCCCGGACGCACGTGGCGCGCCACCAGCGCGGGCGCGCCGCACACGTCCAGCGCCGCCAGCGCCAGCGTGTCCGGCATGTCCGACGGCAGCTTCGCGAAGATGCCGCTGGCGAACAGCACCGCGTGCCCGCGGATGTCCACGCGGTCGATGTCCGCGTGCACCGCCTTCACCTCTTCAATCACCAGCGGCGTCAGCGTGAGGCTCACCAGCGTGGCGATGCGGTCGCCCACCTTGAGCAGCTCGCGCGCCGGGTGCTTCGCGCCCAGCTCCTTCACGCGGCCAATCAGCATGCCGCCCGAGCCCGTCACGGGGTTCTGCATCTTCCCGCGCTCGCGGACGATTTCCTGGATGCGCGCGCCGATGCGCGCCGGGTCTCCGCCCACCTCGCCCTTGATCTGCTTGAAGGACGCGGCGTCGATGTTGAGGCTCTCCACGTCGATGAGCAGCTCCGCCTCGCGGCACGGCAGCGAGGCGTCCAGCTTCCGCGCGCGCTGCGGCAGCACGCCACTCTCTCCGACGACGCGGGACAGCCCGTAGAGGTCGATGCCCATGTTCCCGTCTCCCTGAAGGTCCGAGCGCCGCGAGGCGCGCACCGTGCTGCGTCTACCCGCTCCCACCGGGGGAAGGCCAGTGCCACGTCACCCCACCCGCTCCGTTCGCTCCCGGACAGGCGCCCCTGCCACACCGCGCGGCCAGCCTGACACAGCCAGCGCCCACCCCCTCCCGCCAAGGCCGCGTGCTTCCGAAGGAATGTTCATTCCGCGGAGGCTGGCCCGAGGGATGCAGATGGTCAGGGCATGCTCACCCACCCCCAGCGGCACGCCGTGGTGTCCGTCACCAGCGCTGTCGTCCTGGCGCTGCTCGCGCTCCCCGCCCACGCCGGCTCCTCGGAGGCCTTCACCCCGCGCGAGGAGATTCCCGACGCCCACCTGCGCGGCGTCACCCACGTGGTGTGCGTCACCTTCCCCGAGGGCTCCGTGCCCGAGGTGCCCGTGTACGAGCGCCGCGCCCTGGGCTTCGAGCCCGCCGGCTCCGTCCCCCGCGCGCAGACCGTTCCGGTGAGCCGCTGGGTGGGCCCCGCGAGCGTGCAGGATGATTGCTACCCCGCCTTCGCGCACGAGCGCATCACCCACCACGGAGTCTCCGTTCAGTACGCCCAGGTCATGCTCGACGTCCGGACTGGACGGAAGGCCTGGCTCGGCGAAGGGGGCGCGGACAGCCCTACCTCGGTGTGGATCACCATCGAGAACCTCCGCACGCTGGAGGCCTTCGAGGACCGGGCCATCGAGTTCAGCAGGCTGCGCCGCGGCGACACGCCGCTGACCGTCCTGGAGGAGCCCCGGCACGACGCGAGCCCGGTGGAGCTCGACTTCCACCGCGGCGACTTCCGCCTGGGGCGCCGCGTGGGTGACTACGCGGAGGTGCTGGACTTCGACGCCCACACCGAGAAGTACGAGCGGAGGGGCTGGGTGCGGCTGGTGGACTCGAAGGGCACGCTGCTGCTCTGGCCCGCCAACTACCCGTCGCACGGGTGCTGAAGGCCCGTGCGACCTGCTTCCCGAGCGGGTGGGCTACTCGCGCGCCAGCTTCGGCACCAGCACCGCCAGCGAGCGCTCGAAGCGGTAGGACACGCCGGAGTGCCCGTCCTCGAACTCCTCGTGCACCAGCTCGACGCTGGCGGCCTTGAGGTCCTCGGCGAGCATGCGCGTGCCCCAGCGGATGTTGAACTCGTCGCGGGTGCCGCAGTCGAGGAACACCGTCTTCAGCTTGCGGAACGAGTCCAGGAACTTGGGCACGAAGCGCACCGGGTCGTGCACCAGCCAGCGGTTCCAAACGTCCAGCTTGATGCGGCCCGTCTGCGCGTCGAAGGGCAGCTCCAGATTCAGCGACTCGCCCTTCTTCGGTGAGTACGCGGCGGCCATCGCCAGCGTGTTCACCACCGGGAAGTCGTCACCGCGCATCTTCGTCTCGCGCACGCGCTTGCGGAACTCGGCGTGCCACGCGTCCACGCCGCCCGCCTTCAGCAGCGAGGCCGCCGCCTTGGGCAGGTCCGGCAGGTAGCAGTACTCGAAATACGAGTCCGCCGCGTGCGCGCCCAGGTGGGAGAAGATTTCCGGGTGGTAGCGGCCCATCACCAGCGCGCCGTAGCCGCCGGAGCTGTGACCCACCACCGCGCGCGAGGCCGCCTTGGGCAGCGTGCGGTACGTGCGGTCCACGAAGCCCACCACGTCCTTGGCCAGGTAGTCGCGGTAGCGGCCGATGGCGTCGCTGTTCACCCACTGGCTGCCACCGAGCGACGTCCACCCGTCCGGGAAGACACCGATGGCGGGCGGCAGTGCGCCGGACTCGATGAGCGCGTCCATCCGCTCGGGGACGGTGGGGCCGAAGCCCGCGGCGTTGGTCCACGTGCCGCCGCTGTTGCCGAACGCGTGCAGGAAGTAGACGACCGGGTAGCGGCGGTCCGCCTCGCCATAGCCGGGCGGCAGGTACACGGTGAGCCGGCGCCGGGCCGGGTCGCCCAGCGGGTTGGCCTCCAGCGCGGGCGATTGCAGCTCGCGCGTCTCCAGCAGTCCCTTCATCCGAGTCTCCCCCTCCGAGGGCCCGCCGCTAGGCGCGCGGGCCGGGTTGCTTGCCGAGGACCTTCATCACCGCCTGCAGGTCCTCCCACGCCTTGCGCTTCTCCGCCGGGCTGCGCAGCAGATACGCGGGGTGGAAGGTGGGCATGAGCTGGATGCCCTCGTACGTGCGCCAGTTGCCGCGCAGGCGGGTGATGGGCGTGCTGTCACGCAGCAGCGTCTGCGCCGCGAACTTGCCCAGCGCCACCACCACCTTGGGCTGGATGGCCGCCAGTTGCGCGCGCAGGAACGGCTCGCAGGAGGCAATCTCGTCCGGCTCCGGGTTGCGGTTGCCGGGCGGCCGGCACTTCACGACGTTGCAGATGTAGACGTCGTCGCGACGGAAGCCCATGGCCTCAATCATCTTCGTCAGCAGCTCACCCGCCGCGCCGACGAAGGGGACGCCCTGCAGGTCCTCATTCTCACCCGGGCCCTCGCCCACGAAGACGAGCTCCGCGCGCGGGTTGCCCGAGCCGAAGACGATGTTCTTGCGCGTGCTGCACAGCTTGCAGCGCTGGCAGTCGCCCAGCTCGCGGCGAATCTCGTCCAGCGTCGGCCGGTCGCCATTCCCCATCCCGGGCATTCGCCCCGGGGCCTGAGGCGCTTGCGGCACGTCCATGAGCAGGCCCGCGCCGCCCATGGGGGCATTGCGAGTCGCCGGGCCCCGCGCCGACTGCGGCGAGACGGTGGGCCCGGTGACGGCCGGGCGCATTGGAGCGTCTGCCTGGACACCCGACATGGCGGGGCCAGAAGGCGTGGGAC
>JBKGHK010000836.1:0-4026 GCA_046520375.1 Pyxidicoccus sp. 3LFB2
GAACGAGCGCCTCGGCCAGCTCCGGCACCTGGCTCAGCGGCAGCCACGCTTCGAACCCATCACGCCAGCACAGCGAGTCCGGGCCCAGCTCACCGCGCTCCCAGTAGCCCTTCAGCGCCGCGAGGTCATGCGGCCCCGAGGCCTTCGCGCCCAGCGCGACGTACCAGGCATGCGCCACCGCCGCCTCCTGCATGGAGGACACGAGCGGGCGGCCCCGGTGCAGGCGCTCGCCCAGCATCTCCCCACGGGAGCGCGGCTGCGCCGCGGGCGCGGCGATTCGATTCTTGTCCGTGCGCAGCTTGCTGACGAACGCGTCCAGCTCCGCGTCGGAGACACCGCCCAGCACGGGCGCCGAGGCGCCCTCCGGTTCCCCTGGAAGACTCCCCTGGGCATTGCCCAGGTCGCTACCACCGTCCCCTGAGTTACCGACCATTCACCTGCTCCTTGTCAGAGCCCGATTGACGACCCGCCCGACCACCTTCTGACCCCACCAATGGAATGCCCGCGCCCGGTTTCGTCAACGGAGAGTCTAGGCGCGGAGGTGGACATGGCGCTCACTTGAAACAACGTCTCAACGGAAATGTCCGTCTCCATCCGGGCCAGCGCGCCGGCCTGTGCGGCGCTTGCGCACAAGCGCCGTGTCACGCCTTCACTCCGGCACGACGGAAACGCGCGTCCCCTCAGAGCGAGGATACCACTGCGGCTCAGAGCGACTTCTGGAGCACCGCGAAGGTGGGCGAGGCGTAGCCCGCATGGGTGCCGTGGGCGAAGAACGCGTAGCCCAGGCGCGCGTACCAGGCCTGATGGTCCTGGAGCGCGAGTCGCACATTGAGCCGCACCGGCAAGGGGCCAAGCGCTCGAGCCCGTGCCTCCACGGCTTCCACCAGCGCGCGAGCCACACCCCGGCCCCGGTACGGCGGCAGCACGGCCAGCCGGTCCAGGTACAGGTGGTCCGCCTTGGGGTGGAAGAAGACGCAGCCTTCCGGGCCCGAGGAGGACTCGGCGAGGAAGGCGCCTCCGTCTCGCAGCTCGCGCAGGACGACCTCCGCCGTCTTGCCATGCGCGCTGGAAGGCGGGTCCAGCCGTCCCCGGTACTCCTCGAATGCCTCTCGCAGGAGGAGCGCGAGCAGCGGCGCATCCTCCGGAACGGCCTCACGAATCATCATGGGGGGAGGATAACCGCCAGGTCGGGCCGGGCAGGCTCCTCCCCGCCCCTCTGACGAGAGGCGCGCGACGTCCACCGCTCAGGAGGCCTTCTTCGCCCGGTCGATTTCACGCTGCTTCGCGACCCACGCCTTCGCGTCCTCCTCGGTGGCCACCATGGCGAAGGCCGTGGTGCCCTTGACGCCCATCAGCTCTCCGGCGCGAATCATCATGTTGACCATGGTCCGCATGGCGAAGCTGCTGCCGTACATCACCGAGCCCGCGTAGGGCATCAGGTCCGGGTTCTCACCCAGCGCCTTGCGCACGTCCGCCGTCATCCCGGTGCCCTGCCGCGAGTCCGTGATGAGATAGAGCGTGGGGTAGCGCTGCTTGAGCTCGCGCACGAGCGCGTTCGACTCCTCCATCAGCTTCATGTCGTAGACGCCGACGGTGACCAGGCGCACCGTGTCCGGCTCCTCGAACCACATCTTGTGCGGGCCCAACGTCCAAACTGCTCCCATGGTGCTGCTCCTTGTTCGGGTTCTGAGGGGGAATCAGCGCTGCGTGATGCCAGCGTGCTGGCGCAGGTAGAGGAAGCACTCGCGCAGGCCTTCCTTCAGGCTGCCGAGCGTCTTCACCTCGCGCAGGTCCACGCCAATCTGGACCAGCGTCTGGGCAATCAGCGGGCTGATGCCCGTCACCACGCAGTAGGCACCCAGCAGCCGGGCCGCGTTCACCATCTTGATGAAGTGGTTGGCCGTCATCGTGTCCACCACCTCCACGCCGGTGATGTCGATGATGACGCAGCGGGCCTTCCCCTGGACGATGCGGTGCAGGAGCCGCTCGGTCATCTCCACCGAGCGCTGCGTGTCCACCACGCCGACGATGGGCAGGGTGAGGATGTCGTCCCACAGCTCGATGATGGGCGTGGACAAATCCCGGATGGCCTCGCGCTGCCGTTCGATGGTGGCGAGCTTCTCCTCCATCTCCCGGTGGCTCGTCGCGAGCCGGGTCACCGCCTCCTCGTGCTCGCGGCGCGTGTTGGCCAGCTCGCGCACGAAGACGTTGAGCGTCTCCTCCAGCGCGGCGAGCTCATCCTCTTCATTGATGGCGATGGTGGTCCGTTCCGCGGAGAACTCCCCCACGGAAATCATCGACAGGATGTCGATGATGCGGCTGATGCGCTCGGGGTGGATGGACAGCGGCTCTTGCGACTTGGGCAGGGCGCTCATGGGGTGGGGGTTCCTCAGACTGCGGACTTCGAGGGGGGGGCGATGGGGGCCAGGCCGAGCATCTCGTCGGCCAACTTCAGGGAGGACTCGCGCTCGGCGGCGGCGTTGCGCCCGCCCACCACCTTGACGCCGAGCAGCACCAGGCCCTCTTCGAGGCCCAGCGCCGTCTCCACGCCTTCGAGCTGGATGCCCATGCTCTGCAGGGTGAGGGCCACGTCGGCGCCCATGCCGCAGAGCACCGTGCGGGTGCCCATCAGCCGGGCCGAAGCGGCCAGCCTCGCGAGCACCGCGCACAGGTGGCTGTCCACCAGCCAGAGGCCGGAGATGTCCACCACCATGCCGCGCGCGCCGGTGCGCTGGATGTCGCGCAGCACGTCCGAGCACAGCTGCGCGGCCTGGGCGTCGGTGATGTCACCCTGGAGGGGAACGATGAGGTTCCCCCAGAGCGGGATGATGGGAATGCGCGCGGTCTCGCGCTCGGGACGGGGGACCACCTGCGGAACGAACGGGCTCATGCAATCTCCACGTCCGCCACCATCACGGTGGCGTCATCTGTCGGTCGGGCGTAGCGCTCCATCAGCAGCGCGCAGGCCTGGGGGGGCGAGAGCTTCTGGGCGTGCTCCAGGTCCAGCCGGGAGCTCAGCCCGTCACTGAAGAAGACGAGCCGGTCGCCGGGCGCCAGCACCGCCGAGGTGGTGCGCAGCACGCGGATGGGCTGGCCCACGATGCCGGGCGAGGGAATCACCGGCACCCGGGTGCCCCGCGTGCGCAGCTCCACGTTGCCCACCCCGCCGCAGCGCAGCGTCCGCCCGTCGAACAGGCCCACCATGATGGCCGCGCCCCGGCCGTTGCGCAGGGCCACCTGCAGTGCATCCATCAGCGGCTCCACGCCCGCGTTCAGCGCCGCCCCTTCCAGACAGCGGACCACGTCCGCCGCCACCTTCGCCGCCACCGGGCCGTGGCCCAGCGCATCCACCACCGCCATCAGCGTGTGCTCTCCGACCTGACGCACCAGCGCGACGTCGCCGTTCTCGAGCTCGCCCGGCTTGGGGCGGGACTGGTGGGCGACGGCCAACCTCACAGCCACACCTCGAAGTCCACCTGCGTGCCCGAGGGCCCGGTGCGCACGTCGAACTTGTCCGCCAGCCGCTTCACGCCCAGCAGCCCCAGGCCCATGCCCGTCTTGCTGCGGTACGTGCCGGACAGCACGCGCTCCAGGTCGGCGATGCCGCGGCCCTGGTCCTCGGCCCGCACGCGCAGCAGCCGCCGCGGAGACTGCTCGGGGGCCAGCTGGATGGTGCCGCCGCCGGCATACGCAATCTGGTTGCGCGCCAGCTCGCTCACCGCCGTGGCCACCTTCTGGCACTCGTAGCCGCGCCCACCCAACGTCTCGCACAGCGAGCGCGCCGCGAGCCGCGCATGGCTGGCGTCCGCCTCCGTGCGCACGAGATAGGTGGTGGCCCGAACCTCGGGAGCCGCCAGCGCTGCCGGAGCCGAGGAGACCGCGGGCTTCGGCGCGGAGGCCGACACCGCCGGAGTCCCCAGCGCGGGCGTTCCCCACGGAGGAGTCACCGACGCCGACGGCCCCGCGGAGAACGCGGAAGTTCCCGGAGGCGCGGCCAGCGTGCGCAGCTGCGCGGCCAGCTGCGGC
>JBKGHK010000837.1:0-4021 GCA_046520375.1 Pyxidicoccus sp. 3LFB2
GGGCCGGACGGGCAGGAGCTGGCGCTGGGGCAGCTGGCGGTGGCGGGCGCGGTGGACCCGGACGAGGCGCTGCTGGAGTTGGAGCGCGCGGAGGTGTCGCTCGACGACATCACCACCACGGTGTCCGGCCGCGTGGAGTCGCTGTGTGACCCGAACCTCGCGCTGGACGCGCAGGTGTTCCTCCCGCTGCGCACGCTGTCCCAGGCGCGCCTGGTGCCGAAGCCCGCCACGGGCCACCTCTGGGCCCGCGTGTCCATCGCCGGCAGGCCCGCGTCGCCCGCAGTGTCGCTGGAGCTGTCCGGCAGCGGGCTGGGCTATGACCGCTTCGGCCCCTCCAACCTCACCGCGCGCCTGTCGTACTCGGGGGACGAGGTGCGGGTGGAGGACCTCGTCATCCCGGTGGGCGCGGGGAAGGTGCGCGCCACGGCCAAGCTGGGACTGACGCCGAACTTCCCGCTGGAGGTGGCGCTGTCGGCGCAGGACGCGTCCCTGGGGCGCATCCTGGACCGCGCGGGCGTGAAGGGCTCCTGGGTGGACTTCCCGGCCACGCTGGACGCGCAGCTGTCCGGCAACCTGCTGCCGCGCTTCTCGCTGGCCGGCCCGCTGGATTTGCGCACCGGCCCCTTCGTGCTGGCGACGCGCGCCTATGACGCGCCGGCGGCCGACGGCCTCACCATCCTGGAGTTCGACAAGGGCCGCGCCCAGGCGCAGGTGAAGATTCAGTCGGACCGCGTGTCCTTCAACCACATCACCGCGGAGTCGGGCCGCTCGCGCGTGCATGGCGACGTGGGGCTGCTCATCGACGACGGGCTGGGGCTGGACATCCACGGCCACGGCGACGTGGACCTCGCGGACTTCCGCCACATCGCCGGGCTGCAGTGGGCGGGGCGGGGGAGCGCGACGTACTCGCTGACGGGCCCCGCCTCGGAGCTGAAGGTGGAGGCGGGCCTGTCCATGCGCGACTTCGTCTTCTGGAACCTCTCGCTGGGCGTCTTGCAGGGGAAGCTCACCTACTCGGACGGGGTGCTGGCCTTCCCCTCCTTCACCGGCCAGAAGGGGCGCACGCAGTACTACGGCAAGGCGGGCGTGTCCTTCGGCCGGCTGCTCGGGCTGCGCCTGGAGGTGAATGTCCCGCAGGGGCGCACCGAGGACCTGGTGGACGTGGTGGCGGGCCTGAGCCCCTCGCTGGCGGTGATGCAGGGGACGCTGGGCGGCACGGCCACCGGCCGCGTGGAGGTGGACAGCCCGGTGGAGAAGCTGGAGGGCCTGGTTGCCTTCGACGTGAAGGACACCACCTACTACGACCGCCGCCTGGGCGACGGTGCCCTGCGCCTGCGCTTCGTGGACGGCAAGGCGATGGTGCTGGAGCGCACCGTGCTGAAGGGGCCGCTGGGGCGCACGTGGGCGGAGGGCACCTTCGCCTTCGCGGGCGGGCTGGACTACCGCTTTGGCGGGGACGGCCTGTCGCTGGGCGAGGCGGTGGGGCCCGAGCTCGCGGAGCGCATGGGCATCGACGGCGCCATGGTCATGGACGGCACGGTGTCCGGCACCGCCGACGTGCCGGTGGTGGACGCCACGCTGCGCGCGCCGCGCGTCACCTTCGCCGAGCGCAACCTGGGCGCCATGGACCTCACCGGGCGCCTGGTGGGCAGAGACTTCGAGGTGTGGGGCAAGCCCTTCCAGGACGCCAACGGCCGGCTGAGCATCAAGGTGCAGGACCACTGGCCCTACGAGGCGCAGGGCTCGCTGACGCTGCCGGAAATCCGGCCGCTGCTGCCGTCCGAGCCGCTGTGGGCGGGCGTCTCCGGCTCGCTGTCCGGCACGCTGAGCGCGAAGGGGCTGATGCTGGAGCCCGCCGGCTCGCAGGTGAATGCCACGGTGGACAAGCTGGTGCTGTCGCGCGACGACGTGCGCGGGGAGAACACGGGCCCCATCGTCCTGGCCTACGCGGGCAGCCGCCTGGACGTGCAGCCCTTCCGCTTCGTGGGGCCGTACGTGGACCTGTCGCTGGGCGGGTGGATGGGGCCTCGCGGCATGGCCGTCACCCTGCGCGGCGGGTGGGACGTGCGGATGCTGGAGTCGCTCCTGCCCTCCATGGTGGAGCGCGCCACCGGCCGCGTCACCGTGGACGCGGAGGCCACCGGCACGCTGGAGGCGCCGTCCATCGTCGGCACCGCGGAGCTGCTCGACTTGCGGCTGGCGCTGCGCGACTGGCCCGTCAACGTGCGCAACATGTCCGGGCGCGTGGAGATGACGGGCAACCGGGTGCTGCTGGAGCACCTGCAGGGCCAGCTCAACGAGGGGCGCGTGTCCGCGCGCGGCGACGTGCGGCTGGAGCGCTTCCTGCCGCAGCGGCTGGGCCTCACGGTGCAGCTGGACGAGGTGCCCTACCGCCTCACCGAGGATTTGCCGGCCACCTTCTCCGGGCTGCTCCAGGTGATTGGCCCGCCCAAGGGCTTCACCGTCACGGGCGGGCTGGACATCGTGAAGATGCGCTACCAGAAGGCGCTGGACGTGGAGTCGATGCTCAAGTCCGTCCAGAAGCGCGCCAGCACGCTGACGTCCGCGCCCCCGTCCTCGTCGACGGGCGAGCCGCCCAAGCCGTGGGTCATCTGGGACGTGAATGTGCACTTCGGCGACGTGCGGGTGGACAACAACCTGGCCAAGGCCCGCCTGCTGGGCGACGTGCGGCTGACGGGGACGGACGTGCGGCCGGGCCTGCTGGGGCGGGTGGAGCTGGCGGAGGGCAGCCAGGCCTTCTTCCGCAACAACCCCTTCACCATCAGCCAGGGGCAGCTGGAGTTCCAGGACCCCACCGGCATCGACCCCGTCTTCGAGGTCCAGGCCCAGACGCAGGTGCGCGAGTACACGGTGAAGCTGCATGCCTTCGGCAAACCGGCGGACCCCCAGGTGCTGCTCTCCTCGGAGCCGGCGCTGGTGGAGGGCGACATCGTCTCCCTGCTCACCCTGGGCTTCACCTCGTCGGACCGGGACACGGCGGCCTCGGCGAGCGCCGGCCTGGCGGCCGAGGCCCTCTTCAACGTGTCGGGGCTGGACCGGCAGCTCCAGCGCTTCCTCCCCAGCAACCCGGTGCTGAGGGACATGTCCCTGCAGATTGCCACCACCTACAACGACGCCACCCGGCAGGCGGAGCCGACCGCACAACTGGAGTCGAAGTTCCTGAGCGAGCAGCTTAAAATCGGCATGACACAACCGGTGAGCGGACGCGGCACGCGGGCGCGCGCCGAGTACCGCTTCGACGACCGACTCTCTGCTCAGGCCCAGTGGGACAACGAGAACAGCGAAGCCTCGTTTGGCAACCTCGGGCTCGAGCTGAAGCTGAGCTGGGAGGTCGAATAGCCCGCGCCTTCATGGCGTGGGCGCTGCTGCTGTGCGTCCTCGTGTCGGGTGCGGCCTTCGCGCAGCCCGAGGGCGAGTCCTGGCCGGAGGTGGTGGCCGTGGAGCTGCACCTGCCGGGCGGCGCGGACGCGCAGGGGCTGGCCGGGCTCGTCTCCGTGCGCAAGGGGCAGGTGCTGTCGCCGGGCGCGGTGCGGCGCTCGGTGGAGCAATTGTGGGCCACGGGGCGCTTCACGGACGTGGTGGCGCGCACGGTGGAGGTGCCGGGCGGCGTCCAGCTGGTGTTCCAGCTCACACCGGTGGCCCGGCTGGCGCGGCTGCGCTTCTTTGGCAACGCGGAGCTGTCCGAGAGCGAGCTCATCGAGGCCAGTGGCCTGCTGGAGGGCGGGCCCCTGGACGCGGAGGAGCTGGAGGGCGCCGTCTCCGCCGTCCTCCAGGCGTACCAGCGCCGGGGCTATGACTCGGCGAAGGTGACGGTGCTGCAGGAGCCGGTGACGGACGGCGTCGCGGTGTCGCTCACCGTGGAGGAGGGCGTGCCCACGCGGGTGCGGGGCGTGACGTTCTCCGGCAGCCCGGGCTTCCCGCTGCCGCGCCTTTTGGAGGTGCTGGAGATGCGGCCGGGCGAGGTGTTCGACCGGGCGCGCCTGGACGCGGGGCTGGAGCG
>JBKGHK010000838.1:0-4021 GCA_046520375.1 Pyxidicoccus sp. 3LFB2
CCCGAGCGCGGCTTCAGGGGACATCGGGCGCCAGCCGGTGCGCGGCCCACCGTGCGGCGTCGAGCTTGGAGGACATCCCCTCGCCCGCCCAGGGCCCGAAGTCCACGGCGGTCGCCGGCAGCCCGAGCTTGTGCCGGTGGTGCGCGAGCGCGCCGAGGAACGCGTTGGCGGCGCCGTAGTTCGCCTGGCCGGGCGCACCGAAGACGGCGCCCACCGAGGAGAAGAGCACGAAGAGCTCCAGGGGCTGCCCGGCCGTCAGCTCGTGCAGACTCCAGGCACCGTCGACCTTCGGGGCCATCACGCGGCGGAGCTGCTCGGGCGTGAGCTGGGGCAGCATCGCCTCGTCCAGGACGCCGGCCGCGTGCACCACCCCGCGCAGCGGAGGCATGGACTTCGCCACGTGCGCCAGCGCCAGGGACAGCGCCTCACGGTCGGCGATGTCGACGCTCGCCACGTGCACGTTGGCACCCTTCGAGCGGAGCCGCTCCAGGGCCCCCGAGTGCGCTTGCGACACCGGGCGACGTGCGAAGAGCGCGAGGTGCCGGGCCCCGCGCGCCACCATCCACTCGGCGACCTGGAGCCCGAGCGCACCGAGGCCGCCGGTGACCAGATAGGTGCCGTCCGAGCGCAGCGACGGAGCATGGCTCCCTGCGGCCCGCACGCGCTCCAGGCGTGCCACGTACCGCCGCTCGCCACGCCAGGCGGCCTGTGGCTCCCCGTCCGCGCCGAGCTCCGCGAGCAACTGCCGGGTGTGCGCGGCAGAGTCCCCCGCGCCGAGGTCCACCGCCCTGCACGACAGCTCCGGCAGTTCCTGCTGCACCGAACGCGCGAAGCCCCAGAGCGGCGCCTGCGAGACGTCCACCGTCCCCCCATCCACCGCCTGGCCCTCCCGCGTGACGAGCCAGAGCCGCGTGGGCGACGTCACACCGGCCGCATACAGCGCCTGGACGAGGCGCAGCGCACTCCCGGTGCTCCGCACCTCGGCCGCGCGGAGCGCTTCGAGCCCCGTGGCCTCCGCGTCGAGGCCGCAGGCGTGCACGACACCCAGGGTGCCACCCCAGCCGCGCGCCTGGGCGACCTGTGCCTGGAAGGGGACCGCCGCGTCGAGCTCGCGCGACACCTCGGCCGCGGTGAGGGACAGACACCGCTCGCCACGTGCTTCGAGCGCCTGGACGAGCGAGGCGCCGACACCACCTGCGTCGCAGAGCACGAGCCAGCCGTCCACGCTGCTGATTCCAGAGGCGGGCGGGGGCGCACTGCGCCAGGAGAGGGCGTACGTAACGTCGGGGGCCTCATCGCTCCGGGCAGCCAGCGCCTCGGAGCCGCCACGGCTCGGGAGCGGGTCGTCCACCCAGTAGCGCTCGCGCTGCCACGCATAGCCCGGCAGCGCCACGCAGCGGCGCGCGGGGCCGTGCAGGGCCCGCCAGTCCAGCGCGGCGCCCTGAACGTACAGCTGACCCGCGCTCTGCATCAGCGTCTGCCACGCATCGCGCCCGCTTCGCAGGCTCGCAAGGCAGACGGCTTCGGAAGGTAGGACGCTGGCCGCGAGGCCGGAGAGCACCGGCTGGGGCCCACCTCGAGGAACAGACGGCGGCCCGCCGCCGCGAGCGTCTGCACGCCCTGCGCGAACCGCACGGGCTGGCGCAGCTGTTGCTCCCAGTACTGCGCGGAGACCGACGACGCCTGCTCACCCGTGAGGTTGGTGACCCATGCCACCTTCGGAGGGCGATAGCTGACGGACGACGCCGCACGCCCGAACGCCGGGAGCGCCGGGTCCATCAGTGCGGAGTGGAACGCATGGGACACCGTGAGCGGACGGCTCCTGATTCCGCGCGACTCAAGCGCGCGGACGACCGTGTCGACCTCCGCCGCCGGTCCCGACAGCACCACGCTCCTGGGGCCGTTGAGGGCCGCGAGCGACACCGCCGGGTGCTCGGCCAGGAGCGGTTGGACCTCCGCCTCCCCTTCCTGGACCGCCACCATCACGCCGCCCGCTGGCAGCTGCTGCATGAGGCGCGCGCGCTCGGCAACGAGCCGGATGCCCTCCTCCACGTCGAACACACCGGCGACGCACGCGGCCGGGAACTCGCCCACGCTGTGGCCGAGCACCGCGTCCGGCACCACGCCCCACTCGCGCCACACCTCGCACAGTGCGTACTCGAGCGCGAACAGCGCCGGCTGCGTGTACTGCGTCTGGTCCAGCGGCGCGCCCTCGCCGAAGAGCACTTCCGTGAGTGGCAGCGGAAGCACTCCCGTGAGCGCCCGCGCGCAGCGGTCGATGGCATTGCGGAACGTGGGGTGCGACTCGTAGAGCCCTTTGCCCATCCCCGCGTACTGAGAGCCCTGTCCGGTGAAGAGGAACGTCACCTGCGGCCGCTGCTCCGCCTGGGGCGCCCTGCCCGCGACGACGTGGCCGTGCGGTGTGCCCTCGGCGTATGCGTCCAGCGCTTCGGCGAGCTCGTCGTGGCTCCGGCACACAGCAGCGAGCCGGAAGGTGTGGTGCGCTCTTCTGGCGCCGGACGTGAAGCAGAGGTCCGCGAGCGGCTCGCGCCGGCCCGCCTCCGAACGCAGGAAGGCGGCGTGTGAGCGGGCCTGCGCGCGCAGCGCGGGCTCGCCGCGCGCGGACAGGGTGAAGAGGCTCCAGGGCCTCTCCGCCACCTGGAAGCGCGCAGCAGGGGCCGGGGCCTCCTCGAGCACCACGTGCGCGTTGGTGCCGCCAATCCCGAACGAGCTGACGCCCGCGCGGCGCGGATGGGCGCCCTTCGGGAACGGCTGCGCCTGGGGAGGCACGAAGAACGGCGTGGAGGGGAAGTCGCAGCCAGGGTTGGGCTCCTGGAAGTGCGCGAGCGGGGGCAGTTCCCCGTGCTCCAGCACGAGGACCGCCTTGATGAGGCCGGCGACTCCAGCGGCCGACTCCAGATGCCCGAGGTTCGCCTTCACGGAGCCCACGGCACAGGTGCCCCGTGGCACGCCCGAGAACACCTCCGCGAGCGCTTGCAGCTCCAGCGGGTCTCCCACCCGTGTCGCGGTGCCGTGGCACTCGAGGTACCCCACCGTCGCGGGCTCCACACCCGCGAGGTTCAGGGCCTCGGAGATGACGCGCGCCTGGCCCTCATGGCTCGGCGCCATGTAGCCCACCTTCGAGGCGCCGTCGTTGTTGATGGCGGACCCCTTGATGACGGCGCGAATCGGATCGCCGTCCCTCTGGGCATCCTCCAGACGCTTGATGACGATGACCCCCAGGCCGCTGCCCTGGATGGTCCCCGAGCCGCGCGAATCGAAGCTGCGGCAGCGCCCGTCGGGCGAGAGGATGCCGCCCTCCTGGTGGATGTAGCCCACGCGCTGCGGGACGCGCAGGCACACGCCGCCCGCGAGCGCCATGTCCGACTCGCCGTCCAGCACGCTCTGACACGCGAGGTGCACCGCGACGAGCGACGTGGAGCACGACGTCTGCACACAGAGGCTCGGGCCGCGCAGGTTCAGCTTGTAGGAGACGCGGCTGGCCAGGTAGTCCTTGTCGTTGGCGACCTGGAGCTGCAGGTGCTCGATGACCGGCATGGAGCCGGCCTCGCGCAGGAACTTGCGGAGCAGGTACGTGGAGTAGCTGGTGCCCGCATAGACGCCGATGGCGCCCGAGTAGCGGTGCGGGTCCACGCCGCCGTTCTCCAGCGCCTCCCACGCGCACTCCAGGAACAGTCGGTGCTGCGGGTCGATGAGCTCCACTTCCTTCGGGCTGAACCCGAAGAACTCCGCGTCGAAAGTCTCGATGTCGTCCAGGACGGACGCGCGGCGCACGTACTTCGGGTTGCGCAGGGATGCCTCGCTGACGCCCGCCGCGCGGAGCTCGTCGTCCGTGAGGTCGCTCACGCAGTCGGTGCCGTTGCGGATGTTCTCCCAGAACCGCTCGAGCGTGTTCGCACCCGGGAAGCGTCCCGCCATCCCGATGATTGCTAGATCCGAGCCGCTCATCCTTCTGCCCCCTTGCGGCGCCACGGCGCCTCTCGCCGCGCCCGCCGCGCCG
>JBKGHK010000839.1:0-4015 GCA_046520375.1 Pyxidicoccus sp. 3LFB2
CTCGCGGACGGAGGGGGCGGCCCCGGGAGGACGCGGGCCGTCCTCCCGGCCCGGGACGGCTCAGGCCGGCCGGTCAATCTGCAGGCGCGCCGCGGCCCAGGTGCCCTGGAGCCACTTGGGGAGCTGGTGCTCGATTTTCTGGGCCTCCGCCTCCACGATTTGCGTGTGCAGCGCGGCGAACACGCCGTGCAGCACCAGCCGCACGTTCTCCGGCTCGGCGTTCAGGTGGTTGGCCACCCTGAGGTAGAAGTCGTCCCGCTCCATGTGCGCGGGCTCCTCGCCCCGGTGGCGGTGGCACGCGTTCAGCAGTGGCCTCACGTCCGGGGTGAGCTGGTCCCGCAGGTGCTGCACCAGGCCCCCGGGCAGCTGCTCCGACAGCGCACAGAACACCGCCTCCGCGGCCCGCTCCGCCTCGTACTCCGGAAGCTGCGCCGACACCTTGTCCAGGAAGGACTTCCGGTCCGTCCCCACCCCCAGTCCCGACCAGGACTGCGTTTCATCCTGCTTCTGCATCGACATGCGCGTCTCCTCTCCTGGCTTCACCGTGGGGGCGCGCCCGGCGGCTGGCAGCAGGCGGGGGAACATCGTCCCGGCCGCATGCTTCGCGCCGCCCCCGTGCACAGCGTTGCGGCGAGCGACGTTCCGTGCCGGGGCTCGGATTCCAAGACTCCCGGAAATGGGATTCCCCTGTTCACTCCCGGGACGCCAGGGGGCCCCGCATGTCTGTCTTTGATTGCACCGATGAATCACGCTGATTCCACGACACACCGTGCGTCTCCGGGCCGGACGGCGCGTCGGGAAGCCTCCGGAGTTGCTGAAGAATTACCGATTTCCCGCATCTGCTGCGCGCGACATAAACGTCGGAATGAATTCCCATCGCAATTGTATGTGGCGCGCGCCGTAGGTTGCCTGCACGGCGGCCGAGCCGCCTTCCCTTAACCCACGAAGTGAGGATTTCCATGTATCGCATTGCCGTCGCTGCCCTCGTCCTTGCCGCCACCGGTTGCGCCACCACCGGGGGTGGTGGAAGCCGCGAGGGCAACGCCACCGTCGCGGGCGTGGTGCGCCTGCCCCAGAGCGGCATGAAGACGGACGGCGCCTGTGACCAGGTGAATGTGGTGGTGTCCGGGCCGAGCACCCCGGCGGACGCGCTGGGCCGGGCCATGGTGAAGGCCAGCCGCGGGGGCCGCTGCTCGTTCACCGTGTCGGGCCTGCCCAGCGAGCAGGACCTGCAGGTGGGGCTGGCCGTGGACTCGGGCCTGAAGTGTGAGAACGGGGCCACGCCCACGATTACGCCGGCCCCGTCGGCGGTGAAGCTGCGCAGCTACGCCACGGTGAACCGGGACTTCGAGCTGAGCTGCGGCAGCTGAGCCGTTTCCGGTGCGCCCGCGCCCCCGGCCCGAGCCCGGGGGACGCGGGGGATTGATTCGCGACGGTGGGAACGCGAAGCTGACGGGCTCCAGTCCAGGGGTGGCGTGAAGAACCGGCGAGGCCGGGCCGCCCAGGGACGCGAAGAAGGACGACCCGTTGATGATTCCGCACCGCTTGCGCGCCCCCGTGCTCGCCCTGGCCCTGGGTGGGCTGGGGCTGGCCTGTGAATCCGAGGAGGCGTTCCCCACCCTCGACGAGCTGGACCAGCTTCGCAGCCTGCACACCCTGCCGAGGCAGCCGCCGAAGGACCTCACCAACCGGGTGGACGGCGTCGCGCGGGCGGAGCAGCTGGGCGACAAGCTCTTCCGAGACCCGGCGCTGTCGCGCTGCGGGACGGTGTCCTGCCAGAGCTGCCACGGCGGCGAGGGCCGCACGGTGGACACGGCCACGGCGGAGGGCTGTGACGGCCGGCGCTCGGTGCGCAACCCGCCCACGGTGCTGAACGTGGGCTACAACCGCTGGTTCATGTGGGACGGACGGGCGGACCGGCTCTGGTCTCAGGCCACGCTGCCGCTGACGAACCCGCTGGAGATGAACTCGGACGCGACGGTGGTGGCGGCGCGGCTGGACGACCCCGAGTACCGGGGCGAGTACCAGGCCCTCTTCGGCAAGTGGCCGGAGGACGAGGCGGGCCCCGCGCTGATGGCCAACGTGGGCAAGGTGCTGGCGGCGTACGAGCGGACGCTGGTGCGCATCGACGCGCCCTTCGACGCGGACGTGAAGCGCTTCATCGCGGCGGCGGAGGCGGGGCCGGCACAGGCGGAGGCCGACCCGGCGTACCTGGGCCTGAAGACGTTCGTGCGCAAGGGCCAGTGCGCCGTGTGCCACAAGGGCCCGGCGCTGAGCGACGACCTGTTCCACAACATCGGCGTGAAGGACACCGGGGAAGGCGCCGGCGGGCAGTGGGACGCGCTGGCCGTGCTGCTGAACTGGGAGTTCAACGCGGCGGGCCAGCACAGCGACGCGCCCTCGGGGACGGAGGCCGGACGGCTGGGCATCCTGCGCACGCAGGCGAAGAAGGAGGAGCTGGAGGGCGCGTTCCGCACGCCGTCGCTGCGCAACGTGGCGCTGACGGCGCCGTACATGCACACCGGGGCGCAGGCCACGCTGGAGGAGGTCGTCGACTTCTACAATGAGGGCGGGGACCCGGCGGACTCGTTCCTCGGCCGGCGCACGGAGACCATCGTCCCGCTGGACCTGGACGATGAGGAGAAGCGCGCGCTGGTGGAGCTGCTCAAGTCCATGACGGGCGTGCCGCGCTGAAGGTCGGGCCCGGGGCTCCCCCTGCGTCGGGAGGGAGCCCCGTCGAGGCGTCGTTCAGCGCACCAGGTGGAACGCCGTCTGGCGCTTCCAGGCCCAGTGCACCTTGCCCTCGGCGTCGATGGTGATGTCCTCCTCCTGCGCCGAGCGGACGCGCTGGCCGTTCCACTCGGGCACGGGGCTCGTCGCCTGGAGCTCGATGGAGTACCACATGTTCGGAATCACCTTGTGGTCGCCATTGCCGGGCACGCCTTCCTGACGGTCCCACAGGCCCACCAGCGGCCCGGCGCCGTGCCCGTGCAGGCCAATGGCGTGCGAGTAGATGGTGCCGTCGATGCCCTCGGACTTCATGCGCTCGCGGGAGGTGCGGAGGATGTCGTTGCCCGTGCGGCCGGGGCGCAGCTCCTCGAAGACGATGTCCTGCAGGCGGTTGGACACCTTGAGCGCGGCCTTGAGGCCCTCGGGCACGTCCGTCTCGCCCTCGCGCAGCACGTAGCCCATGTGCTGGGTGTCGGTGTTCAGCCGCAGCGCGGTGATGCCGTAGTCGCAGTGGAGCACGTCGCCGCGCTGGATGACGGGGTCCTCACCGAGCTGCGCGTCGGTGGCGCCCTGGCGCTGAAGGTCCACGGAGGGGTGGAACCACGTGTCCAGGCCGAGGTCCGCCAGCCGCTGGCGCATCCACCACTCCACGTCGCGGGTGCGGGTGACGCCGGGGGTGATGACGTCGTTGGAGAAGGCGCGCTCGATGATGTTCCAGGCGAGCTTCGTCACGTCCTCGTAGAAGCGGACCTCGTCGGCGGAGCGCCAGGCGATGAGGTCCACGGCGAGCCCTTCCGCGGGCTTGAAGCGCTTCACCCAGGTGGGGCCGAGCGCCTCGGCCATGCCCTCGTACTCGCCGTGGGTGAGGCCGTCGGCGAAGGCGAAGGTGCGCGACACGTTGATGGCGATGGCCTTCGGCTGGCGCTCCTCCAGGACCTGCTTGAGGACCAGCCACTGCTCGGGGCCCCACAGCTCGGCCTCGCGGTTCACGCCGCCGCCATCCACCTGGCGCTGGGCGCGGCGCGGGGTGAAGACGCCGCCCTGCGAGCCGCCGCCGAGGGCCAGCCGCTCCACGCCCTTCTCGGGGCCGCGGTCATGGAACACG
Source organism: Pyxidicoccus sp. 3LFB2 (assembly GCA_046520375.1). GTDB lineage: Bacteria > Myxococcota > Myxococcia > Myxococcales > Myxococcaceae > Myxococcus. The sequence goes on from JBKGHK010000839.1 coordinate 3,836, forward strand.
TAGATGGTGCGGCGGCGCGCGGCGAAGGTGGTGGGGGCGGACAGCGCGGTGAAGACGGGGTCCTCGTTGTACTCGCGCATGGGGACGACCCAGAGCTCGACGCCGTACTGGCGCATGAGCTGGGGCAGGGCCTTTTCCATGCGCTCGTTGAGCCACGCCTGCTGGCGCTCGGCCTGCTCA
>JBKGHK010000083.1:0-22481 GCA_046520375.1 Pyxidicoccus sp. 3LFB2
GCCACGCCGCACGCGCTGGCGGTGGTGGGGGTCAGCGCGGACACGGTGCACTGCCTGGCCACCCTGCCGGGCCTGCGCTCGGTGGCCGAGGCCTACAACGACTTCCGCCCGGTGCCGGACGTGGACGTGCGGCAGCTGCTGGCGCGCGCTCGCGAGCCGGGGCTCCCGCGCGAGGTGCTGGAGTCCACGGACCCGGGCGGCTTCTGGATGTGAGACGCGGAGGCATGGGCACATGAGACATGGGAGGAACACGGAGCCGGACGTGCGCGAGGTGAAGGTGGTGGCGGGGAGCGTGGAGCTGGGGGGCAGCCTGGGGCTGCCTTACGGAGCCCGGGGCCTGGTCATCTTCGCGCATGGCAGCGGCAGCAGCCGCTTCAGCCCGCGCAACCGCGCGGTGGCCCGGGCGCTGCGTGACGCGGGGCTGGGCACGCTGCTGTTCGATTTGCTGAGCGAGGAGGAGGAGGCGCGCGACGAGCTCACCGGTGAGCTGCGCTTCGACATTCCCTTCCTCGCGCGGAGGCTGGCGGCGGTGACGGAGTGGGCGCGCGTGCAGGATGCGCTGGCGGGGCTGCGCTTCGGCTACTTCGGCTCCAGCACGGGCGCGGCGGCGGCGCTGGTGGCGGCCTGGGGCAAGGTGGCCGGGCGCTGAAGCCCCGACCCTCGCCCGAGGTGGGATACGTCCCCGGGCCGGCCGCTCCGTGAAGGAAACCCGGACGGCGCGCGGTTGTCCCAGGGGAATGTCACATGCAATCACCTGCTACCTGGCGCGTAGACAGGGCGCCTGCCGGGGGAGTCCGCGCTCGGAGCGCGACGCCACACCGGCGGAGAGGTCATCACGTGAGCTTCCGGGTCGATGTATGGGAGGGAGCGCGCATCGCGCTGTTCTCGCTCCGTTCCAACCGCCTGCGCACCGTGCTGACGACGGTGGGCATCGGCGTGGGCGTGTGCACCCTGCTGGCCATCGTCGGCATCATCCAGGGCATCAACCGCTCCTTCGAGGAGCAGCTCTCGCAGATTGGCGCCAACACCCTGCAGATTTCCAAGTTCCCGTGGGCGATGAGGGGGGACTGGTGGGAGTACCGCAACCGCAAGGACCTGTCCGCGGACCTGGTGGAGCCCATCCTCAACGCGTCCGAGCACGTGCTGGCCGCCGCGCCCATCTTCTTCGAGCGCGTGGAGGGCCGCTTCCTGGACCGGAAGATGGCCGCGGTGACGCTCATCGGCACCACGCCGGACTACGCCACCGTGTCCTCCTTCGTCGTGGACAGCGGCCGCTTCCTCACGGATGCGGACCTGGACCAGCGCGCGCCGGTGGCCGTCATCGGCGCGGAGATGGTGCGCTCGCTCTTTCCCGGCATCAACCCGCTGGGCCACCGCATCCTCCTGGAGGGCAGGCCCTACCGCGTGGTGGGGACGCTGGAGGCCAAGGGCTCCATCCTCGGTGAGAACCAGGACATCGTGGTGATGGTGCCCTTCCGCACCTTCCTGTCGCACTTCGGCAAGCGGCGCTCGCCCAACATCGCGGTGGCGGTGGACTCGCCGGAGAACGTGCTCGACGTGCAGGACGCCCTGACGCCCGTGCTGCGCCGCGAGCGCAACACCCCGCCCGGCGTCCCGGACGACTTCGCCATCAACCGCCCCGAGCAGCTCGCCAACATGTACGCCCAGCTCACCGGCGCGCTCTATGGCGCGGCCACGGGCGTGGGCTTCATCACCCTGCTGGTGGGCGGCATCGGCATCATGAACATCATGCTGGTGTCGGTGCGCGAGCGCACGCGGGAGATTGGCGTGCGCCGCGCGCTGGGGGCCAAGAAGCGCACCATCGTCCTCCAGTTCCTCATGGAGGCCTCGAGCGTGTCCGCGCTGGGCGGCACCCTGGGCACGCTGGCGGGACTGGGAATTGCGCGCACGGTGTCGCTGATAACGCCGCTGGCGGCGGCGGTGGAGCCGCTGACGGTGGTGTTCGGCGTGGGCTTCGCGGCCATGGTGGGGCTCTTGTTCGGCATCTGGCCGGCGGCGCGCGCGGCGAACCTGGACCCGGTGGAAGCCCTCCGCCATGAGTGACGGGAGCCTCCGGCGATGATGGCACTGTGGGACACCCTGCGGCTGGCGTTCGGGACGTTCGTCGCCAACCCGCTGCGCTCCTTCCTGACGCTCCTGGGCATCGTCATCGGCGCCACCACGGTGGTGTCGATGATGGGGCTCATCCAGGGCCTGCGAAACCAGGTGAACGAGAGCCTGTCCGAGCTGGGCACCAACTGCTTCCAGGTGCAGCGGCTGCCCTTTGGTGGCCAGCTGTCGCTGGCGGAGCTGGCGCGGCGGCCCCGGCTGAACGAGGGGGACCTGGAGGCCATCCGCGAGCAGCAGTCGGTGCTGACGGCGGCGGCGGAGGACTCGAAGGGTGGGTTCAAGGTGTCCACGTCGCTGCGCGAGTCGCGGCCCAACGTGAGCATCTGGGCGGGCACGCCGGAGTACTTCCAGACGAACTCGGTGCAGGTGCAGGAGGGGCGGGCCTTCACGGACACCGAGTACCTGGACGGGCGGCGCGTGGCGGTGATTGGGCTGGACCTGGCGGACACGCTCTTTCCGGGGTTGGACCCGGTGGGGCAGATGATTCGCATCCAGGGCCGGAGCTTCCTGGTGGTGGGCACGCTCAAGCGCAAGGGCGGCTTCCTGGGCGGAAGCAGCCAGGACAACCAGGTGATGATGCCGCTGTCGGTGTTCCGCCAGTTGTTCGGCGCGAGGGACTACCGGGTGAGCATCCAGGCGCGCTCGGCGGAGCTGGTGCAGCGGGCGCAGGACGAGGTGACGCTGCTGATGCGGCGGCGGCACGGGCTCAAGCCCATGGAGGAGGACGACTTCTTCATCTTCTCCAACGAGAGCGCGGCGGAGATGTTCAACAGCATCTCCCAGGTCATCTCCGCGGCGAGCTTCGGGGTGTGCCTGCTGTCCTTGCTGGTGGGCGGCATTGGCATCCTGAACATCATGCTGGTGGCCGTGACGGAGCGGACGCGGGAGATTGGCATCCGCAAGGCGCTGGGCGCGAAGAAGCGGCGCATCCTGGCGCAGTTCGCCACCGAGGCGGTGGTGCTGTCACTGACGGGCGGCGTGCTGGGCGTGGCGCTGGGCGCGGGCCTGGCGCACCTGGCGCGGTGGGTGATCGGGCTGCCCACGGAGGTGCCCCTCTGGGCGGTGGGCCTGTCGCTGGCGATGAGCTGCGGAGTAGGGCTGGCGTTCGGCATCTACCCCGCAGCGCGCGCCGCGAAGCTGGACCCGGTGGAGGCGATGCGCACGGAGTGAGCGCACTGCGCCCCGAGATGCGAAGAGGCCCCTTCCGCTCACGCGAAAGGGGCCTCGGTGCTTCAGCGTCCGTGCGGAACGACTACGGACACGGAGGCGTGCAGATGAGCGCGCCGGTGATGGGGTGCTTGTAGCACTCCACCGTGCACTCGGCGGAGGCGGTCGCGGGAGCCATGGCAACTCCCAGGCCGAACATCGCGGCGGCGGCGGAGAGGGCGACGGCGATACGGAGGTTCTTCCGAGCAGACATGCGTGTCTCCAGATGGGGGTCCGTACTGCGATTCGCAGCCTGATGCTCATGCTGCCCGAGGGCAACAGACGCCGCGTCGAACTTCATTTCGGTGCACCCGGCCCGTAACTATCGCGTGTGTCCATCCGGGCGAGGCCCACCGCCGGCCCACTGGTAACCGACGGTGGCTCCCGCGCCGATGAAGCCGAGCCCGATGAGCTGACGCTCGGTCTTGAGTCGGGCACTCGTCCCGGCGAGCTTCATCAGGACGCCGTGCACGGCCACGCCGAGCAGTGCGCCCGCCGCCGCGCCTCCGAGCGCGCCGAGATAGGCGTCTCCGCGATGCCTGCTCCCACCGAAGGCCAGCTCTCCCAGGCCCCAGGTGCCAAGCGCGGCCAGCGGCGGCGTCAGCAGCAGGCCCGAGCCGAAGGCCAGCACCTCCAGCTCCGTCCAGCGTCCACCGCTCGGGTTCGCCGGGCGGAAGAAGAGCAGCCGCGCGGGCATGGAGCCCAGCAACATGCCCGCCGCCGTCTCCGACGCGGTGGCTGTCAGGCGCGTGTCACCGCCCACGCGGCTCGCGGCCCAGATGCCGCCCAGGGGCAGCAGCGTCAGGCCTCCATGCGCCACCCATGCCCCGGTGCTCAGCGGCAGGTCCTCTCCGTCCGTTTGCGCGGGCACGCCGCTCATTCCCGGCAGCCGCGTCCCTCCCTTCCCGGAGGACGGAGGCTCGGGTGGCGCGCTCGACGCGTCAGGTGGCTGCTGGGCTGTGTCGTCGGTGGCCGTTGCCTCGTTGGGGACGGGCTCCGAAGGAGTCTCCTGCTCCTGGAGGCGCAGCACCGGGCCCTGCCGTAACGGCGCGTCGGAGGCGGCCCGGGCCCCGGGCGCCAGCAGGCACCCCAGCAGCAGCAGGGACACGACAGTGGAGGCTCGCGGTGCGGACTGGGACATGGGCACACATGGGCCACCCGTCCTCCAGCCTGGAGCGCGGTGGCAGGGAAGGGTGTGCATCCGTCGCGCGCGCTTCCACCCCACGCCCTTCAGCGCACACCGAAGCGGCGCCCGGATGTCCGAGCCCCGACGCTGTCACCCGACCGCGGAGTGATGGAGGCCAGGTGCACTCCCGTCCCCGTGTCATTAGCTTCCCGAGGTGAAGCTGGCCTGGCTCGTGCTCGGTGCGCTGCTCGTCGCCGGGTGCCCGTATCCCAACCACCGGCATGACCTGCGCCTGCGTGCGCTGCCCGAGGGCGGCGCCGAGGCGCGCTCGCTCGCGTTCTACCAGTCGCTCGGCGTGGAGCTGGTCCCCGGGCACCGGGTGGAGCTGGTGGAGAACGGCCACATCTTCGACGCGATTGAACAGGAGATTCGCACCGCCCGCTCCAGCATCCACATCGCCAGCTACATCTGGCGCCCGGGTGAGCCGTCGGACCGGCTGGTGCGCGCGCTCCAACAGCGCCAGCCCGGAGTCGCCTGCCGGGTGCTCGTGGACCCGCTGGGCAGCGTCAACTTCGAGCTGGTGTCGCCGGCCCTCGCGGAGGCCGGGTGCGAGGTGCGCATCTTCCGCCCCATCCAGGGGGCCTTCGCCTCGCTGGAGGCCGCGCGAATCAAGGCGCGCATGCACCGAAAGCTGGTGGTGCGCGACGGCGAGGCGGGGCTCACCGGCGGCTGGGGCATCTGGAAGAGCTGGCTCGGCAACGCGGAGGGGCCGGACTCGTGGCGCGACGTGAATGTGCGCGTGGAGGGGCCCGCCGCCCGCGAGATGCAGGTGGCCTTCGCGCAGAACTGGCAGGAGTCCGGCGGAGACTTCCTCCCGGAGAGCGCCTTCCCGAAGCTGCAGCCCGTGGGAGAGGCCCGCGCCGGCTTCGTCGCCAGCACCGGCCACCGCATCCTCTCCGACGCGCGGCGGATGACGCTGCTCACCATCGCCGCGGCGCGCGAGCGGCTGTGGATTGCCAACTCCTACTTCATCCCCTCCGAGGCCATCAGCGACATGCTCATCGAGAAGGTGAAGCAGGGCGTGGACGTGCGGGTGCTGGTGCCCGGGCGGCACCATGACATCGCTCCGGTGCACGCGGCGCAGCGGGCCTCCTATGCGCGGCTGCTCGAAGGGGGCGTGCGCATCTGGGAGTACGAGCTGTCCATGATGCACGCCAAGACGATGCTGGTGGACGACTCGCTGTCCGTCATCGGCTCCACCAACCTGGACCCGCTGGCGCTGGGCACCTCGGAGGAGTGCTCGGTGGTGGTGGAGGACGCGGCGCTGGCCGCGCAGCTGGCGGCGGCCTTCGAGAAGGACCTGGGCCGCTCGCGCGAAATCCACTGGAGCGGGTGGCGCAGGCGCGGGCTGCTCCAGAAGCTGGGCGAGCAGCTCCCGTGGCTCATCGGCGACTACCTCTGAGCGACCCAGGGCAGGGGGCCCGCGTCCAGCATCCACTGCGGCGCCACCGCGCGCAGCGCCTCCAGGTACTTCGGCGAGCGCATGGGCGGGCACTTGTGCACGGCGCGCACGAACTCGGCGGGCGGTGAGTAGCCGTGCGCGTCCATGGAGTGGAGAATCATCGACGGAGCGATGTAGAGGCGGCCCTTGTTGGGCACGGGCACGAAGAGGTTGTTGATGCCCAGCTTCACCTCCGTGCCCTTGTGCTCGAAGGCGCGCGGGCCCCGGCTGAGCCGGCACAGCGTGCAGTCATGCCAGCCGAGCGTCCGGCGGGGCTGCCACGGGTCCACCAGCAGCTCGACGAGGCGGTCCACCAGCAGCGTGCTCACCGGGCCGCGGGTGTAGGGGTGCAGGTGGTCCATCCAGCCGACCGCGAGCACCAGCCCGCCGTCCTCGCCGGGGTCTGAACAGGGACTGAGGTCTTCGAGCCAGGCCATGGTCGTCAAGGCTCGCACCGGACTCGGCGTGAGGGCAAGGTGGCGCCCCGAGGCGGTGTCCGCGCTTCAGCGTTGCGGCGGGGCCCGGGGCCGCGTGTTAGAGGGCCGGGCATGGACCTGAAGACTGTCGTGGAGCGGGCCGTCATCCGCGAAGCACGGCCCGAGGATGACGCTGTCACTGGCGAGCTGCTGGTGGAGGCGTTCCTCACGCAGTACGCGCAGAAGCTGCCGGAGGTCGTCTACACGGAGGAGCGCAAGCGGGAGCTGCGCGACATCGCGTCCCGCCGCAAGGTGGCCACGGTGCTGGTGGCCGAGCTGGACGGCGAGGTGGTGGGCACGGTGGCCCTCTATCCGCCGGGAGCGCCGGGCTCGGAGGCATGGCTGCCGAAGTCGGCGGACCTGCGCGGGCTGGCCACGGCGGTGCGCTACCACGGCTCCGGGCTGGCCCGGCCGCTGCTGGATGCGGCCGAGGCCTGGCGCGGCGCTGGGACGTGGACGCGGTGTGCCTCCACGTGCGCCGGGGCGCGGAGGGCGTGGCGCGCATGTACATGAAGCGCGGCTTCGTGCGCGAGCCGGCGGGGGACATGGCGCTGCCCACGGTGTTCCTCGAAGCGTATGTGATGCGCTTGAAGGGCTGAGCCGTGGCCGGGTCGCACTCGTGCGGCTCGGCCCGTCGGGAGTCAGTGGCGCATGCGCCGCGTCTCCAGGGGATGCGGCGGGGCCTGTGACTCACAGGCCCAGCGTGCTCAGCGGCACCCGGTAGATGTCGCCCGTGCCGGTGCCGATGCCCTGGATGGAACCGTCGTTCCTGGGAGCGTCGAACCGCACCCCCAGGGCGCCTTTGAACGGTCGGGTGCTGCTGAAGTAGAGCCACTTCCCATCGGGCGAGACGCTCTGGTTGTAGTCGCTGGCCGGAGTGCTGATGCCGTTGCCGAGCAGCCGTGCCTTCTCCCAGCCACCGTCGGGGAGCCTGCGGCTGAGGTAGAGGTCATAGCCACCGACACCATCCGCGCGACGCAGGGCGCTGAAGAGGAGGTAGCGCTCGTCGGGGGAAATCCACGGCTCGACTTCGGCCGCGGGGCTGTTGATGGCCTCGCCCAGGTTCTCGGGGGGCTGATACACGCCGCCCACGAGCCGGGAGACCCAGAGGTCACTGCCGCCGTGAGTCCCGGGGCGGTCGGTCCCGAAGTACAGGTTGCCGTTGGCGGCGACCGCGGGACACCACTCGTCGACGTTCGCATCGTTCACGGGCGCGGGGAGGCGCGTGGGCTCGCCCCACGCTCCGTCGGCCTGCAGCGTCGCCATCCAGATGTCGTGCGTCGCCCGTTGGGCCGTCTCTCCCGGATGGGGGCGGTTGGAGATGAAGAACACGGTCCGTCCATCCGGCGAGATGTGCGGATCGGCATTGCTCCACTGCGTCGCGAAGCGGGGCTTCACGGGCGGGGACCAGTGCCCGTCGTCACCGAGCCGCGTCTCGAAGATTTCGTAGTGCTCGAAGCGGTCGTCCGCGCGGCCGAAGAGCACGCGCCGCTGGTCCGGGGAGAACGCCATGAAGAAGTCCCAGGCGCCGGTGGTGAAGAGGCCGGCTCCGTACAGCTCGGGGGCCTGGGCTTCTCTCGTGGGGGCTGTCTGTCTGGAGGGCGCGCCGCACCCGGTGAGCAGGGCGCTCAGGAGGAGCACGGCGAGTCGCGAGCACGCTGGGAGTCCGAGGGTGTTGGGAGCCTGCTTCAGTTCGAGCATGCGTCGATGCAGTAGCATCGCGGTGTGGCGCGAAACTTTGGGAATGTTGCTTCAGCCGTGGCACCGGGTCCGGGCTCCCTTCCCGTGAGGCCGTGTGGCCTGCATGTGCTCGGGCAGGATGAGACGTTCTGCGCCTGGGACTGTGTCTGCCAGTTGGGCGCGTGCAGTCCGGTCTCCGAAGGCGAGCACTCGCGCGTTCACATCAGCGTGCTGCTGGCGGGGACGTTTCATGCCCGGTCGGCGCAGGGGGAGGTGCTCGTGGGGCCAGGGGCCCTGCTGCTCGGCAACGCCGCTGGCGCGTACGAGTACCGGCATGTCGATGAGGGGGGAGACCGCTCCGTCGTCTTCGACTACGCGGAGGATTTCCTCGACGACGTGGGCCGCTCCCTGGGGCGCCGGCTCCATGAGCGGCGGGCGTTTGGCGGTGCGTGCATTCCGGCCTCGGCGGCCTCCGCGGATGCCGTGGTCCTCACGCACCGGGCCATGCGCACCGGCGAGCCGGAGATGGTGAAGGAGGCCGCGTTGATGGTCGCGGCGGTGGCACTGACGGCGGACCCGGGTGGTGCCAGCACGGTGAAGGCGCCCACGTCAGGGCAGGCGCGCCGGGTCGCGAAGACGCTGCGGTATGTCGAAGCGCACAGCGCCGGGGACTGCTCGCTGGACACGCTGGCCGCGCACGCGGGCCTGAGCAGCTTCCACTACCTGCGCGTCTTCCGGGCGATGACGGGACAGACTCCGCATCAGTTCGTCATTGCCACCCGGCTGCGGGTGGCGGCGACGCTGCTGCGCACGACCCGCCTGCCCATCACCGAGGTCGCGATGGAGGCGGGCTTCGGGGACCTGGCTCACTTCACGACGAGCTTCACACGGGCGTTCGGTGCCTCGGCGCGCACGTATCGCAAGCGGCACGGGCGCTCAGTCGTATGAGTGGGCCAGGCGCTCGGCCTCTGCTCGCAGCGTTGCCGTGGCCTCGTCCACGGTGCCCTGCGTGCCGTCCCGTGCCAGCATCCAGTCGTCCTGGAGCTGGCACCAGGGATGGTGTCCCTGCGCGTTCGGGGCGTCCTGGCGTGACAGCGCGTAGAGCTGCTCGGCGAAGGCGTCCGGGGTGATTCGGCCGGCGAGGAACGCCCGGGCGAGCGGGCGTGCCATTTCACGGACCAGGAAGGCGCGGTCCGGCATGGGCAGCCCGAGCTCCCGGAGCAGCCGCCCCAGCAGGCTCTCCAGCTCCCAGGGGCTCGTCCAGCCCGAGAGCCCCGCCAGCATGCACAGCGTGGGGGTGTCGAGCCCGGCCTCCAGCGCGCGCACCGCCGCGTCGGACACCTCGGCGCTTCCCCCGCCCGCGACGAAGAATGTCGCGAGCAGGTCCGCCACGGGTTTCGGGTACGCAGCCGTCATGAGCCCAGCCTCCCTCCGCGAGTGCTCGAGTCCACCGGTGCCTACGCGCGGAGCGCCCCGGGCCTGACCGGGCCCGGGGGAGCAGGACTCGGCCGGAGCCGCGGGGCCCCGGCCGTGCGCCTCGCTCAGCCGCGCAGGGGCAGGACGAAGGCGAGCTGGAAACGGGTGCCGGCGTGCTCCGGTCGGACGACGGCGCTGACCTGGACGCCCCGGCCGTCGTCAGTGGAGACAATCTCCGCGCGCACCTGGCCGTTCTCGGTGGCGCCGCGGAAGAGGAACACCTCGGCGGCCTGCGAGAAGATGGCGGAGACGTCCTCGTTGCCGGAGCCGGGAGGAAGCTGGTCCCTCACCCAGGTGGCGAAGCGGACGATGCGGCCGGTGAGCAGCTGCGCGGGCAGCGGCACCGCGTAGCCTCCGCCGTACACCGTGGGCGCGGCGGCGAGCAGCACCGCGTCAGCGTTGCGCCCGCTGCCCAGGCCGAGGATGCCCCGCTCCTCCAGGCGCGACTGCGCGCGGATGGGGAGGAACAGCTCGGTGGGAATGGCCAGGCCCTTGTCACGGCCGGAGGGCAGCTCCCAGGTGGACGGGGCGCGCAGGCCGCCGGGCTGGCCCATGATGCGGGCGAAGGCCGTGGTGTCGCGGAAGCTGGCCGCGAGCATCGCCGCCACCGCGAGCGCGGGGCTGGTGAAGGCCGTGCGCTTCGCCACGCCGCGCCCCTCGCTGATGACCACCGCGCGGTTGAGGGCGGCGCACAGCCAGCGCGAGGACTCGTCCTGGCGCAGCTCCGTCCAGGCCTCGGAGACGCTCTCGCGCTCCTCCTCCAGGACCACGGACAGCTCGCCCGCGGCCACGCCCAGGAGCGACGGAGACACGGCCGCCACCACGGGGACCTGCGAGCGCTCACCCAGCGCCGCGAGCCTGCCGAGCAGGGCGACGTCATCATTCGACTCCACGACGAAGATGGCGTCGGGACGGTCGAACGGCTCGGCGGCGAGGGCGCCCTGGAGCGACTCCAGAAGGGCGGGGCGGTCCACGTCGAGCACCTCGACGGCGAGGCCGGAGGACTTGGGGCTCTGGTCCAGCAGCCACTTCAGGCCGCGCCAGCCGGACTCGAGGCGGGCGACGGGCTCGGCGGCGAGGATGTCCTTGGCGGTGAGGAGCATGGCCTCCTCGATGATGTCGCGGGCCGTCTTGCGCGAGGTGGCGGGAGAAGCGGGCGCGGAGGACCCGGAGGCGGGCGAGCGGGGATTGACGGCGCGCAGGAAGGCATCCACGGCGCGAGAGGCCGCTGCGGGGCCCTCTTCGGCGCGGTTGAGCAGGGCCTCCACCAGCTCATCCCCGGACGTCTCCGGAGGCGGCGGCGCGGTGGGCAGGGGCGTCACGGTGGCGCGGAGCGCCTCGGAGACGGCGTCGGGGAGGCGCCCGGGGCCGGTGATGGCGGCGACGCGGGAGGCGGCGTCCTCGGCGGAGATGGGGCGGAGCGGGTCGGAGGTGGAGAGGCTGGCGTGCAGTGCCTGGAGCGCGCGCAGCTCCGGGACGGTGGTGACGAGGTCGGCGAGGCCGAAGGAGCGGAGCTTGTCGAAGGACAGCTCGAAGGTGCGGGTGTCACCGGCGCCGAGCCGGTCGGCCACGGTGATGCGCAGGCCGGTGGCGCGGCGCGCGAGCTCGGCGCCGAAGGACTCGGGGGTGAGGTGGAAGCGCCGGCCCGAGGGAGCGGGGGAGAAGGCTCCCGCCACCAGCCACCGCACGCGCGCACCCTCTGCACTGCTTCCGCTCTGACTCATGAACCGTTCCCGCCTGTGTCGTGAAGGGCCACTACGTTAGCGCGCCGGGCCTGGGTTTCAGAGGGGGGGTAGGCGTTGTGGGGCGTCTGTGTTCTGGACGACCGTGCTTCGGCGGGCCTGGCGGGAGTTGTCGGAGGACGGTGGCAGCATGTCCTGACGGTGGGTGAGGGGTGGGAGCCACCGAAGGAGCGCCTCCGTGTGGGCGGACTCACCAGCGTTCACACTGCGGTTTGGGGCTCATGGAGCCGAGTCATGAGTGTGCCGAGCTGGTTCCTGCTGTCCCCTGTGCGTGCATCTATTGAAGAAGTCTTCGTAAAGACGGGGAACCTTCGTGCGCGCCACCAGTTCGAGGGCATGGAAGTCGCACAGTTGGGGCGGGACAGGGTGTCCGGTCGGCTGGAGTTCCAGGAGGACTCGGTGCGTTCCCTCCGCCTGGATGAAGACCCGCTGAGGACTGCGAGCGCGTGGGATGGGCTGGTGGTGGACTACTTCAGCAAGTCCATTCGAGCGTCTCTCCATCTCCATTTCTGGAAGTGGGGCAATTCCACGGGGCTTGGGGTGGAGATAGATTATCAGGTGCCCTTCGTGGAGCCCGGAGGTATGGCCCAGGGAGAGTGGCTCGAGCGATTCATGTGCTCCTACGTCGAGGACTGTGGAGCGACTGCTTGCGCGAATGGGCGGGAGTGGCCGTATGCGCTTGAACCATTGGACCCAGCTCAGCTCGTCTCCCGGTGGCGAAAAGAGGGCTTGCCGCAGCCGCCTTCGAGGGGCTTCTACATGGTGACGGCGGAGACGCTGAACGCCGACGACATCGCGTTGATGAGGCAGCGGAACGATGCGAGGGCCAATCGCTGGCTGCGCTATTTCCGGACGCCCACGAACTACCACGTACTCTCCACCTGGTCCCGACGCGACTGGTGGGCGGTCTGAGTCGGGCGCTCATCCCATGTCCATCCGCAAGGACTACATCGAACGTCTCATCGAGGAGTTCGCCGCCGCGCTGGCCCGCATCATCAAGGCCCGTCGGGAGCAGCGGCTCGCGGATGCGCAGCAGCTCATCCAGGACACGGCGCTCGCCTCGCTCGGCATGGAGTACGGCGCCCTGCTGCTCGCGGACCCCGCGTCCACGTCGCAGCTGCTCGGCAGCCCCGTGCGCGTGAAGGTCCTCGCCCGCCTGGTGGCCGAGGAGGGCGAGCTCCTCCAGCAACAGGGAGACTCCACCACCGCCCTGGCCCGCTTCCAGTTCGCCCTCGGCCTCTACGACGCGGCGCGGAACCAGGGCCTGCCTCCTGCCGCGGAAGACACCGCCACCGTCGCCCGCCTCCGCGCGGCGCTTGACGTGCCCTGACCGCCAGGATGATCCGCTCCGCCTGCTCGCCCGCCCGCTGATTCGAAGTCGGCCCGCGTCAAAATGACGCCCTGCATTGGTCACCTATCCAGCAGTCCGCCTGCCTGGATGCGTGACAGTCAACCGATTCACCCATGACCCGCTTCCGGCCCGGGTTGCCGGGTTGTCCACGCTCGCGGCTATGATGGGCGCAACTCAATCACGCTACGCCTGGGGGGTGCGCGTGTCCTTCATCCAGCTTCCTGAGAGCGTTGTTCCTTGTCGCAACCTGGTGGGAGGCGAGTGGCACCTGCCACAGGGCGCGGCCCTGCTCGACGTGCGCAGCCCCTACACGGGCACCGTCATCGGCCGTGTGCCCCTGACGCCCGCCGCCGGAGTCGCCCACGCCGTGGAGGCCGCCCGGCCCGCCGCCGCCCAGTGGCGTAACACCGCGCTGCGTGAGCGCACCCAATTTCTCCACCGCTTCCGTCAGCTCCTGGAGCGCGACCTCGACCGGCTGGCGAACCTCGCCGCCAGCGAGTCCGGCAAGACGGTGGCCGAGGGCCGTGCTGGCCTCCTCAAGGGCATGGAGGTCTGCGACTTCGCCCTGTCCCTGCAGAACCTCGACACCGGCGGCCACATGGAGGTCAGCCGCGGCGTCACCTGTGAGCTGCGCCGCGAGCCGCTCGGCATCGTCGCCGGAATTACCCCGTTCAACTTCCCCGCCATGGTGCCGATGTGGATGTTCCCCATCGCCGTCACCCTGGGCAACGCCTTCATCCTCAAGCCCTCCGAGAAGGTGCCCCTCACGGCCACCGCGCTCGGCGAGCTGATGTGCGAGGCCGGCTATCCGCCCGGCGTCTTCTCCGTCGTGCACGGCGGCAAGGAGGCCGTGGACGCGCTGGTGGCCCACCCGGACGTGCAGGCCATCGGCTTCGTGGGCTCGTCCGCCGTCGCGCGCCACCTGTACGCGGAGGGCTGCAAGCGCGGCAAGCGCGTGCTCGCCCTGGGCAGCGCCAAGAATCACGTCATCGTCGTCCCCGACGCGGACCCCGAGCTCACCCCGCAGGCCGTCGTCGACTCCTTCACCGGCTGCGCGGGCCAGCGCTGCATGGCCGCCAGCGTGCTCTTGGCCGTCGGTGACGTGGAGCCGCTGCTGAAGGAAATCATCCGCCGCGCCGAGCGGCTCGCCCCGGGCCCCGGCATGGGCGCCCTCATCGACCGGGGCGCGGTGGACCGGCTGGAGACGGCCATCGCCCGCGCGCAGGCCGAAGGCGCGAAGGTGGTGCTCGACGGGCGCGGCAAGCGTCCCGCCGGAGAGGTGTGGGTCGGCGGCAACTGGCTGGGGCCCACCATCCTCGACGGCGTGCGCCCCGACATGGAGGCCGCCAAGCGCGAGCTGTTCGGCCCGGTGCTCTCCATCATCCGCGTGCCCACGCTGTCGGCCGCGCTGGAAATCGAGAACGCGTCGCCCTACGGCAACGCCGCGTCCATCTTCACCACCAATGGCGCGGTGGCGCAGACGGTGGTGGAGGGCGCGCGCGCCGGCATGGTGGGCGTCAACGTGGGCGTGCCCGTGCCCCGTGAGCCCTTCTCGTTTGGCGGCACCGGTGACTCGCGCTTCGGCCATGGCGACATCACCGGCCCCTCCAGCCTCGATTTCTGGACGCAGCTGAAGAAGGTCACCCGCAAGTGGTCGGCTCGCACCGACGGCTCGTGGATGAGCTGACCCTTCCGTTTCGTCTCCTCGCGCTCGACACACCCCCCGCGCCCGCAAGGAGGGCGCTCCCATGGCAGACAAGAAGCCCGTCAACCACATCCGCCTGACCTCCCACCCGGATGGGGACAGCGTCACCATCCGCTGGGGAGACGCCGAGCCGCTGCGCCGGGGGCCCGTGGTGGCCACCCTCACCGAGCCCGCGCACCGCAACGTCATCGGCACCCACTCCGGGGCGTACTCCGTCTACCGCGCGCTCGCCGTGGCCGCGGGCCAGCTCCCGCAGGACCACAAGGCGGACCTGAAGAACACCGCGCCCGCCGCGCAGGTGGGGCCGTACCCGTCCTGGAGCAACCCCGAGCGCATCGTCTCGCTGGACCCGTGGGGCGCGATTGCGCCGCAGGTCTTCCGCGCCTTCTCGGAGCAGAACGTCGACTTCCGGCCCACCATCGCCGTCACCAAGGCGCACATCAACCTGCCCGAGATTCGCGACGCGATTGAGGCGGGGCGCCTGAAGCCGGACGGGGACCTGCTCGCGGCCAATGGCGACGTCAAGGTGACGAAGGCCGCGGTGGAGCCGGTGTGGTACCTGCCGGGCATCGCCAGGCGCTTCGGGCTGACGGAGAGCGCGCTGCGCCGCGGCCTCTTCGAGCAGACGGGCGGCATGTTCCCCGAGCTGATTACCCGCCCGGACCTGCACGTCTTCCTGCCGCCCATCGGCGGACTCACGCTGTATGTCTTTGGCGAAATCGCGACGCTGGCGGACAAGGACGTCCCGCTGGCGGTGCGCGTGCATGACGAGTGCAACGGCTCGGACGTGTTCGGCAGCGACATCTGTACGTGCCGGCCGTACCTGGCGCACGGCATCGAAGAGTGCGTGCGCTCCGCGCAGAACGGCGGCGCGGGCCTCATCGTCTATCTGCGCAAGGAGGGCCGCGCGCTGGGCGAGGTGACGAAGTTCCTCGTCTACAACGCGCGCAAGCGGCAGGAGGGTGGCGACTCGGCGGCCACCTACTTCCATCGCACCGAGTGCGTGGCCGGCGTCCAGGACATGCGCTTCCAGGAGCTGATGCCGGACGTGCTGCACTGGCTGGGCATCACCCGCATCCACCGCTTCGTGTCCATGAGCGACATGAAGCACGACGCGATTACCCGCTCGGGCATCGAAATCCTGGAGCGCGTGCCGATTCCGGACGACCTCATCCCCGCCGACGCCAAGGTGGAGATGGAGGCGAAGAAGGCGGCGGGCTACTTCACCAAGGGTCCCGTCGCGGACGCGGCCACGCTGGCGCAGGTGAAGGGACGGGGACTCGATGTCTGACAGCTCACTGGCGAGGGCGGACGTGTCTCCGGCGGTGGCGTGGCTGCGCACGCCGGCAGCCATCCGCGAGCGGTGCCACCAGCTGCTCGATTTGGGCCTGGCCGGCAAGCTGGCGCACTTCCGCGTGGAGCCCGCGCGGCTGCCGACGGTGGTGGACACCGTGCTGGCGGTGACGCGCGAGCTGTACCCGGACCTGGACATTCCCCTGCACAGCCGCTGGGGTCACTTCGACGCGGGCGGCGTGGCGCGCGTGCAGGAGCTGGACGAGCGGCTGAAGGACGTGTCGCCGCAGGAGCGGGCCCGGGCGAAGCTGGACCTGGTGGTGGTGAGCGTGCTGCTGGACGCGGGCAGCGGGCCGAAGTGGCGCTACCGCGAGCGCGGCGGCGGCACGTGGGCGCGCTCCGAGGGACTGGCGGTGGCCAGCTTCCGCATGTTCATGGACGGCGTCTTCTCCTCGGACCCGGACCGGCCGCTGCGCGCGGACGCGGAGGCGCTGGGGCGGCTCACCCGCGAGGCGCTCGCGCAGGGGATGCAGGTGTCGGACTCCAACCCGCTGGACGGGCTGGAGGGCCGGCTGCACCTGCTGCACGGGCTGGCGAAGGTGCTGCCCCGGCCGGGCGCGCTATTCGACATCATCACCGCGCAGCGGCGCGGCGTGCGGGCCGCGGAGCTGCTCGGGCTGGTGCTGGAGGTGCTGGGCCCCATCTGGCCGGGCCGCGTCATGGTGGACGCGGTGAACCTGGGCGACGTGTGGCCGCACTCGGCGCTGGGCCCGGTGGAGAGCGTGGACGCGCTGGTGCCCTTCCACAAGCTGTCGCAGTGGCTGACGTACTCGCTGGTGGAGCCGCTGGCCGAGGCCGGCGTGGTGGTGACGGAGCTGGACGGCCTCACCGGCCTGCCCGAGTACCGCAACGGCGGCCTCTTCGTGGACCTGGGGGTGCTGGTGCCCCGCGACGCGAAAATCACCACGGTGGCGCTGCACCCGGGCGACGAGCCGATTGTGGAGTGGCGCGCGCTGACGGTGGCGCTGCTCGACAGGGTGGCGGCGCTGGTGCGCGGCCGGCTGGGGATGAACGCCGAGGAGCTGCCGCTGGCGAAGGTGCTCCAGGGCGGGACCTGGACGGCAGGGCGACGGGTGGCGGCGGAGCTGCGGCCCGGCGGAGTGCCGCCCATCCGCGTGGACAGTGACGGCACGGTGTTCTGAAGACGGGCTGACCCAAGGGAGCACGCACATGCAATTCCCGAACTGCACGGTGGTGGACCATCCGCTGGTGAAGCACAAGCTGACGCTGATGCGCCGGCAGGAGACGAGCACCGCCTCCTTCCGCGCGCTGCTCCAGGAAATCTCGCTGCTGCTGGCGTACGAGGCCTTCCGGGACTTGAAGCTGCGCGACGAGGAAATCCAGACGCCGATGGCGAAGATGATGGCGCCGGTGCTGGACGGGAAGAAGCTGGTGCTGGTGGCCATCATGCGCGCCGGGCAGGGCATCCTGGACGGGATGCTGCAGCTGGTGCCGTCCGCGCGCGTGGGGCACATCGGCCTGTACAGAGACCCGGAGACGCTGGGGGCGGTGGAGTACTACTACCGGGTGCCGGGCCAGCTGGCGGACCGCGACGTGGTGGTGTGCGACCCGATGCTGGCGACGGGCAACTCGGCGGTGGCGGCGCTCCAGCGGCTGAAGAAGAGCAAGCCCGGCTCGGTGCGCTTCGTGTGCCTGCTGGCCAGCCCCGAAGGGCTGATGAACCTGCGCGAGCACCACCCGGACGTGCACGTGTACACGGCCGCCGTGGACGAGAAGCTCGACGAGCACGGGTACATCATCCCGGGCCTGGGTGACGCGGGCGACCGGCTGTTCGGGACGAAGTAGGCGGGGCGACTTCCGCTCCTGATGCGCTGCCCCCTGGGCTCCCAGAAGAAACCAGGGCAGGATGCGGCTTCCGCGAGGGCCGGCGCGTCAGGAGCAGGGAGTCTGTGTATGCGCCGGATGTTCTTCAGGCCCGCGGCATGGCTGGGCTGGGTCGGGATGCTGGGTCTCTTGTCCGCGGGTCAGGCCCTGGCGGAGAGCCAACCGTGTGGCTGCTCCACGGACAACCAGCGCGTCGTCTCCGAGTACTCCTGCCTCGTCATCCGCACCGAGGCCGGCTGCAATAATGGGGGCTCGGTTGGGAGCGCGGTGCGGAACAGCTGCAGCCATCCCGTGACGTTGGTGGACTGGCCGCTGCTGAGGAACGCGTCCTGCGAGAGCTCGCCATGCACCGTGGAGCTCGAGCCCTTCGAGGAGGTGTACTTCGACTTCGCGGGAATGTCCGAGCAGGCCACGAGTGGCCTCGCGGAGGACACGTACCGAATCGCGGTGGACGGACAGGAGAGCACCGTCACCGTCAGCACCGAGGTGACGTGCACGACCTTCACGGCTCCCGAGGAGGAGGGCTGTTCCTCCGCGCCGGGCACGCTGGCGGCGCTGGGCCTGCTGCTGCTGGTGGGGCCGGTGGCGCGCAGGCGTCGGAGCCCTGTCGGGCGCTGAGACGCGGGGGATGAATCAAAAGGGCGGAGGGCTCTCGACGTGGACGCGTTCACCCGTTCGCGGATGGACGAACGTCAGGGCCTCCGCGTGAAGCATGAGCCGCGTGTCTTCGCGGCCGTACAGTGCATCTCCGATGATGGGGGCGCCGAGCCCGAGGGGATGCGCGGCGTGGGCACGCAGCTGGTGCGTGAGCCGCGTGCGGGGCAGGAGGGTGACGCGGGTCCGGGTTCCAGTCCGCTGCGTGACGCGCCACTCCGTCACCGCGCGCTTGCCGTGGGCCGGGTCCACCCGGTGGCGGAGCTGGTCATCCACGTCCGTCCGGAGCGGGAGCTCGAGGACTCCGTGCTCTCCCGCCACCGCCCCATCGAGCAGGGCCACGTGGCGCAGGTCCGCCTCACGGCGCGCCAGCTGCCGCCGGAGCGCCGCCAGGGTCTCCGGGTCCTTCGCCAGGAGCAGGAGCCCGGAGGCCTCGGTGTCGAGCGCATGGATGACGGCGAGCGTCGTTCCCTCCGGCATCTGTTGCTGGAAGCGGACGAGCACCGAGTCCCGCTGCCGCGCATGCCGGCCCGGCGCGGAGGGCAACCCGGCGGGCTTGTCCACCACGAGCAGCCACGCGTCCTCGAACACGCGCCGTGGCTCCTCCAGCGGCACCGGGCCCGTGCTCCCGGGGGGCGCCGGGTCCACGGCCAGGCCCTCCAGCATGTAGGGCAGCACCCGCCCGCACTTGCTCTGACAGGCCGGGTAGTAGCGCCCCGCGAGCCACTCGCCTTTCAGTGGGGACGCACCCCACCAGAACTCCGCGAGCGCCACGGGCCGCAGGTGGTGCTGGTACGCCCAGGCGAAGAGCTTGGGCGCGGCGCAGTCACCCGCGCCGCCCGGAGGGGCCTCGGGCTCGAACAGGGCCGTGAGGGATTGACGCTCCCCGCGTGCGTTCGGCAGGACGTAGCTGTCCGTGAGCCGCCGCCAGAGCTGGCGCGAGCGCTCCGCGCGCAGGTGCTCGACCTCGGCACGGCCCGCGTCGGGCTCCCGCGGGTCCGCATGGCGCAATTCCAGCGCGCGCAGCTCGGCCTGCCCTTCCGGCCAGAACGTGTCGCGCGACACCGGGTCGAACAGCGGCGGCGCGAAGCCCTCCACGTGCCAGCGTCCACCGAGCATGCCGGAGAACGCGCACAGGTAGCCAAGGCGGCCGTCCCCCGTCGCGACGACCAGCACCCCGAACATCTTCCCGCCCCCCGGTGCGTCCAGGACGCCCGGGTCGAAGCCCATGAGGTCTCCACTGCGTAGGCGCGCTTGCAGCGCCTCGGCGGCACGACGCGCCAGGGGATGCGGAGGGCTCGGGTCGAACGGACTCGCGAGCCGCTCCGGTAGCCCGCCTGAATCCGGCGGAGGCTCGAAGTACGTCAGGGCTGCTGGCGGGGGCACCTCGCTCACGATGCCTTCCTCTACCAGCCGGGCCTCGGGTGCGGATACGGGCGGGTGCCGTCCTGCCGGGCAGGCACAGGCGGGGGTACCCTTCACCCCGTGAATCCACCGCCCGTCTCAGATTTCCGAGTGGCACGTGGGCTTCCGCCCATTCCAAGCCCGCGAATTCCGGGGAAGCCTCCCATGGTCCGCGCCTTGCTCACCGTGTGGGTATCTCTCTTCGAAGGAGCACGGATGCGCTGGAAGCTGATGCTGGGATGTTGCCTCGCGGTGATGGGCCTCGCGGCGTGTGGCTCGGACAAGGAAGACGACACCCTGCGGCAGGGGCGGCTGACCCTGCGTGACGGTCGTTCGTTCGACCAGGCGCAGGCGTGCGGCGTGGACCTGCCCCAGTGCGAGCAGGGGCTGAGCTGCATCGCCTTCAGACTGGACGGCGTGTCCCAGGCACGCTGCGTGAACGAGGCCACCGTCTGTACGGACCTGCTCTCCTGCACCGGCGGCACCGAGTGCGTCGTCCTCAACTCGTACCCCGGCCAGGTGATGTGCTCCGGTAAGTGCACCGGCCCGGACTGCGACACGTCCGTCTCAAGCCCCGTCCAGAATCAACCCTGAGCGGTTGTCTCGAAGGAAGGGCAGTCACTGTTGATGTCTGCCCTTCCATGGCAGGCTGCGTGCCGCATGGTGAGCCCTGTTGGAGTCGTGGTGCAGCGCGGGACGCGCGTCCTGCTGTTGTGTGTGATGGCCCTGGTGTCCGCCGCCTGTGGCGAGGACAAGTGCGACCGTGGCGGGATGCCCGCCTCCGGATGCGCCTTCTTCACGGAGGACCGGATGGCGGTGGTTCCGGAGCGGATGGAGCACGTCCGGAGCGTCGCCACCCCGGTGGAGGTGAACGGGGGCTTCGTGGAGGCCGAGCTGGTCCCTCCGCCAGAGCCGAGGATGAACGCCGCTTTCTTCTCCTTTCAAGTCGCGCGGGGCCAGCGCTACCGCGTCAACTGCCAGGGCATCACGCTCCCGGGCTGCGGCGTCCTCGCCCTGGATGGGGCCGGCCGGCTCATCGCCTCACCGAGGTACTTCACGACCGGGGAGTCGGACGACCGCATCGCCTTCGAGGCCACGGACGATGGAACCTGGTACGCGATGGCCTACCGCTCCACCCACTACGTCGGGGGCACCGGCACGTTCCGTTTCCGGGTCCAGGGCTTTGGCCTGGATGTGCACGGAGACACTCAAGAGGAGGCGAGCCTGGTCACCCCTTCGCCCGAGCCGTTTTCGGGCGGCCTGCAGGGGCCGGGCGACCAGGACGTCTTCGCGTTCACCGCCACGGCGGGGCGCAGCTACGCCCTGACCTGTGAGGGGCCGGGTGACTCCATCCCCTGGGGCCTGTCCCAGCCGGGAAGCTGGCGGTACGAGGTCCCCTGGGAGGGGCAGGCCTACCTGTCGGTCTATGCGGAGACGTCGGGCACGATGTTCGTCGCCATCTCCTTCCGTGAACCGGAGCTCCCACCCGACGAAGTGGAGCCCCACTACCCGGCGCCCGCCTATACCTGCCGACTCCAGTTGCTGGAGTTTCCCTAGCGCGGCCCCCGGGTCATCGGCACCCGGGCCTCCTCGTGACTCAAGGGGGGCTTCCGCCGCGGTCGGGTGGCTGGACTAAGGTCGCGAGGGTGACTCTCCCCGCGCTGCTGCTGCTGCCCGTGCTGTGCGCCGCGACGCCCACCCGCGTGGAGCTCGTCTTCGGCGGGGACGTGATTCCGCACGGCGAGGTGAAGCGGGTGGCCACGCTGCACGCGCGCACGGGCGCGAAGCCGGTGGGCGGTGGCGCGGCGCCCTCGCTCAACCACGACGGGTGGGACCATGTCTTCGGCCCCATCACCGACGTGCTGCGCACCGCCGACGTGGGCGTCGTGAATCTGGAGACGCCCGTCACCGACAACAAGAAGGCCACCACGCGCGAGCTGCTCTTCAATGCGCCGTCGGCCATGGCGCACGCGCTGGCCTCCGCCGGGGTGAAGGTGGTGTCCACCGCCAACAACCACGCGAGGGACCAGCACCCCCCGGGCCTGCTGGAGACGCTGCGCCACCTGGACGCGGCCGGCATCCGCCACGCGGGCACCGGGCCGTCGAAGTCCGCCGCGTGGGAGCCCGTCTTCGTGGACGTGCGCGGGGTGCGGGTGGGCTTCCTGTCCTTCACGCGCTGGCTCAACGGCTTCAGCAACCCGAAGGAGGAGGCGGGCCCCCACGTCGCCTTCGTGCCCTACCCGCACAACCGGCACCACCGGGGCCTCAAGCCCCAGGAGGCCGAGGCGGCCGTGCGCGCCGCGGCGGCCCGCTGTGACGCGCTCATCGTCCTGGTGCACTGGGGCATGGAATACAAGGACACGCCGCACCCGGAGGACCGCAAGCTGGGCCGCGCGCTGCTGGAGGCGGGCGCGAAGGCCGTCATCGGCCACCACCCGCATGTGCTCCAGCCGCTGGAGGCGTACCCCACGGCGGACGGGCGGCGCGGGCTCATCGCGTACTCGCTGGGCAACCTCGTGGCGAACCAGGACCGCTTCTACCGCCATGTGCCCGGCGGCAAGGGCGCGGCGGGCGACAAGCGCGACTCCATGCTGCTGCGTGTCTCGCTGGTGCGGCCCGAGCCCGGGGCCCCCGTGGCCCTGGAGGACGTGGCGGTGCTGCCCGTGTGGATTGAGAACAACGCCGTGGGCCGCGCGGGCCGGGAGGTCCGCAACATCCAGCCGGTGCTCATCGACCGGGAGCTGGAGGCGGTGGCGGAGCGGCTCACCGCGCTGGCGGCTCGGCCCGCGCCGCTGGACAAGGCGGCTCGCGCGGAGAAGGCGCAGCTGGAGC
>JBKGHK010000840.1:0-4009 GCA_046520375.1 Pyxidicoccus sp. 3LFB2
CGTCCGGCGGCGGGCGTGCGGCCCGAGCCGCAGCGGGTCCCCCTCACGTCCATGCGCAAGGTCATCGCGCAGCGGATGACCGAGGTGAAGCCCGGCGTCCCGCACTTCTACCTCACCATCGAGGTGGACATGGACGCCGCGGTGAAGGTCCGCGAGGAGGCCAAGGCGATGGAGCTCAAGGTCTCCGTCAACGACCTCATCGTGAAGGCCGTGGCCATGGCGGTGCGCCGCTACCCGAAGATCAACGTGTCGCTGCAGGGCGACCACGTGGTCCAGTACAGCACCGTGGACGTGGGCATCGCCGTGGCGCTGGAGGAGGGGCTCATCACCCCCATCCTCAAGGACGCGGACCAGAAGGGCCTGCAGGCCATTGCCACCGAGGTGCGGGAGCTGGCCGAGCGCGCCCGCAAGCGCGCCCTGAAGCCGGACGAGTACACCGGCGGCTCCATCACCGTCAGCAACCTGGGCATGTACGGCATCGACCAGTTCGTCGCCGTCATCAACCCGCCGCAGGCGTCCATCCTCGCGGTGGGCGCGGTGGCCGACAAGGCGGTGGTGGTCAACGGGCAGCTCGCGGTGCGCAAGATGATGACGGCCACGCTGTCGTGTGACCACCGCGTCATCGACGGCGCCATCGGCGCGAGTTCCTGCGCGAGCTGCGCGGGCTGCTCGAGCACCCCACGCGGCTGCTCTTCTAGCGGCCCTCGGGCGTACCCGCCCCCCGTGCCCCCCGATACCGGGGCGCGCGGAGGGCGGGGAGGGACCGGCGCGCTACTCGCGCGTCGGCTCCTTCGAGTCCTCCATGTCGTTCTCCAGCTGGCGCTGCGCGTCCGTCACGCTCGCCTGCTGCTCTCGCGGGGTGCCGGTGGGCAGGTCATGTTCCTCGCCCTTCGAGCGCCCCTCGATTCCGGGCCACGGGTCCGGCCGCGTGGCCTGCACATGCTCGATGTGCTCGGCGTAACCCTTCTCGCCGCCCGCGTTGCGCTTGTCCTGGTCCGCCTTGTCCTTCTTCGCCATGGCGCTGTCCTCCCTCGTTGGAATGATTCCCGCTGCTCCGTGGCGGTAACGGTGGGACGCCTCCCGCGGACTGACCACCCGCGAGCAGGGGCTGGGATGGCTCGCTCTCCTGGCTGCTGAACAGCCATGCAAAAAAGGTCAGCGACCGGGCGCGTTCGCTGCTTAACTTCGACTCAATGAACGACGACATGACACGCGAACGGCTTGCCCAGGGTGTGTCGGAGTTGGAGTCACGCGTGGGCCAGCCGCTGCCACTTGCCCAGTCGCTGCACGAGGCCCTCCTCGGCGCCGTCTTCCCCCTCACCGCCGAGGAGCTGACGTGGGTGGCCCGGGAGAACGAGGCGCCCCCCACCGTGCTGACGCTGCTGGGCGCGCTGCCCCGCGGCCGCTTTGCCTCCGTTGACGCGGTGGCCCTCGCGCTGGAGGGAGACCTGGCTGGAGTCGAAGCCACCCCGGCGCACCCGCCCGACGCTTCCACGCGCTGAGTCACGCCCCCCGCACCTCGCGAGGATGGGCTGACAAGCATGTAAATCCCGCGACTCCTCCGCTCTTCACTGTCACTGCAGGTTTTCCTCGGGAAGCCTCCCTCGGAGGATGGAAGGGGCGGGGGGATGCTACGCGTCAGGGTCTCCCCGTATGCTGCGTGGTGCGCGCCGCACCCGGCGAATCCAAGCAGGGCGAGGCGCTATCCTATGCCGTACCAGCCTGGCCCCCTCGGGACACCCCGGCCAGGAGGAGCGTCATGAATCCGTCTGAACTCCCCGCGGTGCTGTACGTCGATGACGACGCCCTGAACCTGCGGGTCTTCGACGCGAACTTCGGGCAGCGCTTCCGAATCTTCCGCAGCTCCTCGCCCAACGAGGCGCTGGCCCTGCTGGAGCAACGGCGGGGCGAGATTGGCGTCATCCTCTCCGACCAGCGCATGCCCGGCATGACGGGCGTGGAGCTGCTGGAGCGCGCGCGCTCCATTGCGCCCGACGCCAAGCGCATGCTCGTCACGGCGTACGCGGACATGCAGGCCGTCATCGACGCGGTGAACCGCGGCCAGGTGACGCGCTACTTCGTCAAGCCGTGGGACCGGGCGGAACTGCAGTCCGCGCTGGACGACGCGCTGAAGATTGCCCGCCTGGAGCTGCGCATCCGCGAGGTGGAAGGGCGGATGCTGAAGTCCGAGCGTCTGGCCACGCTGGGGCAGGTGACGGCGGGCATCGCCCACGAGCTGATGGGGCCGGTGGGCTACCTCTCGCAGAACGTGGTGTCGCTGCAGAGAGACCTCGCGAGCGTCATCCAGTACGTGTCGCGGCACCTGCCGGCGGACCCGAACTCGGAGGTGGCCGAGACGGTGGAGGACCTGCCCGCGCTCATCAAGGACCTGGCGGACGGCGCCGAGCACCTGCGGCAGGTGGCGCTGGGCCTTCGCGCGCAGGCGCGGGGCGAGGACCACGAGGCCACCGCGGACGTGGCGGAGGTGGTGTCCTTCGCGGTGAAGCTGGCGCGCGCCGAGGTGCGTGACAGGGCGCGGCTGACGAGCAATGGCGACCCGGTGCGCGTCACCTTCGGGCCGGTGAAGCTGTGCCAGGTGGTGCTCAACCTCATCGTCAACGCATCGCAGGCCATGGGCGGCACGGGCCGTCAGGGCCGCATCGAAGTGCGGTGGACGGTGCGCCCGGACGACGTGGTGCTGACGGTGGCGGACAACGGCTGCGGCATTCCCCTGGAGCTGCAGGAGCGCGTCTTCCAGCCGCTCTTCACCACCAAGCCGGTGGGCGTGGGCACGGGGCTGGGGCTGTCCATCTGCAAGGACCTGGTGACGCAGTCGGGCGGCTCGCTCCGGCTGTCCTCCACGCCGGGCGAGGGCACGGAAATCGAAGTCACCCTCCGGCGAGCCCCGCTCCTCTGAGGCCGAAGGCGTTGCTCAGCATGCGCCACACGCGGTGCAGCGTCTCGCCCTCGGCGGGGCGCACGCCCTCCACCAGCACCGCGCGGCGCGGCGCGCTTCCCTCGGGCGCGTACTCCACCACCAGCGCGTAGCGAGGGCCGGGCCGCTCCACCACGTGGACGGCCTTCACCGCGTCGAAGGGCACCAGCTCCGTGCGCGTGGCCCCGGGCGACCAGGCCAGCCGCTCCACCCGCAGCGACTCGGAGCGGAAGTGCAGCACGAAGCGGCGCCGGCCCAGCCGCGACTCCAGCCACAGCGCAAGGCCCACCAGCACCGCCGCGGTCAGGGCCAGCGCGAAGGCCGCGGCCGGCAGCGTGCCGCCTTCCAGCCCCACCAGCACGCACGCGCCCAACGTGCACCCCAGTGCCACCCCCACACACAGCCCCGGCAGCAGGCGCCTGTCCCAGGGAGGGGGCAGGGACTCGCCCACCAGCCGGCCGCCGTCATAGCGCAGCCGGACGTCGCCCAGCAGGCGGGGTACCCGGTTGTCCTGGAGCGCGTCCTCGAAGCTCGCCACGCCTGCCAGCATAGCGGGCCTGACATCCTTGCCTCGAAGTTGGAAGAGAGCTGTGAGAATCTCCCGCGCATATGGATCTCCCGTTCGAGACCGGGGATGGCGACGGTGGGGAGGGGGGAACGCTCGCCTCGACGGTGCTGGTGGTGGATGACGAGCCCGTCGTCCTGGACATCTGCGCGCGCCTGCTGGAGCGCGAGCCGGACCTGGCGGTGACGCTGGCCCAGAGCGCCGAGGAGGCGCTACCGCTGCTGGCCGAGCAGCGCTTCGACGTGCTGGTGACGGACAAGAACCTGCCCGGCATGGGCGGGGTGGAGCTCATCACCGAGGCGCGGCGGCTGCAGCCCTCGCTGGAGGCGGTGATGATTACCGCCTACGCCAGCTCCGAGTCCGTCGTCGCCGCCTTCGCGGCCGGCGCCAGCGACTACATCCTCAAGCCCTTCGACGACCTCCGCGTGCTGCGCGCCAAGGTGCGCGCCGCCCTGGAGCGCCGCACCTCGGGCACGCGCGTGAGGGACCAGGCCCGGGAGGTGGCTCGC
>JBKGHK010000841.1:0-4005 GCA_046520375.1 Pyxidicoccus sp. 3LFB2
TGCTGCGCGCGGTGGACTCTCAAACGGGGCAACTGGCGTGGGAGGTGGACGCGCTGCCGGACCCGGTGCTGCCCGGCATGCTGCATGACGCGACGCTGGTGCGGGGTGGGGCGGTGGGGGTGCTCGCGGCCGCGGAGCAGGGGGACGGGCCCCGCGTCTGGTACCAGCGCTTCGCCGAGGGGGAACGGCTGGGCATGTGCCCGCTGCCGGGACGCCCGCGCGTGGCGGGCGCGGCCTTCGTGGACGAGCGGCTGCACGTGGTGGTGCAGCGCGACGGCGTGTGGCTGCTGGAGTCCTACACGGTGGACGGGAGCGCGGAGCCGCTCGGCTGGCCCCAGCGGCACGGGGGCGCCAGCGGGGCACGCCGCGAGTCACCGTGACTCAGGCCGCGCTCGGGTCCACCCACAGGTCCTCGAAGCGCACCTGCGGCGGCGTCTGGTGCAGCCGCAGGGCCTGCACCGTGGGCGTGGCGGCCGCGTGGATGCGGTCGTGGTACAGGGGGATGATGGGGCAGTCCTCCTGGAAGAGCTTCTCCGCGCGCACGTAGAGCTGCAGGCGCAGCCCCGGGTCGATGGACACGCGCGCCTCCGTGGTGATGCGGTCCAGCTCAGGGTTGCGGTAGCCCAGCGGGTACACCGTCTGCGCGCTGGAGTTGAGGAGGAAGTAGAGGAAGGTGTCCGGGTCCGGGAAGTCCGCCAGCCACAGCGTGCGGAAGGCCGGAATCTTCCCCTCGCGCAGCCGGGCCGTGTACTCCTCCGGCGTCAGCTCCACGTGGCGCAGCTCCAGCAGGCCCGCCTGCAACAGCGGGCGGAAGAGCACCGCGTCCTCGGCGGAGGTGTCGCGGCCGCTGGGCTGGTGCAGCGTCAGCTTCAGCCGGCGCAGGCCCGCGTCGCGCAGCAGCTGCTCCGCCAGGCCCACGTCGGGAGCGGGCGTCGGCCCCACCTCGGAGTCGTCCAGCAGCTCGGGCGGTGTCAGGGTGCGCGCCAGCCGGGCGCCCGGGTGGAACTGCTCCACCATGCTCCGGATGTCCATGCCCGCGCGCAGGGCCCGCCGCACGCGCACGTCGTCGTACGGGGCCTCGCGCTGGTTGAGCGCCACGAAGGCGGTGGAGGGCGTGGTGCTGGCCACCACCTGGAAGGACTCCAGGCCCGGCACGTCCACGTGCTCGGCGGCGAGGAAGGACACCAGGTCCAACGCGCCCTGCCGCAGGCGCGTCACGGCCTCCTGCCGCGAGTTGAGCAGCTGGAACTCCAGCCGGTCCACCAGCGGCCCCCCGGCGCGCCAGTAGGCGGGGTTTCGCTCCAGCACCGCGCGCTCCGGGTCCAGCGAGACGAGGCGGAAGGGGCCCGTGCCCACCAACCGCCCGCTCGAGTCCGTCCGGGCCACCGCCGTCGGAGTGAGCGCCATGAGGTGCAGGAAGAAGGCCTTGGGCTCGCGCAGGCGGATTTCGAGGGTGCCGTCGTCCAGCGCTTCGATGCCGGACACCTCGCGGGCCTGGCCGGAGGTGAACTCGGCCGCGCCCTCCACGTCCTCCAGCAGGCTGCGGTCCGGCGAGCGCACCGCCGGGTCCAGCAGTCGCTCCAGGTGGCGCTTCACGTCGACGGCGGTGAGCAGCGTGCCGTCGTGGAAGGTGACACCGCGGCGCAGGTAGAAGCGGTAGCGGCGCGCGGTCGGGTCCGCGTCCCAGCGCTCGGCGAGGTCCGGCTCCAGCCCGCCGTCCTCCAGCCGCAGGAGGCTGGAGAAGACGCACGAGGTGAGCTCGGCGACCTGGTTCTCCACGCTGAAGAGGGGGTCCACCGCCTGGCGGTTTCGCAGCGACGCCGCCTGGTGCAGGCCCACGCGCAGCGTGCCGCCCGCGCGGGGCGTGGGCAGCTTGAAGCGGAACACCTCCGTCTCCAGGCCCACCGCCTCGTGGCCCAGCTGGTCCACCGTGCGCGTCAGCCCGTCGCCGATGCGGATGACCCGGCGCGCGTCCTCGCGCACCTGCGCCACCTCCTCGCGGATGGAGGCGTCGCCCTTGGTGAGCACCACGTTGGCGGAGCGCAGCTCCTCAATCGCCGCGCTCAGGCGCACCACGGAGTCGGACAGGTCGCGGCCGGTGCGGGCCTGGGCCTCGGCCTTCTGCGAGGCGCCCTGGCCCACGCGCGCCATCTCGTGCGTCTGGCGCACCAGCTCGCGGGCGTGGCCGGACTGCTCAATCGCCATGCGCGTGACGTCTTCCACGCGCCGGGCCACGCGGCGGCTGGCCTCCACGACGGTGGCGCCCTGGGCCTCCAGCCGCTGCGTCTCCGCCACCGTGGCCTCCACGGCGGTGAAGGTGCGCTGGGTAATCGCGCGAATCTCCACCAGCGCCTCGGTGGCGCGGTCACCGAGCGCCACGCCGGCGGTGGCCTGCTCGCGGCCCTCCTGCACGAGGGTGACGGCGGTCTGCACCGCGTCGCGCACGCCGGACACCATCCGGGCGATTTCGCGCGTGGAGCGGGTGGTGCGCTCGGCGAGGCTGCGAATCTCGTTGGCCACCACGCCGAAGGGGCGGCCGTGCTCGCCGGCCTGGGCGGCGATGATGGCGGCGTTGAGGGCGAGCAGGTTCGTCTGGTCGGCGATTTCCTGGATGACGTCGACGATGCGGCCAATCTCGGTGGAGCGGGTGCCCAGCGTGCCCATGAGCTCGGCGGCCTTGCGGACGGTTTCCTCCACCCGGTACATGCCCTGGACGCTGTCGCCGACGAGCACCTCGCCGCGCTCGGCGGTGGCCGTCACGGCGATGGCCAGCTGGTTCGTCTCGCTGGCGCGGCGGCGCACGGAGTCGATGCCGCCCTCCACCGCGGCCACGAAGTCCTCGGCCTCGCTGGCGAAGCGGCCCAGCTCGTCGCCGGAGGAGGCGATGTTGGCCAGGCGCTCGGCCATGGCCTGCATCAGCGCGCTGGTGTTGTGGGCGAAGCTGTTGACCTGCGCGAGCGAGTCCACCACCTGCTCCAACCGCTCGGTCATCTCCAGGAGGGCGCCGGTGGTGTCGACGGCGAAGACCTCCAGCTGGTGCACGCGCTTGACGGCGACCTGGAGGCTGCCGCCCATGCCGCTGACGGCCTCGAGGGTGCGCTCCACGGCGCCGCCCTGGCGGCGGGCGGCCTCCAGCAGCATGCGGGCCTGCTCGCTCACCTCGTTGCTGGTGCGGTGGAGGTTGATGGTCACCTGCTGCACCTGGGACAGCGCGCGGCGCAGCGAGAGGATGAGGCGGCGCATGTCCTCGTGGCCCTCGTAGCGGGAGCTGACCGTGGTGGTCAGGTCGCCTTCCGCGAGCCGGGACATGACCTGCCTGCGCACGCGCCGACGGCGGGCCGCCCAGCGGAACCAGGCGAGGTAGCCGCCCAGCATGTACAGCGCGGGCGTGCCGGCGACCAGCACCACCCACGTCGAGACGGGGAGCGAGACGCCCTGCACGACCCGTAGCAGCGCGGCAAGAGCGAGCCCGGAGATGAGGCCTGCCGCCAGGCCGAACGCGAACAAATACCGTTTGGCGCCCATGGACGGCTGCCACGCTACCCCGCCTTCTCGCGCTGGTCCTCAAAACGCCGCACACTGGGGACCGTGGCCGCCCTGCTCGCCTTCCTCCTCCTCGCGCTCCCCGCGAAGCCCGTGAACCCTGGTGTGGAGGGCGGGTCGCCCGCACCCCGCGAAGAGGCACGCTTCGTCTTCGCCTGGCGCGGCGTGCCGGTGGGGATGGTGACGCTGAAGTTGGCACAGAGTCACTTCACGTACGTCAGCCAGCACCTGCACACGCGCGACGGGCAGGCGGGCGAGCGACGCCGCGAGGTGACGCTGGCGGTGGATGCGGCGGGGCGCGTGAAGGCGGCGCGGGGCGCAGGCGCGGAGGATGGGGCGCGAGGACGGAGCGCGAACGCAGGGCAGGAGGGAGGGGAGCGGAGCTCGGCTGCAGGTGGGAGGGCGATGGGGCAGGGCGCGCAGGCAGGTACCGGGACGAGGATGCAGCGTGGGGAGGCGGAG
>JBKGHK010000842.1:0-3998 GCA_046520375.1 Pyxidicoccus sp. 3LFB2
CAGGGCGCAGGTGCCCCGCAGCAGGGTGCGGAGCGCCGCACGGCGGTCCACCTCCTTTATATGCGGGGGAGGCGGGGACCGACTCACGGCGAAGTCCCCTGGAGGGGCTCGCCATTCACCACGGCGACGGCGTCCAGGTCGAAGCCGCCGCCCGTGCCGCCGTAGCCGTTGGCGCCGCTGTCGGTGATGCGGACGTAGCGCGCGCGGGCAAGGCCCACGGTGGCCAGGTCGAAGCCGTCCCCGCCCGCCACGGCGGGGTCCGTGGCGCTGACGCCATTGGCCGGGTTGGCCTGGATGGTGCGGACGCCGGCACAGCCCGGGTAGCCCGCGTCCGCGTCGTTGGCGGCGCAGGGGAACGTGTGCCAGGTGGTGCCGTCCTCGCTGACCGCCACCACGCCCGTCTCGGCGTAGGTGCCTCCGCCAGGAATGGCGAAGGCGTTCTCGAAGACGAGCAGGTCCACGCCGGGCCCATCCACCACGCCCACGTCGGTGAAGCGCAGGGTGATGGTGCCCTCGCGGCCCAGCGCGAGCACGTCGAGCGAGCCATTGTCGGGGCCCACGCCCACGGGCGGCCCGAGGACGATGGCGGGGAGGCGGTCCTGTCCGAAGCCGGCGCCTTCACCGGGAACGTAGGAGACCACCTCGTCGGCGTACGGGTCCGAAGGGCGCACGCCCGCGTCGGTGCCGCTGTCGGGCGTGCCTGCGTCGGTGCCGCTGTCGGGCGTGCCGGCATCGGTGCCGCTGTCCGGAGTCGGGGCGGTGCCCGCGTCCGGCGTGGGCGTGACGGGGCCGTCCTCGTCACCACAGGCGGCGAGGGCCAGGAGCACGGCGAGCGCCGCGCCCCAGGGCCGGAGGTTGGAGCCGTGCGAGCTCATCGCGCCTGCTGGATGCGCACGAGGCGGCGGCCGTTCTTGTCCGTCAGGCCCACCAGCAGGTCCGAGCCCAGCGGCGCCATCAGGTCCACCGTGGTGCACTGGGTGGTGTCGTAGGTGAGCACGGGCACGCGCTCGCCGATGGTGACGGCTCGCGGGCTGATGCCGAACGTGAGCGAGAAGCGGGACACGTCGGTGGACACGAAGCCCGTGCTGCCGTAGGCGCCTCGGTTGAACGCCACGCCTTCACCGAACGCCGAGGCGGCGTTGGCGTTGCTGCCCAGCTCAATCTCCGGCTGGTCCGCCAGCGCGAGCGGCGTGCCGGAGCTGAGGGCGTCGTCCACCACCGGCGGCGGCACCGCGTGGACCTTGTTGCCTCCGGAGCAAAGTAGCCCAGCACCGTGATGTCGTTCTCCGCCACGGCGGTGAAGCCGCTTCCGCCCGCGCTCGCGGGGAAGGTCGCCAGCTTCGAGGTCTCGAACGGCTGGCGCGAGGTGACCAGCGCGTAGACCCCATACCCACCGGTCGTGTCGCCCAGGGCCTCGCCGTTGACCAGGAACGCGGTGGTGCTGCCCCGGTCGAAGGCATCGGCGGAGAAGTTGGACGGCGCGGAGAGGTAGCGCGAGCTGGCGGGCGTGGCGATGTCGTAGACGGCGATGGAGCCCGGAGCCCCCGTCACGCCCTTGGTGTACCCGGCGGCGAGGTGCTTGCCGTCATAGGCCAGGAAGCTGTTGGGGTACACGTCGGCGGTGCCCGCCCGGTCCTCGGACGTGACGACGTCATAGAGCTTGGGGTTGGCCGTCTGGAGGTTCGGCCACGTGCCCAGCGCGTTCAGCGTGGCCTCCTTGCCACCGCCGCGCAGGGCGTAGAGCGAGTACGTGGGGCCCGGCGTGGAGACCACCGCGCTCACGTCGGCCGGCAGGGCCACGGACTCGGCGGCCGTGAAGCCCGTCTGAAGCGTCAGCGTGCCCAGCTTCGCGTCGTGGGGCACGGGCTCGCACGGGTTCGTCCCGGCATCGGTGCCCGCATCCGTCCCGGCATCAGTGCCCGCGTCCGTCCCGGCGTCGGTGCCCGCATCCGTCCCCGCGTCGGCGGGCGGCGGCGTCGTGCCGAGGGGAATCGTCTCGCACGTCTCATCGCGGCAGGTCCACTGCTCACCGTCGGGCGGCTGGCCGTTGTCGGCGCGGCAGTCGTACGCGTCCACGCACTCGGGATTGCAGCCGGTGGTGGTCAGGGCCAGGACGAGCGTGGCCACGGCAAGGGCCGCGGGCTTCGTCCAGGTTGCGGCGCGCTTCAGGTCGGCGGTCTTCATCGGCGTCCAGCTTCCTCTCCGCCCCCACGGGCGGGTTGGGCCTCGAAAGCGAGGAGCGGGACGAAGGCACACCCCGGGCACACGTGCGCATGGAGTGGACGCCTCCGTCGCCTCCCCTCGGAGGCTTCGGTGATGTCCGTGCATGGGGCACGGGTCTTCGGCAGGTCTTCGGACTCGCAGGCGCGGGAGCCCGGGGGCACCCACCTACTGGCCGCCGCTTCCCAGCCCGAGGGCCAGTGCGTGCTCGACGGCGTTCGTTCCTGCTCACCGCTGCGGGGCAGTCCCGGATTCACACCGGGTTCCCTTGAGCCGCCGTGGAATCACGGAGGCACCGAGGACGCGCGGGGAAGTACGGCGGGTAGAGGGCGTTGTCAATGCTCGGACAGGGCGCTCCCGTCCGGTGGCGCACCCTCTCAGGTCTTCCCCAGCCGCATGCTTCGCCGCAGCAAGCCGAGAAAGAGCGGACCTCCGAGGAGCGCGGTGACGACCCCCACGGGAATCTCGTTACCGAAGAGGGGCCAGGCCAGCCGCGCCAGCAGGTCCGCGAGCAGGAGGAAGGCCGCGCCCCCCAGCGCGGACAGCGGCACCAGGAGGCGCTGGTCCGGACCGAAGGCCAGCCGCAGCAGATGCGGGACGATGAGGCCCACGAAGCCGATGAGCCCCGTGAGCGCCACCGCGCCGGCCACGCTCGCGCTGGAGGCCAGCAGCAGCCAGCGGCGCGTGGCGTTCACCGGCACACCGAGCGACGCGGCGTCCTCGTCCCCAAGCGACAGCAGGTTGAGGCGCGCGGACAGCGCCCACATGACGCCGATGGCGACGGCCTGGAGGAGCGCGGACAGGGCCAGCGAGGCGCCGCGCTCGTAGCCCAGCGTGCCCGCGAGCCAGTAGAGGATTTCGCCGAGCCGGTTCGGGTCGGACAGCGTCTTCACCAGGGTGATGACGGCGGAAGCGAAGGCATTGAAGACGATGCCGGTGAGGAGGGCCGCGTACGGCGCGCGAGCAGCGGGGCCCTGGCTGGCGGAGAGGACGAAGAGGATGGAGGCGCCCGCGCCGAGGAAGGCGAAGAGCGCGGGCGCGGAGAGGTGGGCCAGCGCTCCGCCCAGGCCGGGGGGCGACCTGGCCCACGGTTCCCAGGCCCACGGCGAGCGCCAGGGTGGCCCCGAGCGCGGCCCCGCCGGAGACACCCAGGACGAAGGGGTCGGCCAGGGGGTTGCGCAGCAGACCCTGAAGCGTGGTGCCCGAGACAGCGAGCCCCGCGCCGACGATGGCGGCGAGCAGCGCGCGGGGCAGGCGCAGGGACCAGAAGATGGTGGCGTCGGAGGAGGCAGGGTCCGTCAGCGCGGCGGTGAGGGAGATGGGCTGCTCACCGAAGCGCACGGCCACGACGAAGGAGACGCACACGAGCGCGAGGAAGGCGCCGAAGAGCGCGAGGACACGAGAGGCCCGGAAGCCGTAGGCGCCGCCGCGCGGAGTGGGTGTCTCCGCGCGCGTCACGGTGCGTGCCTCCCCTCGCCCGGGGTGAGCCGCGCTTCATGGCGGGGGATGCGTGCGCCCACCCTGCTCACCGCTTGGGCCGCATGAGGACGTAGCGCCGGGTGCTGCCATCCACCTCGACGGTGGCGACGACGTGCCAGCCCTCCGCGCCGAGCTGCTGGAGCTGCGCGAGGTCCGCCTCCGGGTCCTCCCGGCGCAGGAAGGTGTACTCCACGGCCTGCACAGGCGCGGGGGGTGGAGGCGCGGGGGCCACGGCGGGCACGGGCGCTTCCGCGGGCACGGCCTTGCGGGTGGAGGCCGGCGGGCGGGACGCCGGGGCC
>JBKGHK010000843.1:0-3997 GCA_046520375.1 Pyxidicoccus sp. 3LFB2
CTGGCCACGCGGGACAGGGCCCTGGCCGCGGCGGTGCGCGACAGCGGCCCCGGCGTGCTCCATCTCCTGACAGCGCGGGCCGCGGCGTACCTGTACGCGGCCTATGCGCGCAGCCCGGAGGGGCAGCTGCTCTATCCGCCGCGGCACCGCGCCCTGCGCGCCTTCCTGGCGAAGATGCGGCGCGAAGCTGGCGGAGAAGCGCGAGCTGCTGGCCCAGGCGCTGCCGGGGGATGGACGCTCGGACGCGGGCGATGCGGGCGGCCTCTTCCTGGCGCCCCGGATGACGGCGTGGCTGGGCCGCGAGGTGGACGGTGAGCGCCTCACCCCGGAGAACCTGCCGGCTGTCGTCTACGCGCACACCCACGTGGTGCTCAACGGCGGACCCTGGTGTGGCGACGCGGAGCGGGCCCGCGTGGTCTTCTCCATCCCCCGTGAGAAGCTGCTGAAGGCCCGCGAGCGGCTGCTGGCCTTCGGCGCGAAGCTGCGCGCCACGACGCCGTGACGTGAGGGGCCGGGAGCCTGTTCACCCAGGGACAGTCATCCTGCCCCTTCGTTCTATGGGCCCGTGCCCGGAAGTCCCGCATGGTGGGAAATCCCGGAGCAGGCCGGACCGGGAAATAGTGGCCCGAAACATCCAAGCATCCGGGGGGATGCCATGCCGAATCTGCTCGACCTGCCTCGACAGGCATTGATGGACCTGCGCTCACGCCTGAGCCACCTGCCACTGGTGAATCAGCTTCCGCTGCGCAACGTCGTGCCGGACCTGCTGTCCCTGTCCAGCCCCGCGCCGCAGGACCACGCGCTGGCGGACCCCGAGCGGGTGGAGGCGTGGCAGCGGGCCTGTGAGCGGTATGTGCGCCCCGGGCACGTGGTGATGGATGCGTGCACCGGCACGGGGCTGCGCACCTTCCTCGCGGCCAGTCGCCACCCCAAGAAGCTGTACGCGGTGGACGGCACGCGCCTGCTGGACACGGCGCAGTGGGTGGCGCGGCGCAACGGGCTGGAGCACATCGACTTCGTGCGTTCGCACCCCTGGCAGTACCACCCGCCCGAGAAGGTGGACGTGCTGCTGCACGAGCTCCTGGGGGACGCCCTCTTCGATGCGGGCCTGGTGCCGAGGATGTTGGACTTGCGCACCCGGATGCTGAAGCCGGGCGGGCGCATCCTCCCCAACCGCTTCGAGGTCTTCGTGGAGCCGGTGCAGCTGCGCGACGAGGCCTGCATCCCCTTCATCTGGAGCCAGCGCTTCCCCAGCGTGGACTACAGCTGCCTGCAGACGCTGCGCGAGGCGATGAACCCGTCCTACTTCTCGCGGGTCATCCGCTCGTACGAGGTGGACCACCTGCTGTGCGACCCGGAGCCGGCCTTCGCCTTTGACTTGGAGACGATGGCGGCCGACGGCCTGCCGCACCGCGTGCGCTACGAGCGCCCCGTGGTTGAGGAGGGGCGGGTGGATGGCTTCTGCCTCTTCTACAAGGCGGCCTTCGACGCGGAGCTGTCCTTCAGCGTGTCGCCGCTGCGCGGGCAGAACCACGCGGGCATGACGCTGCTGCGGGTGGACTCGCGCGAGTTCGAGCGCTTCGACACGCTCTCCTTCGAGCTGGAGCTGGTGGACCCCGGCGACGTACGCACCTGGCGGTGGCAGTTCACCTGAGGGCAGAGCCCTCGGGTGCAGTGCTAGCAGGTGGACAGCCCATGGGAGGGGAGGCTGGGGCCCGGTGGGGGCGTGCCTAGCTTTCGCCGAGGCATGCCCTCTTCCCGAGTCCTCCTCGTCGTCGTGTCCCTCTCGCTGGGCGTGGCCATGCTGGCCGGCGCCCAGGCGACCTCCGAGCGTCCTCGCACCGTGGCGGGTGTGTGTGGCGCCACCAACTGGGCGTGCGTGGCCGAGTGCATCGACGCCGAGTGCGTGGACCGGTGCCTGCGCGAGGACTGCGAGAAGGCGCTGGACCGGCTGAAGCTGTGTACGCAGAAGGCGGCCTGCGCTCCGGATGACACCCAGTGCTCGGCGCGCACCTGTGGCAACACCTGCAAGCGCTCCTTCGAGCCGGCCCCGCCGAGCCCGGAGAAGGAGAAGGCGGACCCCTGCCAGGGGCTGCCCGCGTCCGCCGCGCAGCTCCCGGAAAAGCTGGTGGGCACCTGGACGCTGGCGGCCGCCAGCCTCCCGGAGATTTCGGACGGTGGGCCCGAGCGCATCGAGGCGCAGCCGCGCGCGGACTACGAGCGCACGCTGGAGCTGAAGCCCAATGGCTGCTTCGTGCTGCGCACCAAGCTGGAGGACGCGACGCTGGGGCAGGGCAACCAGCTGGTGGTGCGCGCGTGGGGCCTGGTGGAGATGTCCGGCAAGGACCGGGTGTCGCTGCGCACGAAGGACGGGCAGGCGGTGGGGCCGGTGTGTGGCGACAAGCGCGTCATCCCCCTCAACCGCAAGAAGCTGAAGTTCCGCGGCGGCACGTACCGCTGGGACCTGGAGGAGGGCACGCTGACGTTGATGGTGGATGACGCCAGCAAGCAGACCTTCCAGTTCGACCGCACGCCGCCGGAGGGCGGGATGCAGTAACGGGGCGCGGATGGGCCCTGGGTTGTGCGAGAGTCCCGGGAGTCGCTGGAGGGGGGACCCCATGAACGCACAACCGCTGTCGAACACGCCCGAGGCCGAAGGAAGCCGCTGCCACGCCCACCCGGACCTGCCCGTGCTGGGGGCGTGTGCCCGGTGCGGCACCTTCTACTGTGAGCAGGACCGCTGGGTGGTGAATGGGAAGGCCTACTGCGAGGCGTGCTCCGTGCGCCCGGAGGTGGACTACCTGGAGGGCTTTCGTCAGAAGTGCTGGGGCAAGCGCGACGCCTGGTCCTGGCTCGTGGGCTTCGGCGCGGTGTTCAACGCCCTCAGCGGCATCCTCATCCTGGCGTCGGGCGAGCCCTCGACGATTCCGTTTGGCGTCTTCGGGCTCGCGGCGGGCGCGGTGGGGATGTGCTTCTGGCTGGGCATGCCGTGGGCACGGACGGCGCTCATCGGCGTGCCTGTCGGCTCCATGGTGCTGGGGGCACTCGGGGAGGGCGGAGCGGCGGTGGGCCGCGGGCTGGTTCCGCTGCTCATCACCATCGCCATCTACAATGACACCCGGAACAAGCTCTTCTTCAAGCAGGAGGTGCTGCCCGAGGCGCTGAAGAAGGCGTGGCACCTCTACATGAACAACACGATGGCACGCGCGGGCGTCATGCTGGGGGTGCTGGGGCTGTTCGTCCCCGGCGTCGGCGCCGTCGCGCTCATCTGCTCCATCATCGGCCTGCGCCGGGTGGACCCGAATGGGAATCCTCCCATTGGCAGGAAGGGGCAGGCCATCGCGGGCATCATCCTGGGCGGGCTGGCCACGCTGGGCTGGGGCGGCTTCTTCGTGAGCATGCTCTTCAAGGGCTGAGTCCATGAGCAGGGCGGCCGGGACTGTTCCCGGTCGCCATATGGGAGGAACGCGGAGAGATGGCGGCGCACGAGCGGATGGCCAGCGTGGATGCGCTGTGGTTCCACATGGAGGAACCCGCGAATCTGATGATGATTACCGCCGTGCTCTGGTTCGAGGGCCGGCTGGACTTCGAGCGGCTCCAGGCCGTGGTGCGTGAGCGACTGGTGGAGCGCTACCCGCGCTTCCGGCAGCGCGTGGTGTTGGGCCGCCTGGGTCTGCCCCAGTGGGAGGACGCGCCGGACCTGGACCTGGACGCGCACCTGGCCCGGCTCACGGTGTCGGCGCCGGGAGACCGCGCCGCGTTGGAGACGCTGGTGGGGGAGTGGATGAGCACGCCCCTGGAGCGCACCCGGCCGCTGTGGCAGTTCCATGTGCTGGAGGGGGCGCAGGGTGGAGACGTGCTGCTGGCGCGGCTGCACCACTGCCTCGCGGATGGGATTGCGCTGGCGCGGGTGCTGCTGACGCTCACGGATGCGGAAGGCGCGGACGAAGGCGTGGCGCCGGAGCTGCGCGAGGAGCGCCCTCTTCCGGCGGGGGAC
>JBKGHK010000844.1:0-3994 GCA_046520375.1 Pyxidicoccus sp. 3LFB2
GATGAGTTCCATCACCGACTCGGCCTCTTCTGCGCGGTAGCGGCCCACAAGCGCGGGAGCCTCCACCGGCCCCTCGCGAGCTGCGGGCGAACGAGACGGCGGAGAAGCTGTTCGCCCGCTTCGCGCCGCTGCGGGCCATGCGCGCCCTGGGCGAGCTGGATGCGAAGAAGCTGGACGAGGTGGGCCTCTCCAGCACCCCGCGCAAGCTGACGCTGACGGTGGCGGGCAAGCCCGAGGCCTTCTCGCTGGCCTCCCCGGCGGGAGGCTGGGGCACGCCGTACCTGCGGCGCGAGGCGGACGGCCGCGTGTTCCTCCTCGGCCCGGCGCTGCTGCCGGACCTGGAGAACGCCACCAGCCGGCTGGTGGACCGGCGGCTGCACACCTTCGAGCTGGGAGACTTCGACGCGGTGGTCATCTCCGCGGGGGGCGCGTCGCGCACCTTCACCGCGAGCGGCAACTCCCCCGCCGGCCCGGTGTCCCTGGTGCCGGAGGAGTCGCCGGACCGTCCCGACGAGTTCGCTCGCAACTGGCATGACCGGGTGTGGCGGCTGATGCCGCTGGACTTCCTCGGCCGTGACGAGCAGCCGCCGGGCGGTGAGCCGGAAGAGGCCTTCCGCGTGGAGTACCGCAAGGGTGGCAAGCCCGTGGGTGAGCTGCGGGTGGCGCGCGGGCAGGGCAGCTTCTTCGCCCGCACCGAGCACACCACCGGCTGGGCCCGGCTGCACGCGGGCGTGGACGCGCTGGCCAACGAGGCGGCGAAGGTGGCCGCGCCGGTGTCCTCCGCCACGGGGAAGTGACGCCGGGGGACTTCGCGGCGGCGCTGACTCAGGCCGCCGCGTCGGGCTCCGGCGCCAGCCCCAGGCGCACGTCCACGAAGCTGTAGGGCGCCCACGGGCCGGTGAAGCGGAAGGCGTAGGTGTCCCAGCGTGCCGCCAGGGACTTCACCTTGGCCTCGAAGGCGGGCACCGCGTCGCGCTCCACCAGGAAGGCGGCGTTGAGCAGCATCCTGTCTCCGACGGGCGCCGAGGTGCGCGAGGCTTTGGCCAGCGGGCGCAGGCCCTCCAGCAGCGAGCCCATGTCCTGCGCGACGCGGACCTCCACGGCGGCGCCCACGCGGCGCTCGTGGTCGGCCTCCGGCTCCCCGTCATGGCGGGACAGCTGCGTGTCCTCCAGCTCCAGCCGCCGGGCCAGGTGCTCGCGGTGGTAGAGCACCTTCAACCCCAGCTCCACCTTGCCCTCCAGCGCCGCCAGGGCGCTCGACAGCGCGCCATGTGCCGTGCGCAGCAGCGCCCGCACCTGGGCCTCCGAGCGCAGCACCGTGCCGAAGGCCACCGGCAGCAGCGTGTGCTCGCGAAGCACCGCCTCGGTGACGCGCTGGTGGACCAGCAGGTGCGCGCGCGTCGGGTCCACCACCAGGGCCGGCGCGGTGGACACCAGCGCGGCGAGGTCTCCCTCGCGCACCGCGCGCACGTCCGCCGGAGGCGCGCCCAGGCCGATGAGGCCGAAGTCCAAATCCCCCACCGCCCGCACCACGCCGTAGAGGTACTGCGGGCCGTCTTCGACGTCGACCATCGTCGAGCGGGGAGGGGAGGCTTCCGTGTCTCCCGCGGGGCCCCCGGCGCGCCTTCCGCCTCCAGGTGGGGCTTCGCGGAGACCGGTGGGCGAGCGGCGCCCGGCGCTCCAATCGCCACTGCCTCCGGGAGAGGCATCGCCCCCGAGCGCGGCTCCGCGCTGGAGGCGGGCCGTGTCCCCTGCGGCGAGGCCTGAACCTCCCCGACCACGGTGACGGGAGAGGCCGTCGAGAGCGACTCGCTCGGGAGCTCCACGGACACCTGCCCCACGCGCGCCTCGTCCTGTGTCCCCACACGAAGGGGGCCGGCCGCCACCGCCTCGGGAGGCACTCCGGCGTCCGGGAGCGCGGCCGTCACCGCCATCGCCTCCGTGGCCACGGGGCGCTTCGTCCGGGGCTTCTTCGGCGCCGAAGCGGGGGCCTTCCCCGCCGCGGACGTGCTCCGCGCCTTTCCTGGGGTGCCTTTTCGGGGGCGTGGCGTCCGGGGCATGGTGCGTTTCACCCTGGCTGGGGTCCTCCGCGTGTAGCGAGCACGCGCCGGACCTCGTCGACGAGCGCATCCGGCAGGCATGGCTTGGTGACGAAGGAGTCGCAGCCGGCGCCCTTCGCCTCATCGGACTGGCCCGTCATCGCATGGCCGGTGAGGGCCACCACGGGGATGGTGCGCGTGCGGTCATCGTTCTTCAGCCGCCGCGTCGCCTCCCACCCGTCGATGATGGGCAGCGACAAATCCATCAGGATGATGTCCGGCCGCAGCTCGAAGGCCTTGTCCAGCGCCTCCTGCCCGTTCTTCGCCTCGGCCACGCGGAAGCCGGAGAACTCGAGGTACTCGGCGTACATCTCCCGGGCATCCTGGTAGTCGTCGACGACCAGCACGAGCGGCTTGAGAGTCGGAGAGGGGTTGGTCATGCGCGCCTCGCGCGTCGTGGGAAGTGCAGGGTGAACGTCGAGCCCTGGCCCGGAGCGCTCTGGAGGGTGACGCGCCCTCCAAGCATGGTGGCCAGTCGACGGCAGATGGACAGCCCCAGGCCCGTGCCTCCATAGGCCCGCGTCGGTGAACTGTCTACCTGCTGGAAGTCCTCGAAGATTTTTTCCTGGTACGCCGGGTCGATGCCAATCCCCGTGTCCTGCACGGAGATGGACAGTGTCGACGTGGCCGCGACGTACTCCGCCATCACCGTCACCGAGCCCTCATGGGTGAACTTCAGCGCGTTGGACAAGAGGTTGAGGACGATCTGCTTCACCTTCTGCCGGTCGCTGTGCACCGCGGGCACGCGCGCGCCCAGCTGGGTGCTCACCGCCAGCTTGCTGCGGGCGATGATG
The DNA here is from genome assembly GCA_046520375.1 of Pyxidicoccus sp. 3LFB2. GTDB lineage: Bacteria > Myxococcota > Myxococcia > Myxococcales > Myxococcaceae > Myxococcus. The sequence continues at coordinate 2,894 of JBKGHK010000844.1, forward strand.
GGGTCCAGCTCCGCCACGACCTCCTGGAGCAGCTCCGGAATCCCGAAGTCCGACAGGTGCAGCGGCATGCGCCCCGCTTCGATGCGGGTGATGTCCAGAATCTCGTTGATGACCTCCAGCAGGTGCCGGCCGTTGGAGTCGATGCGGGTGAGGTTGCGCTTCTGCGCCGGTGACAGCTCGCCGGACACGCCCTGCAGCAGCATGTTGGTGTAGCCGAGGATGGCGTTGAGCGGCGTGCGGAACTCGTGGGACATGTTGGCCAGGAACTGCGACTTGGCCGCGCTCGCCTGCTCCAGTTGTATCGCCTGCCGGCGCAGCTTCTCGTTCTGCTCCGCCAGCTCCGCGGTGGCCACCTGCACCCGCGCTTCCAGCTGGCTGGAGACCTCCTTCACCCGCTCCAGCAGGCGCGCCTTCTCCAAGGCCTCGGTGCGGTCATGGAACAGCGTGACGATGCCCGTCAGCTCGCCGTTGTCGCCCAGCACCTTGCTGGCCACCGCCTCCACGGGGATGGTGGCGCCGGTGGCCGGGTCCGCCAGGCTCAGCTGGCCGCGCCAGCGCAGGCTGCCGCCGCCGTCCACCAGGTTGACGAGGAACGAGGAGAACGTCGCATCGTTGGAGCGCACGCGGCGCTGCGCGGCCTTGCTCCCGTCCAGGGGGATGGCGAAGAGCTTCTCCGCCGGGTCGTTCATCATCACCGTGCCGCCGGACGGGTCCGACAGGATGATGGGGTCCGCCACCGAGTCCAGCACCCGGTCCAACCGGTGGCGCTCGCTGCGCGCCTCACGCTCGGTGGCGCGCAGGCGGCGGTAGCTCTCGCCCAGCGCCTGGGTGGCGCGGCCCAGGTCCGTCACGTTGCGCAGCACGCTCACCATGGCCTCGTGGCCATCCGGCTCCTGGACCGGCGTGCTGATGAGCTCGAAGAGCAGGTCCATGCCCTCCGCCGGGTCCACCAGCGGCACCTCGCGCCGGCGCGTCCCGGACGCACCCCCGGTGCTCGCGCTGGCCAGCGCCGTGGAGAACACCCGCCGGTTCAGCTCCACCGCGCGGGCGGCGTCCCTCGCTCGCCTCGAGGCCGGCCACCAGCAGCGCCTCCGCGCGGCG
>JBKGHK010000845.1:0-3983 GCA_046520375.1 Pyxidicoccus sp. 3LFB2
CCACACAGCGCGAAGGCCAGCCAACCCGCGAGCGACACGCGCCTCCAGTGGGTACCCATGGAGGCGCTCCTACTCCAATTCAGCCCCGGTCGTCCTCCTCGGCGTCAGCCTCCAGGCCGACGGGATTGGAGAGCACCCGGTGCGCGTGCTCCATCATCTCCACCACGATTTGCCCGGCGGGCAGCACGCCGTCGATGCGGGCCATGCTGGCGCCGCTGGCGGGCAGGGCCATCTCCTCCAAATCACCCTCGGTGTCGGCCGTGGGGATGAAGGCGCAGAACTTGGGCATGGGGTAGGGCGCGTCGCCGCCCGCCAGGCCGGGGAACAGCTTCGTCAGGCCGATGCGCTCCGGCGGGGGCGGGGGCGAGGGGAGCCGGTCTCGCGGCCGCCACTCGCGCACCACGCGGTTGCGCAGCACGCGCATGCGCGCGCCGGGCCACTCGGGGCCGAAGAGGGTGGTGACGTCACTGTCGCCCGCGTCGCCGTCCACCAGCCGCTGCTTGTAGCCAGGGTGCGCGTTGGCTTCCACGGAGGCCACCATGCGCGTACCCACCCAGACGCCGTCGGCGCCGTGGAAGAGGGCGCGCGCCGCGCTGAGCCCGTCGGCGATGCCACCGGCGGCCAGCAGCGTCACGTCGCGGGCCAGGGCGCGCAGCTCGCGCACCAGCTTCAGCGTGGGCACCGTGCCGCGGTTGTGCCCGCCGGCCTGCCGGCCCTGGGCGATGAGGCCGTCGGCGCCCAATTCCAGCGCCTTCTTCGCCGCGTCCACGGAGGGCACCTGCAGCCACACCCGCGTGCCCGCCGCCTTGAGCGCCTTCACCCAGTCCGCGGGCGGCGCGTCCCAGTGGAAGGCCACGACGGGCACGCGCTCGGCGATGCACACGTCGATGTGCTCGCGCGTGGTGAAGTCCTGGCCATTGGCGTTGGCGACGATGAAGTTCACGCCATACGGGCGCTTCGTGCCTGCCTGGATGGCCTTCAGGCGGGCCTGCAGGAAGGGCGGCGGCTCGGGCGCGGCGCCGAGCATGCCGATGCCTCCGGCCTCCGACACGGCGATGACCAGGGGCGGCAGCGCCACGAAGGCCATGCCCGCGCTGACGAACGGGTAGTGCACGCCCAGCTCACGCGTCAGCCGCGTGTGCAGCGTGTTTCCCTCCAGCACGGAGATGGGTCGCCGGGGCTTTTCGTCGGTGTCTTCCGGGGAACGTCCATCGTTCGTGCCGTTCATCGTGTCTCCTGGGAGGTGGCGGCGGATGGGAGTGCGAAGGTTACCAGCCCCTCGCGGATCATGCGCATGGGTGAGGAAGACGCCACCCGGGCTGGTGGGCGGGTGACAGCTGTCCCACCCTAGGTGTCCAACGCCTTGCGCATGTGCCGATGCGGAATTCCGACCTCGGTGAAAGGCTCGCCGTACACCGCATAGCCAAGGCGCTCGTAGAAGGGGATGACGGGGGCGCGGGCGTGCAGGTGGACGTGGGTAAAGCCCCGGCGCCGCAGCTCCTCCTCCAGCGAGCGGACGAGCCGGGCGCCCAACCCCTGGCCCTGGAGGTGGGGGGCCACGGCCATCTGGAAGAGCCGACCGCCGTGGGCGTCCTCCGGGTTGAAGAGGACACACCCCAGCACGGTGCCTTCCTGGTGGGCCACTAGGTGGAGGCTGTGGGCCTCGAAGGGGAAGGCCACCCGGGCGCGGGTGAAGCCGAGCGGCTCGCGCAGCACCCGGAAGCGCAGCTCCAGCTCACCCGCGTACAGGGCATGGCCGGGGTGGATGAAGGACAGCTCGGTGGCGGGCGTGGCGGCGGACGTCATGGCGGAAGCGCGCGTCGGCTCAGAAGGTGCCGGTGAGCTGGAGGGTGAAGGTGCGGCCGTACTGCGGCACGGGAGCGATGGAGTTCTCCTCCGACACCGGCAGCGTGTAGCGCGCATCCAGCAGGTTCTGCACGCCGGCGAAGTAGCGCAGGGGGCCGTAGTCGCCGGACAGGCCGAAGCCGATGAGCAGCGCCTCGCCGCTGTCGGAGCCCCCCGCCCCGGTGGGCCGCGCGCTCTGGTAGGTGGCCTGCGTAGCCAGCCGCATGTCCCCGCCGCCCACCGGCAGCATCAGCCGGCCGGAGACGAGGTGCGCGGGGGCCGCGGCGAGCACGTCCTCCGAGGCATCGCGCAGCGTCACGTACGAGTAGCTCAGGTCCACCAGCAGCCAGCGCCCCGGCTGCCAGTGCACGCCGGCCTCCGCGCCCCAGGCCAGCGTGGTGCCGTCGTCGTTGGTGAAGCGCAGGCACGCCACGCCGCCGCAGTCTCCCGAGGGCGAGGCCTCTGTCTGCAGCTGAATCAGGTTGGAGATGCGGTTGTGGTAGCCGGCCACGGTGAGGCGCAGCTCGTCCGTGAGGTCGTGCGAGTGCTCCAACTCGAAGGTGGTGATGGTCTCCGGGTCCAACGCCTCGGCGGCGGCCTGGGAGATGTTGTCCTCGTAGTAGAGCTCGTAGACGTTGGGCGCGCGGAAGGCGCGGCCGGCCACCAGCTTGGTGAGGCCCGCGTCATAGGGGCGGGCGATGAAGGCCAGGCGCGGGGTGATGGGCGTGGTGTCCAGGTCCACGTACTTGTCCAGGCGCAGGCCGGCGGAGATGCTCAGCCGCGGGTGCAGGCGCCACTCGTCGAGCAGGTAGGCGGACACCAGCGTGCGGGCCTGCGTCTCCAGGGGCTCGTCACTGGCGGTCTGCCGCACGCGCAGCTGGGCCTGGCCCTCCACGCCCACGGTGAGGCGGTTGCCGTAGAAGAGGGCAATCTGCGCGCGCACCTCGGCGGTGGCCCAGTCGGCCGCGCCGCCCTCGGTGCTGGGGCCGCCGTCGGCTTCGGGGTACACGTAGATGCCCTCGTAGCGGCTGAGGTCGAACGCGCCGCGCACCGTCAGGCTGAAGCTCTCGGAGAAGGCGCGCTCGTAGCGGGCCTCGGCGAAGGCGCGCAGGTCCTGCACGTTGGTGCCCTCGGCGCCCGGCACGGTGCCGTAGGGGGCGGTGGGCAAATCCTTGGCGCGCACGTTGAGCTGGGTGTGGAGGGAGAAGTTTCCCACGCGCGCGGTCAGCGAGCTGGTGAGGGCCCGCTCCGCGTCCATGCCGGTGATGATGGGGCCCGTGTCGCCCAGCCGCGTGGTGTCAGCGCCCGAGGCCGTCATGGCCGCCGCGCTCACCAGCACCGAGCGGTTGCCGTCCCGCCACGCGGCGGTGGCGTGCGCGCGCGTGGTGCCCAGGGCGCCCACCGCGCCGGTGACTTCCAGGTGCTTGTCGTCGCCCAGCGACTCGCGCGGCACCACGTTGATGACGGCGAAGAAGGCGCCGGTGCCGTACAGGGCGGAGCCGGGGCCTCGCACGATTTCGATGCGCTCCACCTCCTGGAGGTCCACGCTCAGGTCATGGGCGGCGTACCCCTGGCCGGCCCAGACGTCGTTCATGGAGTGGCCATCCCAGAGGATGAGGACGCGGGTGTTGAGGTCGCCCGGGGGCGAGAAGCCGCGCACGCCCAGGTAGGTGTACGTCCGGTCATCGGTGAGGAAGATGCCGCGCACGCCGGAGAGGGCCTCGGCGAGGTTGCGCCAGCCGAAGGCGCGCAGCTCCTCCTGGGAGAGCACGGTGGTGGAGGCGGGGGCGTCGTCGACGGACACGAGGCTCTTGGACGCGGCGCGCACGGGGGGCGGCTCGTAGCGCAGCTCGGCGTGGACCTTGACCTCCTGGTCGGCGACCACCGTCACCGTCTGGCGCAGCGGGCGCACCTCGCGGCTTTCCACCTCCAGGGTGTGCTCGCCCTCGGGGAGGGTGACGACGGTGGGGGTGAAGCCGGTGGGCTTGCCGTCCACGCGCACGGCCGAGCCGTCGCGGTTGGCGGTGACGACGAGCGGCCGGTGGGGCGGTCCTGCACGCGCAGGGACACGGCGAGGGGCACGGTGCCGTCGGGGGGGCACGTCCACCACGAACTGGCCGGGGGGCATGGCCGGGGGC
>JBKGHK010000846.1:0-3976 GCA_046520375.1 Pyxidicoccus sp. 3LFB2
CGTTGGGGGTGTCGCGCACCTCGGCGCCCTCGGGGGTGCCGGACAGCTCGACGCCGCCGGTGATGAGGGACAGCTCGAAGGTCTGCTCCGCCTCGCGGCCGCGTACGAGGGCGACGGTGGCCTCGGCGGGGCGGTAACCGTCCTTCTTCACCATGATTTTGTGGCGGCCGGGCGTCAGCGCGAGCGTCTGCGGCGAGCGACCGCGGCTGCCCAGGTCCATGCGGTCCACGTAGACGTCGGCGCCCTTGGGGTTGGTGGTGACGCTGACGAGGGCCACCTTGGGGCGGAGCCGCTCCACCGAGCGCGTCACCTCAGCGGCATCTTCCGAGGGCAGGTCCTCGGTGAGCAGGTCGTTGTAGTAGCGGTACGCCTCGTTGAACTTGTTCAGCGCCTCGAAGCAGCGGGCGATGTTGAAGAGGACGTTGCGGTTGGGCACCAGGCGGTAGCTGGTGAAGTAGGAGCGCAGCGCCTCGGCGTACTGGCCCTTGGAATAGGCCTCGTTGCCCAGCTCGAAGGCGATGTCGGCCTCGTCCGCGTTGTTGTCCGCGAGCACGGGGCTGGCCAGGAGCAGGAGAGACAATATGAGGAGGCCGTAACGGGTGGGAAGCATGGGGCGGCGGCCATTCTTCCCTCTCTGGAGGGACAGGTCCATGGGGGGCCTCCGGTTGTCCGTCCGTTGTCAGACCCTGCGAGTAGGGTAGCCTCTACACACGGTAAGGAGTGGGGTTCCACTCCCGGGAGGCAGGGGGAATGATGGAGGGGTGGGGCGTCGCAGGCGAGAGGAGCGAGGGAATGGGCCAGGAGACGAAGCGTCGAGCGACCTACGAGGACCTGCTGGCACTGCCGGAGCACGTGGTCGGGCAGATCATCGACGGGGAGCTCATCGTCATGCCGCGGCCCGCGAGCCCGCATGCGAAGGTGAGCTTCTCACTGGGAGGCGAGCTGTACGGCCCCTTCGAGCGCGGCCGGGGAGGCCCTGGGGGCTGGCACCTTCTCACCGAGCCGGAGCTGCACTTCGGTGAGGACGTCCTGGTCCCTGACCTGGCGGGCTGGCGTCGGGAGCGCATGCCCGACATGCCTCGGGCGCCGTTCTTCACGCTGGCACCGGACTGGGTGTGCGAGGTGCTCTCGCCGTCCACCGCGGCGGTGGACCGGGTGCGCAAGAAGCGCATCTACGCGCGTGAGGGGGTACACCACGTGTGGCTGATAGACCCGGAGCTCCGGACCCTGGAGGTGTACCGGCTGGAGGGGCAACACTGGGTGGAGCAGGGCACGTACTCCGGCGAGGAGCGCGTCCGCGCCGAGCCCTTCGAGGCCCTGGAGCTGGAGCTCGGAGTGCTGTGGCTCCCCGAGCCCAAGGCCCCCTGACGGGGGCCGCACCTTCCGTCTTCAGTGCACCACGGACCGGCCAGTGCCCGGGCCTTGGGCGCTGGCGGGCTCGCGCATGAGCTTGTCCCCCGCGGCCTGGAGCACGCGCGTGGTGGCGCCCTCCGGGTCTCGGAAGAAGTGGGGTGTCCACAGGCGCACCAGCCGCCAGCCCTGGCCTTCCAACACGCCGGTGCGGAACAAATCCCACTCCACGCGGTCGGCGGCCTTGGGGTAGCGGGTGCCGTCGCAGAGCACGCCCACGGTGACGTCATCCAGCTGCGTGGGGTGGTGCAGCGCCAGGTCCACGCAGAAGCCGTCATTGCCCCAGTGCACGTCGGACGAGACGCGGTGCTGCCGCGCCAGGTGTCCGGCCAGCGCGCGAGCGAACGGGGAGCCCGCCGTCGTCTCCCGCACCCGCACCAGCGTCTCCTTCTCCTCCAGGGGCAGCGTCTTGGGGTCCGCCTCCCCGGTGGCGACCCACTGACGCAGCTCCTTCGCGTCCTCGGAGTAGGCCTGCGTCACCTTCTCCGCGAACTGGAGGTAGGCGAAGAGCAGCCAGCCACCGTTGGGCTGCCGGCCCTTCTCCACGGGAGGCAGTGACAGGTACTGCTCGCGAGGAATCGACGTGACGAGGTGCACCTGCTGCCGCGCGCGGGTGACGAGCACATTGAGACGCCGGCCTCCGCCCGAGGTGCCTAGCGGGCCGAAGCGCTTGTAGAAGCGCCCCTGCCGGTCCGGGCCATAGGTGGTGCTGATGATGAGATGGTCCCGCTCGTCGCCCTGGACGTTCTCCAGGTTCTTGACGAAGAGGCCCTCGAACGAGCCCGCGCCCCGCCGCGCGCGCGCCGCCGTCAGCCGCGCGGCGAAGGTGGAGTCCTCCGCGGCCAGCTCATCGAGCACGTCGGTGATGGCGTCGCGCTGCGAGAGGTTGAAGCAGGCGATGCCGATGGACGGAGGCTCGGGGCGCGCGAGCAGCTCCTTCACCAGGGCGCCCACGGCCTGCGCCTCCACGGGGTTGACGCGCTTCTCGTAGGTGCCGCCCACGTGCAGCAGCCGCAGCGGCGTGTGCGGCGCGCGGTGGGACGGGTGCGCGGGGATGGCCTGCAGGCGCTTGTCGTAGAAGTGGTCGTTGCTGAAGGCGATGAGGTCCGCGTTCTGCGAGCGGTAGTGCACGTCCAGGTAGCACTGGTCGATGTCCAGGTTGAGCGCGGCGGAGAGCAGGTCCTCCACCTCGGCCTGCTGCTCCTCGAAGAGGCCCTGCTCCGTCTCGGCCTCCAGCTCCTGGCTCTGCACGACGGCGGACTCGAAGAAGCGCGTGGGGGGCAGCTGCTTCGGGTCTCCGGCGATGACCACCCGCTTCGCGCGGGTGAGCACGGGGAGGGCCTCCTCCAGGCGGCACTGCGAGGACTCGTCGAAGATGACGACGTCGAAGATGGGGCGGCGGGGGAAGATTTGCGCCACCGTCTGCGGGCTGGCCATCCACACGGGGCGCACGTCGAAGAGCGGGTCTCCGCCTTCGATGCCCTGGCCAGTGGAGATGACCTGACGCACACGCATGGCGCGCTCGCCGCGCAGCATGAGCCGGCGGCGCAGCTCGGCGCCCTGTCCGTTGAGCCGTCCGCCGGTGGCCGCGAGCAGCCGCTCGCGCTGGCGCTGCGTCCAGCGGTGGACGAGCGCATCCCTCACGAGCCCGCGCTTCTTCTCCTCCAGCGCCCGGTAGTGCGCGTGGGTGGCCTGCACGCGGTCCGCGTCGATGTGCTGGAGCGCCGGGTCCTCGCGCAGGCGAGAGGACACCTCGGCGGCCAGCGTCGCCTTCAGCACCGCGCGCCAGCCCTCCTCCACATTCGCTCCCTGGCGGGCCAGTCCCTCCACCGAGGCCTCCAGCGCGGGAGGCATGCCGGACAGCAGCGAGCGAAGGCGCAGCAGCCCCTCCACCGTGGACAGCCGCGCCTGAAGAACCGTGACGACGGGGGACAGCTTCCCGCCCGCGCGCAGCTCGCGGGAGCGGGCCTGGAGCCACGTGGTGGAGAACAGGCCCACCTCGGCGAGCCGCGCCTCCAGACTGGCCACGGCCTCGCCCCGGGCCGCGGACTGGCGCAGCCCGGAGAGCAGCGCCATGCGTGCGCCCGCCTCGCCCTTGAGCGCCTGTCGCACGGCATCGCGGCACGAGGCGAGCAGCGGCGTGCCGTCCAGCTCGCCGAGCAGCTCGAAGAGGGCGGCGTGCGTGCGCAGGTTCCGGGAGAGGGCCTCGTCGGTGAGGGGCTCGGTGGCGCTGGGGGAGAGGGTGGAGCGGTGGTACTCGGTGAGCAGGGCGCGGGCCCGCGCGCCGGTGAGGAAGCGGTTGACGCGCTCGGCGGCGGCGATGCCCAGGGTGAGGCCGAACTGCTGGAGCACCCTGCGCGCGCCGGCCTTCCGGGCGAAGTAGAAGAAGGCGTACCACTTGCTGGCGATGTCCAGGTACGTGCCCAGCGCGGCCAGCGCGGTGGACAGCGCGCCCAGCGCCTGGGGTTGCTCGCGGTGGACCAGCGCCAGCTCCGTGTCCAGCGGCCCCTCGGCGAGCAGCTGCGTCTGCGGCGCCAGGCCGTCCAGCTGGGCCTTCGCCGCCCGC
>JBKGHK010000847.1:0-3976 GCA_046520375.1 Pyxidicoccus sp. 3LFB2
GGTGGCCCGCGTGTACCGCTCCGGGAGAGACCCGCGCCTCGTGCAGCTGGGCGCCGCGTGGCCCGCTCCGGAGCTGCTGCCTACCCGGCGGCTGTACCGCGAGCTCAACACCCTCACCCGCGAGGCAGGCGACGCCGGCATCCTCTATGACCTGCCGCCCGGCTGCCCGGAGCTGCGCCAGCAGCTCGCCCGCCGCTCGCTGGACTGGGGCTGCGCGCTGTCCCCCGACGACTTCATCACCACGTGCGGCGCGTCCGAGGCCGTCCACCTGTGCCTGCTCGCCGTGGCCCGCACCGGTGACACCATCGCGATTGAGTCCCCCGCGTACTACGGCACGCTGCAGGCGATTGAGTCCCTCGGGCTGCGCGCGCTGGAGATTCCGAGCAGCCCCCGCCATGGCATGGAGCTGGACGCGCTCCAGGCCGCGCTGGAGCGGCGGCGCGTGGCCGCGGTGCTGGTGGTGCCCAGCTTCAGCAACCCCGTTGGCAGCTGCATGCCCGAGGAGAACCGGAAGCGGCTGGTGGCCATGCTCGCCGAGCGCGACGTGCCCCTCATCGAGGACGACATCTACGGCGACCTGCACTTCGGCCCGGAGCGTCCGCGCACGTGCAAGGCGTTCGACACCACGGGCAACGTGCTCTTGTGCGGCTCGTTCTCCAAGACGCTCGCGCCCGGCTTCCGCGTGGGCTTCGTGGCCCCGGGCCGCTTCCGCGAGCGCGTGGAGCTGCTCAAGTTCTCCCACACCGTGGCCACGGCCACTCTGCCCCAGCTCGCGATTGCGCGCTTCCTGGAGGAGGGGGGCTATGACAGGCACCTGCGCTCCCTGCGCCGCCACCTGTCCGCCCAGGTGGAGCGCATGGCCGAGGCCGTGGCCGAGCACTTCCCCGAGGGCACTCGCGTCGCCCGTCCCCTGGGCAGCTCGCTGCTGTGGGTGGAGCTGCCTTCGCGCGTGGACGCGTTGGACCTGCACGCGAAGGCGCTGGAGGCGGGCGTCAGCATCGCCCCCGGGCCCATCTTCTCCGCGCGGCCGGACTCGTACCGCCACTTCATCCGGCTGAGCTGCGGCCACCCGTGGACGCCGCGCATCGAGGGCGCCGTGTCCACCCTGGGCAGCCTCGCGCGCAGCCTCGCGTGAGGGCGCCCGCCGCGCTCACCGAGGCCGCATCCGGAGGGACACCGGCCGGTCATCCGGCGCGAGCCCCACTTGCAGGCTCCAGGTCTGCTTCCCGAACGTCACCAGGTACGTGTACGCGCGGTCATCGCCCAGCATGCTCCGCTCGACGAGCACCAGGGGCCCCGGAGGGCCCAGCGTGGCCAGCAGCTCCTGGTAGGCCTTCGCGGTGTCCGGGAAGAAGCCCGCGCGGACGTAGGCGAAGTCGGCCGGCGCCAGCGTCCCCGCCCGGGCCTTCTCCAGCAGCGCGGCGATGCGCGCGGCGATTTGGGGCTCGCGGTCTTCGATGGGCTTGAGCTCCTGTGGGCCCAGCGCGGGGTTGATGAGGGCCGCGATGCCCTCCGCGATTTGCGAGGGACGCGCGGCGGAGGAGTTGGTCAACACGACGAGGGAGAGCCCCTCACCCAGGTAGCGGCCGAAGTGGCACGTGAAGCCCTGCCAGGCGCCGCCGTGCTGGTGCAGCGGCTTTCCGGCCTGCTCCAGGAGCTGCCAGCCAAAGCCATACGGGAAGGTGGCGCCGCTGGCGAGCGGAGCGGGCGCGAGGATTTCGCGCCAGCTCTCCGGGGTGAGGATGGCCCGCGCCTGGACGGCCGCGTCCCACGCAATCATGTCCCGCACGGACACATACATGGAGCCGTCCGCCGTGGCGTTGAACGTGGGGGACACCCACTCCTGGTTCTTCAACGCCCCGTTGACCATCCGGTAGCCGGCCGCGCGGTGCGGGATGATGTCCGCCTCGCTGATGATGCGCGCCGTCGTCATGCCGGTGGGCTTGAAGACCTTCTCGCGCAGCACGTCGCCGTAGAACGTGCCCGCGACGCGGTTCACGAGGAGGCCCAACAGCATGTAGCCGGTGTTGCTGTAGGACCAGCGCGAGCCGGGCGCGAATTCGAGCGGCAGCGGGTAGACGAGGCGCGCCAGCTCCTCGTCGGTGTAGTCCTTCCGGTAGTCGAGCTTGCCCTCCAGGTCCGGCAGGCCAGCGGTGTGGTTCAGCAGATGGCGCACGGTGATGCCGCTCCACGACGCGGGCGCCCCGGGGAAGAACTTCGCCAGCGGGTCCGTCAGCGCGAGCTTGCCCGCCTCCACCTGGAGCATCACCGCCATCGCGGTGAACTGCTTCCCGACAGAGCCCGCCTGGAAGAGGGTTTCGGGGCGGACGGGGACCTGGTGCTCCACGTTGGCGAAGCCATACCCCTTCGCCAGGAGCACCTTGCCGTTCTTCACGATGCCAATGCCGATGCCGGGCACCTTCTGGCGCTCCAGCTCCGCCTGGACGAAGGCGTCGATGCGCTTGATGAGGGGGGCCGGTGCGGCGGCGGAGCGGCTCGCCGAGAGACCCAGCAGGAGGACTGCGACCAGGGCAAGACGGCGGACAGGGCTGCTCACGTGAGGGACTCCTTCAAGGCAGCCTGGGCTGCGCCACCCGACACCGGACATAGCGCGTCCCCCGGTGACGGGGCTACGTCCCGCGAGGATGCAGGACGGGGGCAGGCCGGCGGACCTGGACGGGCAGGGGGCTGGGGCCGCGTCGCGTGAGGCGCCTTCAGCGGGCGAAGAGCAGGCCCGCGTCCTCACGGGCCGCGCGGTCCACCGCCTGCGTCACCGCGTCCAGGGCGACGGCCGGGTTGCCTCGGCTCGCGAGGGACAGGCCGCGCTGGAACATGGCGGTGAAGCGCGCCAGGCCGCGCACCGGCTTGTAGTCCGGCGCTCCGCTCAGGTGCTTGCGCAGGTCGTCGCGCACCTGCTTCACCTCGGCGCCGGTCCAGTACCCCAGCGATGGAACCTGGCGCTGCAGGCCGACGCCCTGGCCCACCTCCATGCCTGGGGCCCGTCCCCACACCAGGAACCTCCAGAGCTGCCGCGTCCGCTCCGGGAGGGCCGAGCCGATGACGGCCTCCGCCGCCTGGACGTCCTGCTCACCCGGCTTCAGCTCGGTGGCCAGCACGAGCGCGCCCTCCGGCCCGGGCTCGCACCAGGCGAAGAAGTTGGCGAGGTCGTCGAGCAGCTCCACCAGCGTGCCCTGGTGCCGGGCGGGCAGCTCGCGCAGCGCGGATGCGCCTTGCTGCAGCAGGTGGTCCACCACCGCCACGACGCGCTTGCTGTCCTCGTCCAGCGATTGCTCGCCCGTGGGGTCGCCGTTTTTGCCCTTCATCCAGTCTTCGATGAAGCTGGCGCGGAAGGTCGCAAGCCGCTCCGGCGTCAGCACGCGGATGAGGCCCTCGGGTGGGGTGAGGAAGAAGTGGACGTCCATGGCCTCCGTTCTACCCCGGGAGGCAGGGCCCGGGGGAACCCGGGCCCGTGCTCCTCAGCCGCGCCGGGTGGCCTGGGGCACGTCGATGTGCAGCTCGACGCGCCGGTTGGCGCTGCGGCCATCCTCGGAGGTGTTGGGCGCCACGGGCTCCGTCTCGCCCTGGCCCAGCACCACCATCTGCCCGTCATTCACGCCGCGCCCCTTCAGCACGCGCGCCACCGCGTCCGCGCGCCGCATGGACAGCGACTCGTTGAAGGGCTCCGTGCCCCGGTTGTCCGTGTGGCCTTCGATGGTGATGCGGTCCTCCGGGTACTTCTTGAGGATGTCGCCAATCTGCGTCAGCTGCGCCACCGCGGCGTCGGTGAGCACCGCGCTGTTGGTCTCGAAGAGCAGCTCGCTCTGGAGGTTCAGCAGCAGGCCGTGCTCCGTCTTGCGCGTCTCGGCGACCTTCTCCAGCTCCTGGGCGCGCTTGTCGAGGTAGTTGCCCACGCCGCCGCCCACCGCGGCTCCGGCGGCCGCGCCCACCGCCGCGCCCTTCCAACCACCGGCAATCG
>JBKGHK010000848.1:0-3975 GCA_046520375.1 Pyxidicoccus sp. 3LFB2
GAGGCCTCGCCCTCAAGGGCGTGGCGCCTGACCGGGAGCGCCTCGCCCTCAGGCCCCCGGCGCGCCGCCGGTGGCCCGGTACATCTCCTCGGCCGCCTTGTAGCTGGCCGCCTGGAGCGCATCCAGGGCGGTCTTGATGGCGTCCTTGTCCTGGCCGTCGCGGACCTTGTTGAGCCCCGCCACCGCCTCCTCGAGCGCCTTGGCCGTGTCGCCGGAGAGCTTGTCCTTGTTCTCCTTCAGCAGCTTCTCCGCCGCGTAGGCCTGGCTCTCCGCCTGGTTCTTCATCTCCACCAGCTCGCGGCGGGCCTTGTCGGCCGCCTCGTTGGAGCGGGCGTCGTTGACCATCTTCTCCACCTCGTCCTTCGCCAGGCCGGACGAGTGGGTGATGGTGACCTTCTGCTCCTTGCCGGTGGCCTTGTCCTTCGCGCTGACGTTGAGGATGCCGTTCGCGTCGATGTCGAACGTCACCTCAATCTGCGGCACGCCGCGCGGCGCGGGAGGCATGCCCGTCAGGTGGAAGCGGCCGAGGCTGCGGTTGTCGCCCGCCATCTCGCGCTCACCCTGCAGCACGTGGATCTCCACCTGCGTCTGGCCGTCCGCGGCCGTGGAGAAGGTCTCCGACTTGCGCGTGGGGATGGTGGTGTTGCGCTCGATGAGCTTCGTCATCACCCCACCCAGCGTCTCCACGCCCAGGCTCAGCGGCGTCACGTCCAGCAGGAGGATGTCCTTCACCTCGCCGGAGAGCACACCCGCCTGCACCGCGGCGCCCACCGCCACCACCTCGTCCGGGTTCACCGAGCGGTTCGGCTCCTTGCCGAACAGCCGCTTCACCGCCTCCTGCACCTTCGGGATGCGGGTGGTGCCGCCGACGAGAACCACCTCGTTCAGGTCCTTCGGGTCCAGCCCGGAGTCCTTGAGGCACTTGCGGCACGGCTCCAGCGAGCGCTCGATGAGGTCGTCAATCATCGCCTCGAACTTGGCGCGCGTGAGCTTGACGTTGAGGTGCTTGGGACCGGACGCGTCCGCCGTGAGGAACGGCAGGTTGATGTCCGTCTCCATCGCGCTCGACAGCTCGATCTTGGCCTTCTCCGCCGCCTCCTTCAGGCGCTGGATGACCATCTTGTCCTTGCTGACGTCCAGCCCGGTGTCCTTCTTGAACTCGGCGATGAGCCAATCCATGATCCGCAGATCGATGTTGTCGCCGCCCAGGTGCGTGTCACCGTTGGTCGCGAGCACGTCGACCACGCTCTCGCCCACCTCGAGGATGGACACGTCGAAGGTGCCGCCGCCGAAGTCGTAGACGGCGATCTTCTCGTCCTTCTTCTTGTCCATGCCGTAGGCGAGCGCCGCCGCCGTCGGCTCGTTCACGATGCGCCGCACCGTGAGGCCTGCAATCTCACCCGCGTCCTTGGTGGCCTGGCGCTGGGCGTCGTTGAAGTACGCGGGGACGGTGATGACCGCCTCCGTCACCTTCTCACCCAGGTAGTTCTCCGCGGCGCGCTTGAGCTTCAGCAGCACCTGCGCGCTGATTTCGGGCGCGCTGTACTGCTTCGCGTCGATGTCCACGCGCGCGTCGCCATGGGGGCCCCGGGCGACCTTGTAGGGGACCAGCTTGGCCTCTTCGGTGACCTCGTCGTGGCGCCGGCCCATGAAGCGCTTGATGGAGTAGACCGTCCGCTCGGGGTTGGTGATGGCCTGACGCTTCGCCACCTGACCGACCAGGCGCTCCCCATCCTTCGTGAACGCGACCACCGAGGGCGTGATGCGGCTGCCTTCCTCGTTGACGATCACCTTGGGCTCCCGACCCTCCATGATCGCAACCACGCTGTTCGTGGTGCCCAGGTCGATGCCGATAATCTTGCCCACGGTTCGTATCCTCCGGAAAAGACTGCGTTTTTCTCAAAAGCTCCTGATGTACGCCCAACGTAACCACCCACCCCCTGCTGTCAAACCGGGGAGGGCACTCGCGGCCCGTCTGGTGGAAGGTGTCACTCCCGGGTGCGTAGCGCAGTGCGCAGGCAGGCATGCGCCGCGTCACGCCCGCGCCACCCGCACGCCACGGGTGCGTAACGCGCTCTACACTGCTGTCACCCCGCGGTAGCAACCGGGCGGGCTCACGATCAGCAGCCGACGCTTCAACCCCTCGGAATCTCACGCCTGCCCGCCTGCTAACGCCTCGCGTCAGGGCTTGGCGAGAAAAGTGCACAGTCCGGCCAGCGTCGCTATCGGGTCCCCCCAGCCTGAGCAACCCAGGAGCCTGCCGCATGCTTGTCCAGCCCCTCCGCTCCCCTGATTTCCGCCGTCAGAGTGCGACGGACGTCACCGCCGAGCCGAAGGTCGCGGTGCTGCTCAACGCCAATGCCCGCAAGGTGGATGCGCGGGTGGTGAAGTCGCTCTCCCACGTGGTTCCGGAGCAGGACCTGTTCCTCTCCCGCTCGCAGCTGGACGCGCGCCGCATCGTCCAGACGGTGCTGGAGCGGGGCTACCCCACGGTCTTCACGGGCGGCGGCGACGGCACCTTCATGGGCTTCGTGAACGAGGTGCTGCACCAGGTGGGGCCGCGCGGCCGCTTCGCGGGCCAGGCCGCGCCCCGCTTCGGCATCCTCAAGCTGGGCACGGGCAACGGCATCGCCGCCCACGTCAACGCCTCCAGCACGCGCGGGGACGGCATCCTCAATGACGTGCTGCGCGCCCGCACCGGTGAGGTGCCCGGCTTCCGCCCCATGGACCTGCTGATGGTGGACGGCCAGCGCGCGCCGTTCGCCGGGCTGGGCGTGGATGGCAAGGTGCTCAACGACTACATCTGGGTGAAGGAGAACCTGGGCAAGGGGCTCCTCAAGAATGTCCTCACCGGCAGCGGCGGCTACTTCTCCGCGGTGGCCTGCAAGACGGTGCCGCACTACCTCACCAACTCCACCTGGGTGGAGTGCGAGGTCATCAACGGCCAGTCCGAGGCGTACCGGCTGGGCGCGGACGGGCAGCCGGTGGGTGACGTGCTGGCCCCGGGCGCCACGCTGTTCCGCGGCCGGCTGATGATGGCGGCGGCGGGCACCATGCCCTTCTACGGCTACGGCTTCCGCATGTTCCCCTTCGCCAGCGAGCGCCGCGGCTTCATGCAGCTGCGCCTGGGCCAGGTGAAGCCGGCCAACGTGCTGGCCAACCTGCCCAAGCTGTGGAACGGCCGCTGGTTCCCGGAAGGCCTCCACGACTTCCACGCCCGCGAAGTGACGATTCGCTTCGCCCGCCCCATGCCCTTCCAGGTGGGTGGCGACGCGGCCGGCTACCGCGAAGAGGTGTCGCTGTCCGTGGCGCCCGAGTCCATCGAGCTGGTGGACTTCAACGGCTCGATGAACTGAAGCGCCGTCCGGCCCCGCCTCCAGGCCCGGCCCCGCTTCAAGGGCTGCCGGGCCGCCAGGGCGGAGCCACCCGCCTCACCGTGCTAGCCGCGGTCCCGTGACGCCGGAGGCTTCTCGCCCGGCTCCTTGCGGCGGCCCACGACGAAGGCATAGCTGACGCTCGCCTTGCCATTGCTCTCGCGGTGCAGCGCCAATTCCTGGCGCAGTCCCGCCGCCTGCGGGCCCACGGGCGTGGCCGCCAGTGCCGCCTCGATGTCCCGGTAGAGCGCGTCCAGCTCCGTGTCGTGGAGCGTCTCCGCGGACTCGGGCTCGAAGCCGGCGCCCTCCAGCGTCTGCAACAGCTCGCGCGGCAGCAGCAGCGGCGCGCCCACGCGGCGCTCCCAGAAGTCGAGCGTGGCCTTGGCGGCGAAGCGCCCCACCCTCGCGGGGAACGTCAGGCCCAGGCGGCCGCGCTTCGCCAGCAGGGCGCGCATGGCCGAGAGCGTGGGCCGCAGCGGGTACAGCACATGGCCCTGGATGAGGATGGCGTTGAAGCCCCCCTCGGGAAGGCCGAGCGCGTCCAGCGACACGCGCCGCACCTCCAGCCTGTCGGCAAGCCCCTGGGCCCGCACGCGCTCGC
>JBKGHK010000849.1:0-3953 GCA_046520375.1 Pyxidicoccus sp. 3LFB2
CCTCCAGCTCCGCCGCGCCTCGGCAGGCCAGGGGAAAGCTAATGCCGGGCGCCGGTGCCAGCCGCTCGACGAGGGCCAGCAGTCGCTGCGTGCGGCGCGCGTCTCCCAACTGCGCGGACGCATACTCTTCTCGAAGCGCAGGCAGCTGGACTGAAGAGCGAGCAGGCACATCGGACGCGGCAGGCTTCTTGGGCAAGCGCATCTCCAGCGAACCGGCCTCGCAATCTGTTGAATCCTAAGGACGGTTCCTTCCGCAGCTCCCGGGGCGAGGAGAGGGGGCACGGCCATCCGCCGTGCCCACCCACCGCGAGCACCGCGGGCTCAGCTCAGCTTCAGGCGCACCGAGTTCGGCTTGTCCGTGCGCGCCTTGCCCACCTGCACGGTGTACTCGCCCGGGCCGTACTCCGCCTTCAGGTCGGTCACCTTCTCACCGTTGACGCGGACGCTGCCCTGGGCCATCGCCTCGCGGGCCTTGGTCGCCGAGGCCACCAGCTTCGTCTCCGGCAGCAGCTTGAAGAGCAGCTGCTTCTCCGCGCCGGCCAGCGACACCTCGATCAGCTCAAGGCTCGCCTGCGGCGCCTCCTTCTTCAGGTTGTCCCAGGCCTCCACCGCCTTGCGGCCACCGTCCTCGCCGTGGAAGCGCACCGCCATCTCCCGGGCGAAGTCCTTCTTCACCGTCATGGGATGCAGCTCGCCGCCCTGCACCTTCGCCCGCATCTCCGCCAGCTCCTTCAGCGTCCTCGCGGAGAGCAGCTCCAGGTACCGCCACATCAGGTCATCGGTGATGCTCATCAGCTTGCCGAAGATGGTCTCCGGCGGCTCGTCGATGCCGACGTAGTTGTCCAGGCTCTTGGACATCTTGTCGCCGACGATCTTCCCGTCCACCAGCTTCGCGTTGAGCCCCTCGAGAATGGGCCCCGTCATGATGACCTGCGGCTCCAGCCCCTCCTCCTTCATGAGCTGGCGGCCCACGAGCAGGTTGAAGAGCTGATCCGTCGCGCCCAGCTCGATGTCCGACTTCAGCGCCACCGAGTCGTAGCCCTGCAGCAGCGGGTACATGAACTCGTGCAGGGAGATGGAGACGTTCTCCCGGAAGCGCTTCTTGAAGTCGTCGCGCTCCAGCATGCGCTGCACCGAGTAGCGCGCCGCCAGGCGGATCATCCCCTCCGTGCCCAGCGCGTCCAGCCAGCTGGAGTTGAAGCGCACCAGCGTCTTGTCCGCGTCCAACACCTTGAAGACCTGCTGCTTGTAGGTCTCCGCGTTGGCCTTCACCTCGTCGCGCGTCAGCGCCGGGCGCGTGGCGTTGCGGCCCGTCGGGTCGCCGATGAGCGCCGTGAAGTCGCCGATGAGGAACACCACCGTGTGCCCGAAGTCCTGGAAGCGCCGCATCCGCGTCAGCAGGAGCGAGTGGCCGATGTGCAAGTCAGGCCGGCTCGGGTCGAACCCCGCCTTGATGACCAGCGGCTTGCCCGTGTCATACGAGCGCTGGAGCTTCTTCTTCAGCTCCTCGGGCACCTGGATGTCCACGGTGCCTCGGGTGACTTCTTCGAACTGCTCCTCGGGGGTCGCCTTGCGCAGCGCGTCCATGGTCATGACGTCGCGCAACCTAGCCGATTTGCTCCGCCCGTGGCGGCACTTCCTCTGGCGGACTTCAGGTGCCCGGCAGGCGCTGGCGCACCCGTTCGATGCCCCGGGCCCGGCCCGTGCTGTCGTCGATGTCCACGACGACGCCCTGCAGGTACACCAGCTTCTCGGCCACCTCGTAGGGCGCCTTCTCCCCGAGGAAGCGCGCCACCGAGGACTCCTTCTTCATGCCGATGACGGAGTCCAGCGGGCCACACATGCCCACGTCGGTGATGAAGGCCGTGCCTCCGGGGAGCAGCCGCTCATCCGCCGTCTGCACGTGCGTGTGCGTGCCCACCACGGCGGACACCTTGCCGTCCAGGTGCACCCCCATGGCGTTCTTCTCGCTGCTGGCCTCGCAGTGCATGTCCACCAGGATGCAGGGCGTCTGCTGGCGCAGCTCCTCCACCAGGGGCAGCACCACCTCGAAGGGGCTGGCCTCCGTGCGCATGAAGACGCGGCCCTCCAGGTTGATGACCCCCAGGGCCCGGCCGTCCTTCAGGCGCACCAAGCCATGGCCCTTCCCGGGCGTCCCCTTGGGGTAGTTCGCCGGACGCAGCAGCTGGTCCGGATGCTCCTTCACCCAGGGGAGGATGGCCTTCTTCGAGTAGAAATGGTTCCCGCTCGTCAGCAGCTGGATGCCGCTGCCGAGCAGGAACGTCGCCGTCTCCGGGCTGATGCCGGCGCCGCCCTCGCTGTTCTCAGCGTTGGCGACGCACAGGTCGACACCGTGCTCGGAGACGATGCGGGGCAAGAGGGCGCGGACCGCCTGGAGTCCCGGGCGGCCCACGACGTCACCCATGAAGAGAACCTTCACGTATCCAGGAAGTCCCAGTCGCGGTACAGGCCGCGCAGCGACTCGGACTCCGTCACGATGAGGTCCATGTCCACGTCGTCTCCCGTGGTGGGCAGCACCTGGACGACCTGGTCATTGAACGCCAGGCCGACCCTGCGACTGCGCTGGCTGGCCGCGCGCAAGGTGGCGTCGTAGTAGCCACCTCCACGTCCCAGCCGCTTGCCGTCCCGGGTGAAGCCCAGGCCCGGCACCACGAAGAGGTCGATCTGGTCGACCGCGATGAGGTCCGAGGAGTTGCTTGGCTCCCGCACCCCCAGCCTTCCCGGCTCCAGCTCGCTCTCCGACTTGATGGCCCTGAATGAGAGAATGCGCCCGTGTACGTGGGACAGCGGGTAGCAGACGATTTTGTCGTCTTGCAGCGCCGCAATCAAAATGTCCCGCGTGGGCACCTCGCCCCGAATTGGGGCATACAAGGCTACCGTTCTCGCCTTCTGATAGTACGGAGTTGCCAGAAACCGAGACTGAACCTTGAGACCCCGCGTGTCGATGATGTCCGGCGTCATCGCCTTGCGACGCGCCGTCAGCTCCTCACGCAGGGTCTGCTTCCTCGCCGCCGCCTCTTCCACCACCGTCTCGCTCACCGCCGCCGCTCCGCAGAAAAAGTCCCCCGCCGCATGGCCGTGTGCCCAGCGTCCATTGAACCCTCTGAAAGCCAGGTGGGGACCGAAATCATGTCACCGCAGGCTTCCCTCATCCCCCGTGAGGAGGGAGGGCTTGCACAAAGTGACCGAAACGGACCCCGGAATGGACGTATCGGTTCGAATTTCTGCTGGGCATCACGCGCCCCGCAGGGGACAGCCCTTGTAACAAAGCTACTGTGCTACCAAGTCCACGAATCTATTGGGAAAACCCGTAAGAGTCTGGGGAAATGATAAGGACGGGGGGCGGCGGGGTCAAGGCTTCCTCGCGCGTTTACAAGGCAGCCTCGCGGCCCCTATGATGAAAAGTACCCCGCACATGCCGCCCGCGCTTTCAAACAAGGCACTCGCGACGGTTCTTTCCGTCGCCTCTGGCCTCGCGTGGGCGGGGCCAGGGCCGAACGTGTCCGGCCCCTACCTGGGGGATGCGTATGGCCAGGTGGACTTCCGGACGGAAGGCGGCCGGGTGGTGGGCACCGCCACCGGTGGCGGCCCCTGCCGGTTCGAGCCCGGGACGGAGGTCATCTCGGGCGAGCTGGAGCGCAACGTCCTGGTGGCCAGCGTGCTGCTGTGCCAGGCCGGCGGGCCGGAGTGCCAGCCGAGCGAGCGGCACCCGGCGCTCATCATCATCAACACGCAGGACCGGGTGCTGAGCGCGTTGATCCGCCTGCGCGCGGGGTGCACCTCCCCGGCGCTGAAGCAGAACCTGCAGCTGTTCCTCAAGGCCACGTCGCCCCAGGAAGAGGCCCGGGACGCGGAGCCCGAGTCGGAGCCCGAAGCCGAGGCAGAGGGTGGGGCCGAGGAGGCCCGCGCCCCCGCGGCCGCTCCCCCGGCCC
>JBKGHK010000084.1:0-22456 GCA_046520375.1 Pyxidicoccus sp. 3LFB2
CCCCCTCCGGTGCCCACCGTGCTGGTGGTGCATGCGCTCACCGGCGACATGCGCGCGGGCGGAGAAGGCGGCTGGTGGGAGCCACTCATCGGCCCGGGCCGCGCGCTGGACCCGACCCGTATGCGGCTCCTGTGCTTCAACAACCTGGGCTCCTGCTACGGCACCACCGGCCCCGCCGACGAGGGCTTTCCGGGGAGACTGGACGACACGCGCTTCGGGCCACCGCCGCCCGTCGCGAAGGGAGACCTGAAGCAGGACGAGCAGCGGCTGCCCGCCACCCTCACCCCCTGGGACCAGGCGCGCAGCATCCTCCTGGCCCTGGACGCGCTGGACGTGGACGAGGTGGCGCTCGTGACGGGAGGCTCGCTGGGAGGCATGGTCGTCCTCTGCCTCGCGGCGCTGGCGCCGGAGCGCTTCGCGCGCATGGCTCCCATCGCCACCGCCGAGTCCGCCACCGCCTGGGTGGTGGGCTTCAACCACGTGGCAAGGCAGGCGCTGCTGCTGGACCCGGGCTTCCCCGAGGCGCCCCACCGGGGGCTGGAGTTGGCCCGGCAGCTCGCCATGCTCACCTACCGCGCGGAGGCGGCGCTGGAGACGCACCAGGCGCGTCCCCCCGTGTGGTCCTCGCGTGCCCTCTACCCCGTGCAGAGCTACCTGGAGCACCAGGGCCGCAAGCTGGAGGCGCGCTTCGACGCGCGGGCCTACCTCGCGCTGCTGGGGGCCATGGACCACCATGACCTCGCACGCTGCCCCGACGGAGGACTGCCCCGCATCCGCGCGAGCGCGCTGTGCGTGGGCATCGACCAGGACCAGCTCTTCCTGCCGCAGCACATGGCGGTGCTGTCCCGGCGCCTGCGAGAGCACGGCCGCCATGCCGAGTACGCCGTACTGTCCAGCCCGTACGGGCATGACGGCTTCCTCGTGGAGTGGGAGCCCATGGCCGCGCTGCTCACCCGCGCGCTCGAGCTCCCCGTGGCGACGGGCCTGGGCGCCAGCGTCCGGGTGGCGTAGCACCGTGGCCCTGGCCCGCATGGCGGAGCGCGTTCCGCCCGGGTGCGCCACGCCCTCCACGCGCCGCGGGGCGGCTCACCCCAGCTTGCGCTGTCCCGGCAGCGCCGGGGGCTCGTGGTGCGACCACGTGGGCGGCTCGGCCTCGCACGTGAAGGCCCGCAGCCGGCGGTAGTCCGGGTACGACGCCTGGAGCGACAGCACGTCCCCGGGCTTGATGACCTCGTCGCCCATGGGGTGCAGCGTCTCCTTCTCCCCCCGCATCAGCGCCAGCGCCAGCGCGCCGAACCTGTCGCGCACGCTGGAGATGGTCAGCCCGGGCAGCCCCTCGCGCGCCTCGAAGAGGGAGACCACCATCAGGTGCTTGTTCAGGTGGAACGAGTGGATGATGCGCGGGTCCATGGCCGCCAGCGCCATGGCCGGGGCCGCCAGCGACGAGCTGGAGAGCGCCTCGGCCTTGAAGGTGTCACGCACCTTGCCGCTCAAATCGTCGTCGAACAGGCGGATGACCACGCGGATGTCCGGGTTGAGCCGGCGCGCGTCCAGGGCGATGTTCAGGTTGGCCAGGTCGTCGTCCGTGGCGCAGACGATGGCGGAGGCATTCTTCACGTTGGTGCGCGGCAGGCACAGCGGGCTGCGCGTGTCGTCGATGAGCAGGGGCACCTGCTCGTCGCGCAGCGCGGAGACGAAGGCGGCGTCCTCGCGCTTCTCCACCACCACCACGTCCCGGCCCATCTCGCGCAATTGCGCGACGACGCGGTAGCCCACCCGTCCCGCCCCGCACACCACGACGTGTCCCTTCATCGTCTCGGTGACCACCTCTATCCACTCCTTGTCGTTCTTGTGCCGGGCGAAGAAGAGGTAGGCGAAGCGCACCACGCCATCCACCACCAGGGCGATGCCCACCGGCGGAATCACCAGGTTGAGCAGCTCGATGAGCCAGTCGTGCACGTACGGCAGCGAGGGCTGGCCGTAGAGCAGGAAGTAGACGTGGTGGAGCGCCTCGCCAAACGTGAGGGGCGTGCCGTCCTGCGGCACGTAGCGCCAGCAGAACAGCAGCGGCCCCAGCAGGAACAGCGCCGCGGACAGCACCAGCGTGGTGCGGAAGCGCCGGATGAGCGCCCGCAGGTAGCGCAGGTTGGCGCGGAGATTCCGGGACACCGGCACCATGGAAGGGCTCCTCGGCCTACGATGCCGGGGTGATGCCGGTCTCCGCCTCGTTGCGTGCGCGGCGCCGCTCCACCAGCCACACCAGCAACACGCCCAGCTCGTAGCAGAGCAGCATGGGGCCCGCCATCAGCGACAGATTCACCACGTCGCCGGTGGGGGTGATGATGGCCGCGGCGATGAGGCACACCACGAAGGCATGGCGCTGGTAGCGGAAGAGCCACTTCGACTGCACCACGCCCACCACGCCCAAGAGCGCCATCACCAGCGGCAGCTCGAAGATGATGCCGAAGGCGAGGATGAGCAGCAGCACCAGGGACAGCTGCTCGTGCATGGACAGCATGGGCCGCGTCCAGCGCGCGGCGTCGTGCTGCGCGTACCCCGCGGCCAGCTCCTTCTCCAGCTTCCACAGCCCGGACAGCTCCTCCGAGCGCGTGGACGCCACACCCGCCAACAGGCTGGCGGCCTGGTCCATGGCCGCCGCCGCCGCCACGTAGTCCTGGCGGCCATAGGCCGTCACCGCCTCCACCCGCTTCTCCACCGCCTGCCGGAGCACGCCGCGCTCCGTGGAGTAGCCCGTCGAGGCCGCGTCCAGCAGCGAGCCCAGGCCGGCCAGCCGCGCCTTCAGCTCCACGCTGACGGCGGGGGCCTGCTGCGGCTCGGGCACCTGGCCCTCGCCAGTCGCCCGGAGGCTGGCGCTCGTCTCCTTCGCGAGGCGCCCGCCCGCTCGGCGTCGCCCACGCGCAGAAAGCGCAGGGCGTCATCCGCGCGCAGCCGGGCCGTGTCCAGCCGCTGCTCCAGCGCCAGCGTCTCCTCCTCGTTGAGGAGGAACTTGAACATGGAGGGCAGCACCGCGAAGTAGCAGAAGCACGCGCCCAGGATGAAGGCGATGGAGCCGAACGCGACGAAGGGCGCGGCGAAGCGGCGCTCCTCCGGGTACAGGCCCGGGGACACGAAGCCCCAGATCTGCATCAGGATGACGGGCGTGGTGAGGAAGATGCCGCAGTACACGCCCACCTTCATGAGGACGTTTATCTCCTCGATGCCGGACGTGTAGATGAGGGCGCGGCTGCCCTCGGGGAGCGCCTCCAGCACCGGCCGCATCAGCACGCCGAAGATGGGCTTGGCGAACAGCAGCGAGACGGCGCCCAGCACGGCGACCGCGATGGTGCACCGGAGCAGCCGGGAGCGGAGCTCCGTGAGGTGGTCCGCGAGGCTCATGCGGAGCTCGGGCTCGGGAGAGACAGGCGGGGGACTCAGGACTCAGCTCCGTTTCGGCGCGTTGCGGGCCACCGTGCCAGGGACGGGCACCGGGGCATCAGGGGTGAACGGCGCCGGCTCCGCCGGGGCCGAAGACTCCAGGGGCGTGCCCGGCGCGGAGGGCTCGGGCTCGCGAAGGAACGAGGGCTCCAGCTGACGGGGCCCCGTGGCATCCAGCTCCAGCACCTGCGTGCCCGGGCCCACCGGCGCGGCGGCCTGCTCGGCCACCGGTGCATGCTCCCCGTGGAAGGGGCGCCCGGCCTCGGGGCAGGGGGTGGCAGGGGCGGCTCGGGCAGGGCCACCGGAGAGGTCGGCGCATGGGCGAAGGACGAGCCGGGGCGGACGGGGGGCGTGGGGTCCCGGGAGATTTCCTGGTCCATCGTGTAGAACTCGCGCTCCACGACGTTGCGGACCTCGTCCGTCTGGCGGCGGAACTCGCGCATGAACTTGCCGATGCCCCGCGCCAGCTCCGGCAGCCGCGTCGGCCCGAGAATGAGCAGCGCGGCCACACAGATGAGCACCATTTCGCCTGCGCCGATGTTGAACATGTCCTGACGCGCTCCCCGAAAAGGCAGCCTGGGTTATCGCGCCATGGGACGGCCGGTGCAACCGCTCGTCTCATCCGGGCGTCCGCCCGGCACCGTGGGAGGGCGGCAGGCGGGCAGGCGCCTCTCGGGATTCAAGGCTGGTGGGGGGTGGCCCCCGGGGACAGGGGGACGGCCATGCCCTGGGCCGGGGGCACCGCCAGGGCCCGGGCCTGCTCCCGGGAGCGGACCCGCCGCTCCACCACGAGGAGCATGGGGGGCAATAGCAGCGTCAGGCCGATGGAGACCCCGGCCACCGTCTCCATGCCCCCCAGGGTGCCGTCCGGACGGTCCGTCAGGAGCCGCACGCTGAGGAAGGCGCCCAGGGCCGCGGCCATGTGCTGGATGGCGGACTGCAGGGACATGAAGCGCGCGCGGACGGGATTCTCCGGCACCCGCGAGGTGAGCGTGTTGTAGGCGACGTTGCGCGTCCCCATGGACAGCATGAAGGCCATGAAGAGCACCGGCACCGGCAGCCAGCGCGGGTAGTGCACGAAGCCCACGTAGGTGGACACCACCGCCAGCACCGAGCCCACCGTGCCCACGACGAAGGCCCCATGCCGGTCCACCAGGGGCCCCGCCACCCGCAGCGTGGCGAAGCTCACCAGGCCGCCCACGAAGTACGCCACCTTCAGACTCTCTCGCGGGTAGCCCAGGTTCTGCTGCACGTAGGCGGCGATGTTGGGGACGATGACGAAGCTGGCCATCATCACCAGCGCCGTCATGAGGTAGGACAGCTGCACGTCCCCGCGCGACAGCAGCTCCAGCACGCCCACGGGCTTTGCCCGCTGCCCGGCCGTCAGGTGCCCGCGCACGGGGGGCAGGAAGAAGATGGCGCCCGCGGCGACCAGCAGCCCCAGCAGCGCCACCACGAAGAAGGGCACCCGCCAGCCGCCCCACTCCGCCATGGCCAGCGCCAGCGGCACCCCCAGGATGGACGCCACGGAGAAGGCGCCCATCACCGCCCCCAGCCGCCCGCCCCCGCCGCTCCACCGGCACGAGGTCCGCGATGATGGACAGCGACAGCGACGTGGCCGGCCCGCCGAAGATGCCCGCCGCCACGCGCGCCAGGAGCAGCGTGGTGAGCCCCGTGGCGAAGCCGCCCAGCGCGGTGGCCAGCACCAGCCCCAGCATGGACACCGCCAGCGCCTTGCGCCGGTCGAACCGGTCCAGGAAGTACCCGCCCACCAGCCCCGCCACGCTCGCCGCCGCCGTGTAGGCGCCGCCAATGGTGCCGATGTGCGAGGGGGCGATGCCCAGCCCCCGCGCGAAGTCCGGGCCCAGCGGCATGACCATCACGAAGTCCAGGATGTTGACGAACTGGACCGCGCCGATGAGGAACACCACCGCGCGCTCGGACACCTGTCGTTCTGGGGGCATGCGGACTCCTACGTAAGCGATTCACGTCCGCGTTGCACGCCTACACCCGGAAACGCCGCACCTCGGCCCGGAGGATTTCCGCCTGCCGCTGGAGGTTGTCGATGGCCTCCTCCAGCTGGCGCACCGAGCGTGTCTGGTGCTCGGACACGCCCTTGATGGTCTCCACCGCCTTGAGCACCTGCTCGCTGCCCTTGGTCTGCTCCTTCTGGGCGCGGTTCAGGTGCGTCACCATCTCGTTGATGCTCTCAATCGAGCGCGTAATCTGCTTGCTGCCGTGCGCCTGCTCCTGGCTGCTGCGCTGCACGTGGGCGGTGAGCGCCTTCATCTTCTCCGCGCTCTTCATGATCTGCTCGCCGCCCTTGGCCTGCTCGTTGGAGGCCTTGGAAATCTGCGACACCGTCTCGCTGATGCGGTGGATGGAGGCCGTCACCTGCTTGCTGCCGCGCGCCTGCTCCACGGTGGCGCGGGCAATGGCCTTCACCATCTGCGTGGACTTCTGGGTGCTGTCGTTGATTTTGCGCAGCGCCCCTTCCGCCTCGCGGCCCAGCTGCACGCCCTCCTCCACGTTGCGCACGCCCTGGTTCATCACCACCACGGCGTTGCGGCTCTCCTCCTGGATGCTGCGGATGAGCTCGGCGATTTCCTTCGTGGACGCGCCGGTGCGCTCGGCCAGGTCCTTGATTTCCTCCGCCACCACCGCGAAGCCCTTGCCGTGCTCGCCCGCCTGCGCGGCGATGATGGCGGCGTTGAGCGCCAGGAGGTTGGTCTGCTCCGCCACGTCGTCGATGACGTTGAGGATGTTGCCAATCTCGGAGATGCGCCGGCCCAGGCTGTCGATGACCCCGGCGGCCGAGCGGCTGGTCTCCTTGATGCGGTCGATGCCGGTGAGCGTCTTGCGCAGGGACTCCACGCCCGTCTGCGCGTCCTCGAAGACCTGCTCGGACAGCCGGGCCGTCTCCTTGGCGTTGGCCTCCACCTGGCCGATGGCCGCATCCATCTGGCTGATGGCCGAGGACGTCTCCTCCGTGGAGGCGGACAGCTCGTGGATGTTCTTGGCCACCTCCTTGATGGAGAAGGTCATCTCTTCAATGGCGCTGGTGGTCTCCTCCACGCTGGCGGCCATGGCCTGGACGTTCTCCGCCACCTCGTCGTTGGTGGCGGCCATCTCCATGATGGAGGAGCTGCTCTCCTCGGCGCTCTGGTAGAGGACCTCGACGTTCTCCGCGATGCCTCGCAGCGAGGCCATCATCTCCACCATGGAGGAGGACGTCTCCTCCACGCGCGCCTGCACGGTGCCCGCGCCGGAGGACACGGTGGTGCCGGTGCGGTGGATCTGCTCGACGACGCCGGCCACCACGTCCGACACGCCGCGCACCCGGCCCAGCGTGTCGCGCCAGCTCTGGGCGATGCGGTTGAGCGCCTCGGCCAGCTGGCCCAGCTCGTCCCGGGTGCCCACGTCCACGCGGCCGGTGAGGTCGGCCTCCGCCAGCCGGCGCGCCATGCCCATCATCGCCTCCAGCGGCACCAGGATGAACGCGCGGGAGATGATGAAGGCCACCAGCAGGAACAGCGCCAGGCCGATGCCGAACGCCAGCAGCACCACGTGACGCAGCGAGGTGACGACCTCGTCCAGGTCGGCGACGCTCACCACCACCAGCACCTGCCCGTCGCCGCTCTCACGCAGCGACACCGGGCGGACCACGGCCCTGTCACCATTGGAGAAGGTGAAGCCATCCAGCGCCGCGCCCGCCGCACGGGCCTGGAGCTCGTCCTGGAACCACCTGGGGGGCGGCTGCGGCCAGGTGGTGACGACCCGGCCGTCCCCGGCGACGATGGCGAAGACCGAGAAGTCGTCGTCCCCGGCGTGCAGGCGCTCCAGGCTGGCCGCCAGGCCCGCGTCGGGCTGGGTGGCGAGGACGCTGGCGACCTGCTCCGCCTTGTCCTCGCCATGCTTCAGCAGCCGGTTCTCGAGGTAGGCCTCCACCCGCGACGGGACGACGAAATAGAGCGTCCCGAGGATGAGGGCGAGCACCAGGGCGAAGGAGCCGAGCAACAGGCTTCGCAGGCCGGGTTTCTTGAAGCGGGGAGTCAAGCCCGGGCACTGTAGGGACTGAATCACCGGCAGGGCAAGAACCGCCACCCCTCTGCCCCCTGTCGCCCACCTGCCGCCCGGGCCTGACTTCCTCCCTGGCGGATGCGTAAGGTCCCAAGTGATGACCCAGACGCTGCTGCTGACCGACCCGCTCTTCCTCCAGCACGCTCCCGGCAAGGGCCACCCGGAGTCGCCGGCCCGGCTCCAGCGCATCCTGGGCGTGCTCGCCAGCACCCCGGTGCAGGGCACGGTGATGGCCGCGCCCCGCTCGGCCACGGGCGAGGAGCTGGCCGCGGTGCACACCCCGGAGCTGCTTGCCTACCTGGAGCGCCTGAGCGGGCACCAGGCGCAAATCGACCCGGACACGCAGGTGTCGCCGGACAGCGTGGACGCGGCGCGGCTCGCGGCCGGGGCGTCGGTGCAGGCGGTAGAGGAGGTCATGAAGGGCCGAGCGCGCAACGCCTTCGCGCTGGTGCGGCCGCCGGGGCACCACGCCGAGCCGGACCGCGCCATGGGCTTCTGCCTCTTCAACAACGTGGCCATCGCCGCGGAGGCCGGGCGCAGGCTGGGCGCCGAGCGCGTCCTCGTCCTCGACTGGGACGTGCACCACGGCAACGGCACCCAGGCGGCCTTCTACGGGCGCGCGACGTCATGTACCAGTCCGTGCACCAGTACCCGTACTACCCGGGCACGGGCGCGGCGCGCGAGGTGGGCGTGGGCGAGGGCGAGGGCTACACCGTCAACGTGGGCCTGCCCGGCGGCAACTCGGACGCGGACTACGGGATGATTTTCGAGGAGCTGTTCCTGCCGGTGGCGGAGGCGTACCGGCCCCAGCTCATCCTCGTGTCCGCCGGCTTCGACCCGCACCAGCGAGACCCCATTGGCGGCATGGACGTCACCGAGCGCGGCTTCGCCGCCATGTGCGCGTCCATGAAGTCGCTGGCCGAGCGCGTCTGCGACGGCAAGCTCGTGCTGCTGCTGGAGGGCGGCTACTCGCTGGAGGGGCTGTCCCAGTCCGTGCACGCGTGCGTGGAGGTGCTGGCCGGGCGCAAGGACAGCTTCGCCACCGGCACGACGCACACGGACGCGAAGCAGGCGCTGCAGGCCAGCCGTGAGGCGCTGCGGCCGTACTGGCCCATGCTGTGAGTCGGCGCGCCGTCAGGCGTGTTGCGGCTGGGCCTGCGACCGGCGCACGTAGCGCTCGACGGTGCCCAGCAGTTGCTCCAGGTCCACGGGCTTCTTGAGGTAGCCAGCCACACCGAGCGCTGCCACGTCGCGCGCGCTCACCCCCTGGCCGGAGACGACCACCACCGGGAGGGAGGCAATCGAGGCGTCGGCGAGCTGCCGCTCCCGGAAGTCCCAGCCGCTGATGTCCGGCATCATCAGGTCGAGCAGGATGAGGGCCGGACGCGCGCCCCGCCGCAAGAGGTCCAGCGCCTCGCGGCCGCCCCGGGCCAGCAGCACCGTGTAGCCCTCCAGCTCCAGCACGTCCTTGAAGGCGAGCAGGATGTCGGGGTCGTCATCGACCGCCATCACGCTGTTCCATGACGTCATGCTCGTGCCTCCCCCGAGGCCGTAAGGTGCGGACGGGCGAGCCCCCGCGCCATGGCCCTGGCGACGCAGCCCCTGGGACCGGGCCTGGAGACCAGCCGACCACGGATTTGTGTCCCACCCCGCTTCCAACCGTGCGACAAGCCTCTCGCACTCAGGAGGACTGCATGGCGGAGATGAGCTACCGGACGGCCCTGGTGACGGGCGCCTCGAGCGGCCTGGGACGGGGTCTGGCGCTGTGGCTGGCCAAGCGGGGCCTGCGCGTCTTCGCCTCGGGGCGGAGGCTGCCGCAACTCCAGGCCCTGGCGGCCGAGGCGCAGGCCGCTGGCGCCACCGTGGAGCCGGTGGAGCTGGACGTCACCCGCGCGGAGGCGACCATGGAGCGCATCCGCGAGCTCGACGCCGAGTGCGGCGGGCTGGACCTGGTGGTGGCCAACGCGGGCGTGGGCGGCGTCACCCACGGCAAGCGCCTGCAATGGGAGAAGGTGCGCGGCATCATCGACACCAACGTCACCGGCGCCGTCGCCACGCTGAGCGCCGTGCTGCCACAGATGGTGGAGCGGCGTCGCGGCCACGTGGTGGGCATCTCCAGCCTCGCGGCGTACCGGGGGCTCGCCGGCCATGCGGCCTACTCCGCCTCCAAGGCCTTCCTGTCCACCTTCATGGAGAGCCTGCGCGTGGACCTCGGCGGCACCGGCGTGCGCACCACCTGCGTGTACCCGGGCTTCGTGAAGAGCGAGATGACGGCGCAGAACGCCTTCCCCATGCCCTTCCTCATGGAGACGGACGCGGCCGTGGACCTGATGGGCAGGGGCATCCTCCGGGGTGACACGGAGCTGACCTTCCCCTGGCAGCTCGCCCTGCCCACGCGACTGGTGAAGGTGCTGCCCAACCCCCTGTTCGACGCCGCCGCACGCCGGCTGCGCTGACGTTGCCCCGGAGGACTCCCGTGACGACCCTCGCTCCGCCCTTCGTCTACAACTTCAATGCGCTCGCGGACCGGCGCTCGCCGTTCTGCCTCGGCATCGACCCCTCGAAGGAGCTGCTCGAGCGCTGGGAGCTGCCCGACACCGCCCAGGGGCTGCGCGAGTTCTGCGACCGGCTGGCCGACGCCGCTCAGGACAGGGTGGCGCTGGTGAAGCCGCAGAGCGCCTTCTTCGAGCGTCACGGCCCGGACGGCCTGAAGGTGCTCCAGCACGTGATGAAGCGCTTCCGGGAGGCCGGCGCCCTCACCCTGCTGGACGTGAAGCGCGGGGACATCGGCTCCACCATGGATGCGTACGCGCAGAGCCTCTTCGGCTCCAACAGCGCGTACCAGGCGCATGCGGCCACATTCACTGCGTACCTGGGGTTCGGCGCCCTGAAGAAGACGCTGGAGCTGGCGAAGGCCGCCAACGCCTTCGCCTTCGTCGTGGTGCGCTCGTCCAACCCCGAGGGCACCGCCCTGCAGCTGTCGAAGGGCAGCGACGGCCGCACCGTGGCGGAGACGCTGGCGGATGACATCCACGCGTTCAACGAGAAGACGGGCGGCCCTGCCCCCGTGGTGGGCGCCGTCATGGGCGCCACCCTGCCGGACAGCGACAGGGGCGTGGTGGAGCGGCTGGGCGCAACGCTGATGCTCACGCCGGGCATCGGCGCGCAGGGCGCGGGCTTCGATGACCTGAAGCGCCTGTTCGCCGGGCGCGAGCGACAGGTGGTCCCCACCGCCACGCGCTCCGTGCTGGAGGCGGGCCCGGACAAGGCCCGCCTGCGCGAGGCGCTGGAGCGGCACACCGAGCCCTCGCGCGCCTTCCGCGAGGGCGCGAAGCAGTCCTGAGCAAACACGAAGGCCCCGCTTCCCCATGAGGGGCCGCGGGGCCTCGGTGAAGCCACGTGCCTGGGCCTACTGCGCGCCCATCATGAACTGGTCCACGTCGACCTGGTTCTTGTCGGGCACGGCGTCCTTGGGCTCGGTGCCCTTCTTGAAGAACATCAGCTCGGAGCCCTTGGCGCCCGGCGAGGCAATCTTCCCCGTCTTCTTGTCGATGTAGAGCTTCACCAGGTCCATCGACTGCCACGGGTAGAACTCGGACTGGGGCCGGCCCTCCAGGGCGCGCTTCATGTAGTTGAGCCAGATGGGCAGCGCCGCGCGGCCACCCGTCTCGTAGCGGCCCAGCGGGTGCGGGTTCAAGTCGTAGCCCACCCACGCCACCGTGACGAGGTCCCGGGTGTACGCGGCGAACCACGCGTCGAAGGAGTCGTTGGTGGTGCCCGTCTTGCCGGCGGCGGGCTTGCCCAGCTTGGTGGCCGGGCCACCGGTGCCCTGGAGCACCACGCCGCGCAACAGGTGCGTGAGGATGAAGCCCGTCTCCGCGCTCATCACCTGCTCGCCCGGCTCGAAGAGGCGCGCGTAGCCGGCGGCGACGCGGTCCTGCAGCGGAGCCCACGCGTCGTCATAGGCGGTGTGGTCCTCCAGCGTGCGGCCCCAGCGGTCCTCAATCTTGCGGATGAAGTACGTGGGCTTCTTGCGGCCGTAGCGGTTGAAGGTGGCGTAGGCGTTGGCCAGGTCCACCGGGTACACGCACGAGGAGCCCAGCGCGGCGGAGAAGTCCATGTTCATCGGCGTGGTGATGCCGAGCTTCTGGCTCCACGCGGCCATGTTCTTCACGCCCACCGCGGCGAACGTCTTCACCGCGGGGATGTTCATGGAGTTGATCATCGCCGTGCGCAGGAGCACGTCGCCCACGAACTCCTCGCTGTAGTTCTCCGGCTTCCACGACACCTTGTTGTCCGGGTCGTGCTCCACAATCGGCGAGTCGACGATGACGGTGGCTTCCGACCAGTTGAGCTGCTCCAGCGCCGCCGAGTAGACGAAGGGCTTGAAGGAGCTGCCCGGCTGGCGGCAGGCCTGGAACGCGCGGTTGAACTCGTTGTCGTCGAAGTCGTACCCGCCCACCATGGCGGTGAGGTACTGGCGGTGGGGGTCGATGGAGACGAGCGCGCTCTGCGCCTCGGGCGTCTGCTCCAGGCGGAAGAGCTTCACGCCCTCCTCCGGAATCTCCTCGGCCAGCTTCTTGTCCCACTGCTCGCGGTCGTCGGTGAGCTCCTTCTTCGTCACGTGGCGCACCACGATGACGTCGCCCACGGCGATGGCCTTCTTCACCGACGAGAGCATCATCGCCGGGTAGTAGCCCTCGGGGTTCACCTTGCGCGCCCAGCGCATGCCCAACAGCGGCAGCCGGCCGGCGTGCGGGCCCACCTGCACGTCCGCGCCCTTGCCGTCGCCGTCAATCGCCGTGACGACGGCGACGTAGAGCCGGTTGTCCACCAGCTCCTGCTTGCCCATGGACTTCTTGGCGCGGTCCAGGAAGGACTTGATGGCCTCGGGCGAGGTGAGCTGCTGCACCGGCCCGCGCCAGCCCTGGCGCTTGTCCACCGACAGCAGGCCGTCCAGCACCGCGTCCTGCGCGGCGCGCTGGCGCTCGCTGTCCATGGTGGTGAAGACCTTGAGGCCGTCCTTGAGCAGCACGGGGTTGCCGTACCGGTCCACCATGTCCTTGCGGACCTGCTCCACGAAGTACGGCGCGAACTCGTGGAAGACGTCCTCCACCGGGTACACCTTCACCGGCTCGGCGTTGGCGGTGTCGTGCTCGGCCTGCGAAATCATGCCCTCGTCCAGCATGCGGCGCAGCACGTAGGAGCGGCGCTTGCGCGCGGCCTCCGGGCGCAGGAAGGGCGAGTAGCGGCTGGGCGCCTGCGGCAGGCCGGCGATGAGCGTCATCTCCCCCAGCGTCAAATCCCGCACGTCCTTGCGGTAGTAGTTCTCCGCCGCGCTCTGCACGCCGTAGCTGTGGTGCCCGAGGAAGACGTTGTTCAGGTAGAGGTAGAGAATCTCTTCCTTGGTCAGCGACTGCTCCAGCCGCGCCGCGAGGATGGCCTCGCGAATCTTGCGGGTGAGCGTCTTGGCGGTGGCGGACTTGTAGCCCTCCGCGGAGATGAGGACGGCCTTCGCCGTCTGCTGCGTCAGGGTGGAGCCACCCTGGATGCCGCCGGAGCGCAGGCCCAGCTTGGAGCTGATGGTCTTGAAGGCGGCGCGCGAGGTGCCCAGCACGTCCACGCCGAAGTGGTCGAAGAAGCTGGAGTCCTCGCTGGCGATGAAGGCCTGGACGAGCCGCTTGGGGATGCGCTCGTAGGGCACCACCTTGCGGCGCTCGTTGTAGAACTCACCGGCCAGCACCGCGTCGTCGGTGTAGACCTCGGTGACGATGGGCGGCCAGTACTCGTCCACCTTGGGGATGGCGGGCAGCCCGTCCGAGTACACGTAGTACACGGCCGTCACGGCCACCACGGCGGCGGTGGCTCCGGTGAGCGTCAGCCACCCGGCGGCCTTGAGGAGGAACTTCCACCAGCGTCCGGGGGGAACGCCCTCGAGCACCAGCTTCGAGCGGCTGCGGTCAGTCGTCTTGGGGTCGGCCATACGCGTTTCGGAACCTTGGCGGGCTTCAGGGCACCAATGCAGCCCGCTTGAGCACGTCCCTCAATTCCGGTGCGAGGGGGGCCTCCACGGCCACCTTCACACCGCCTTCGGGATGCGGAAATTCAATGCGCTCGGCGTGCAGGAACAAACGTTTCAGCCCCCAGCGCGCCCGCACGTCGCGGTTGAAGGCGAAGTCTCCGTACTTCTTGTCACCCGCCACCGGGTGTCCGATGGCGGCCAGATGCCTTCTTATCTGATGGGTGCGCCCGGTCTCGATGGAGCAGGACAGGAGCGCTGCGTCGCCCGACTGCTTGACGACCTTCCACCGGGTGAGGGCCTCCTGCATGTTCACCCCCCGACGGGCCTTGGACTCGGCCGTCTGCTGGTGCTCCGACAGGGGCAGGTCGATGACCCCGGAATCCTTGGGCATCTTCCCCTTCACCAGGGTGAGGTAGCGCTTCTTCGACAGGCCGTTGGTGAAGACGTCGGTGAAGTGCACCATCGCCGGGCGGCGCTTGGCCACCAGGATGACGCCCGAGGTCTCCCGGTCCAGCCGGTGGGCCGGGGACGCGGCGAAGTCATTGCGGACGGCCTTGGGGCCCAGGTAGGCGCGCACATAGTCCACCAGCGTGCCGCCGGTGATGCCGCTGCCGGTATGGACGGCCATGCCACTGGGCTTGTCCACGGCCATGAGCCAGTCGTCCTCCCTCAGAATGACCAGCCGGCTGGGGTCTACCGGCGGGGGCGGGGGCGTCGGACGGTCCGATTTCGGACGGTCGTCGGCCGTGAGCTGCTGCTC
This sequence comes from Pyxidicoccus sp. 3LFB2, assembly GCA_046520375.1. GTDB lineage: Bacteria > Myxococcota > Myxococcia > Myxococcales > Myxococcaceae > Myxococcus. The sequence continues at coordinate 14,298 of JBKGHK010000084.1, forward strand.
GTCGCCGCGGATGGTGAGCACGTCTCCCTCGGCTAGCAACTGCTCAGGCTGCGCACGCTTTCCGTTCACCCGCACCTTCTTGGTGCGGATCATCTTGAAGAGGTGGCTCACCGGGACATTGGGGAGCCGTTTGCGCAGGTGCTTGTCCAGCCGCATCCCGGCGGTGTCGGCTTCGATTCGGTACTCGATCATTTGTGCTGGCGCGCGGACCAGACCATACGAATAATCCCCGGTCCATGGCGAAAGCCCCGAGTATCGAGAAGCTTCTTCAGAGTGGTTCGGCGGAATGGAACCGGATGCGCAAGTCCGGCCAGGTCTCAACCGACCATACCGGCGCAACCTTTACCCAACTTTTCTCCGCCAACACGGACCTGTCCGGCCTCGGCCTCATCGGCTCCGAGTGGGAGCGGTGCGACCTGTCCAAGGTCAACTTCCGGGACGCGGACCTGTCCAACGCCTACTTCCATGGCGGCCGGCTCCAGGACTGCGACTTCCGGGGGGCCAACCTGGAAGGAGCGACTTTCGAGAAGCTGAAGCTCCTGCGCTGCGACTTCACGGGCGCCAAGGGGCTGGACGACGTGGAGATGGACGACGTGGACATGGACCGGGTGGTCGGTCTGGATGGCGAGGAGGCCCCTCCGCCGTCCCCGCCGCCCGCCCAGGGCATCACCGCGTTCACCCGTGAGCAGCGCGAGAAGGCGCTGGGCGCACAGGCCGCGGCGGTCATGCAGGGAGAGCCGGCGGGCGAGGAGCTGCCGCCGTTCCGCCCGCAGGACCCGCCGGGCTCGCTGTTCTTCCGGGCGCTCAAGCGCCTGTCCATGCCTCCGGTGTGGGTGCTGGACGTGCCGGGCCTGCGCCCGCTGCTCCCGCAGCGGCTGCCGCCGGGCAGCCAGTTGGAGACGCTGTACCGCGAGGCGGTGAAGACGCGGCTGGAGAACAAGAAGCCGTCGGCGGACCCGTCCGTGGTGGAGCGGGCGCAGAAGTCGCTGCGCATGGGGGCGAAGGACGCCGCCGTGGCCGCCATGTACCTGCGCGAGGTGGGGGTGGTGCCGCTGGCCCGCTTCTCCGCGGCGCAGGTGCTGAAGGCCGCCCTCCAGGAGGAGGTGCAGGTGGATGACCTGACGGGCTCCATCGACCCGCGCACCACGGGCGCGCTCTTGGAGCTGAGGCTGACGCACGACGTGGTGGAGCACCTGCAGGAGGCGCGGCGCCGGCTGGCGGCCACGCAGCTGTACACGTCGCTGCTGGAGGCGGGCTTCAACCCGGAGAACAACTGGGACGAGGCGCTGGAGTCGAGCGACGCGGCGATGGAGCTGGCACAGGCGGCCACGGGCGAGGACCGCAACGCCCTGTTCGAGGGCTTCCAGGTGTTCGCCGCGCTGCCGGAAGAGGCGCGGCTGCGCCGGCTGGCGTACCTGGCCGAGTCCATGTCCAACCTGGAGCTCATCAGCCGGCTGCCGGAGGGCATGGAGCCGGGCTGGCTGAACGGCCCCGAGACGCGCGAGTGCCATGACCGGGAGATGACGTACGTCCAGGCGCTGAAGGCGCAGGACATCCCCGCGAAGGTGCCGGCGCTGGCGAAGGCGGAGCTCGGCGTGCCCGAGGGCGAGGTGCCCGAGGACAGCGACGACGACCTCTTCGTCCACGTGCGCTGTGACGTGTGCGGCAAGGAGAAGCTCATCGTCCAGTCGCCGGACGTCTGAAGTCCCGGTGACGGCTTGAGGCCCGCGGGGCCGCTAGAGTCCGGGAGCTTCCCGGGCCTGGCGGCCCCGTGGTGTTTTCTGGAGGTCAGACGAGGCGCTCGCGGGCGGCCACCACCTGGGAGAGCCAGGCGCGGCCTTCCAGCCCCGGAAGCTGCGCGTCGAAGTGCCCTTCGCGGATGAGCTGCACGAGCCTGGCATCCTGGGAGAGCAGATGCGGCACCTTCCAGGGAAAACCAAGCGCTGACAGCCCACGCGCCTGGAAGTCCTCGTGAGCCACCAGTTCTTCCAGATAGCGAGAGTAGGTGTCGAAGAGACGGTCCACGCTCGAAGCAAGCGGCAGAACGACGGGGCCGTCGAGTTCGTACGTATCCACAAGCACCACGGGCTGTCGGCCCTGTCCGTCCGTCAGGCCGGGCATGGTGGCGTAGTAGTACGCCAGCGACGCCACACCTCCGAAATAGAAAAGGGGGGTGGCCAGCTGCCCCTGCCAACTCTCACGCCACCACTCACTCCTCTCTTCCAGTTGGTCCTCCTTGTCGTCGAAGCGAAGGAGGTAGAAGTCGCTGGCGAAGGTCGCACTGCCATACCGCGAGTAGAACGCCGCCAGTTCCGGGTCCAGTGGGTACCCCCCCACCACCCTTTCAGCCCGGCGTGGCCTGAGGCCAGGAGGCGTGGTGCGGATGCCAAGTCCTGATTGCCCACAAATGGCCAGCAACCGCTCCAGGCCAGGAAGCGCCATGTGCTCCATCGTCCGGACTCCCTGCTCCAATCACGTCGGGAGGCAGGCCCCGGGCCATGGAGCCATGACCGCCCGGACCTGTCCCTCAGCGGCGCGAATGCGCATTCAGTACCTCGCCGGCCCACGCCTGGGCATCCGGGTCGGTCATCAACGCGTCGAAGCGCCCTTCACGAATCAACTCAACCAGTCGATCGTCACGGGCCAGCAGGTGGGGCACCTTCCAGGGAAAGCTCAGCGCCGCCGCCCCGTCCGCATCGAAGTCCTCGTGAGCGACCAACTCCTCCAGATAGCGCGAGTAGGTGTCGAAGAGACGGTCCACAGTCGAGGCGATGGGGAGTGCGTATGGGCGTTCATAGGTGTCCACCCTGACTACGGGCTGGAAGCCGGACGGGTCCGACAAGTCTGGCACCGTGGCAAAGTAGTGGGCCAGCAACGGCCTCCCGCCGAAGACGAAGAGGGGGACGAAGAAGCCACCCTGCCAGCCCGCGCGCAGCGCGTTGTTCTCCGCCTCCAGTTGGTTGATTCCATCGTCTACCTGGAAGATGACGAGACCATCAGCATCCGCCGCGAGAATGGCCTTGCCCACGCGCGAGTAGAAGCTCGCGAGCGCAGGGTCCAGCGGTGTTCCCGCGAAGGGAGCAAGAGGCTCCGGCGGATGTCTCCCTGGCGGCAGTACGGACTGTTGCAGCCCCAGCCTCTCGCACACCTCCAGCAACCGGTCGAACCCAGGCAGTGCCGATGTCCCCATGGATTGAGCCTCCGCTAGTCCAGGCCTCCGAAGAACCCTTGAAGTAGCTCCAGCGCAACCTTTTCGGCCTCTTCAGGCGTCCGGGTAGAAGGAACTGCCCCACCTACCCGGTGGTACCAAGCCTTGAACTGACTATCGATGGCCTCGGTAGCCTTGAGGACCTCGTCCGCCGTTGGCTGTGGGCGAGCCCTCCTGAATCGGTCCCAGAGGACGTTGATACGGCGGTGCGTGGACACCTCCACGACCGCCAGATTGACTGGTGCGTTGATGTTCTCGTCCGGGAACAGATGCGCGTACTGCAAGGGGCGCCGATGATGGACGGGCCATTTTTCGGCGTTCGTGGTCATGGCCTGGGCGAGATGGGGGTTCAGTTCCTTGTAGAGCTTGCGCGCCTGCTCCCGAATCGGGTCCTTCTCCGTGGACTTGAGTGGAGTCTTCGCGAGCTGCTCGATGCGCGCCATCAGCGCGCGGAGCTCCTGCCGCTCCCCCGCGCTCAGGGCCTTCTCTCCTTCGAGCTGCACCTTCGCCCACAGTCGCTCGAAGGCCCGCTTCTCCCCGCCCGACAGCCGCGTCAGCATCGTACGCAGCCAGCCCGCCGCGGCCTCCCTGCCCTGACGCAGCGCCTTCAGGACGATGCCGCCGCCTCGCACCGCGAGGAACCCCGCCCCCTTCGCGAGCACGCCCCCCACGTACCAGAGGGCCAGCTCCTCCACGCCCCGCTGCGCCAGCCACGCGAAGCCCTCGTGCACGCCCTCGCGCCAGCGCCGCAGGATGTCCTCGTGCAGCGCCCGGTACTCAGCGACGGCATCGGCGTCGAACCCGGGTGGCGGAGAGGCGCGGACTACTCGCGCCCCCTCCACCCAGCCGCCTGCCCGCGCCGCGTCCTCGCGATGCGCCAGCACCAGGTCCACCCGCACCGCGCGCGGCCCCAGTCCCTCCACGAAGGGCCGCAGCACCTTCTCCGCCTCGGCATGCACCGCCTCCGGCACGGCCCGGGGCTCGCCACCTGCCCCCGAACGCGTTACCTGGAAGCCCTTCAGCTCCCAGCCCTCCACCCGCCCATCATCCAGCCTCGCTTCCACCTCCACCCGGGCCGCGCCACCGGCGGGGAGGGACACCGCGCGCAGCAGCCTGGCCAGCCCGTCCGTCTGCGCCTCGCGGGTGGCCGTCGGCGTGCCCTCCCAGCGCACAGGCAGGGTCTTCGCTTCCAGCGGGCGCCGGGTGGGACGGCTGGACTCATAGTCCATGGCCCAGCCCGACTCCTGGCGAAGCAGCACCAGCCGCACCTCGCCGGTGCGCTGCTTCGCATACGCCTCGAAGAGGGTCCGCAGCGAATCGAGGGCGGCGTCCGAGTCCACCGGCCTGCCAGCGGTGCCTCCGCGCCCGGAGGCTTCGTACGCCTCCAACGTCAGCGCGCCCCGCTCCGACCAGAACGTGAAGGCCAGGCGCGCTCCCACCTCGTGCACGTCACCGGCCACGGCCCATACCTGGGCCACCGCACGCGCTGCCTCCGCGTCCGCGGCCTGCTCCAGCGTGGCCTCATCGATGCCGGCCGGCAGGCCCTTGCCCACCCACACCGTGCCGCCCGAGCCGTCCTGCGTCGTCGCACAGCCGACCCACAGTACCGACAGGGCAAGAAGGACCGTTGTCGCGAAACTGCGCGTCATGAGGTCCGCCCCCCTTCGCGGTGAAGCACGTGCCGGGTGAGACGCCAGGGTTGGGAGCATCCCCGGGCGCGACGAGGCCTTGCTCATCGCGGCGCTCGGAGGTCGTCAGGAAGGGCTGGGCCGCGAGGTCTCTTCATCCGGCCTGAGGAAAGCACATGCGGCTGGAGTGGATTGAGCGGCTCGTGTCGCTGCTCCGCCAGGCGCGCGACTGCCCCAGTTCCTCCCTCCTCGTTGACGGCGGGGGCAGGACGCCGTCAGCCCGACTTCGCCTTCCCGCGCACCGGCTCCGCCGGCAGCACGTACGTCACGGCCTTCGGCAGCATCACCCGCACCTCGTCCCCGGCGCGGAGGACGCCCGGACGCTCCACCCAGGCCACGAGGCCCCGGCGCTGCCACGCGGCCTTCACGAAGCGGCTCGCGAGCTTCTCCATGTCCGGGTGGTGCGCCTCGATGACGCGCCCCGGGCCCTTGCATGGCTCGTTCTCCCCTTCCACCGCCAGCACCGCGTCCCCGGGGAAGAACAGCCGTGTCCCCGGGGGCAGGTGCGTCAGCCTCGGCACGCCGGCGAGCTCCAGGTTGGCGCCCAGCCACGCCGCCAGCACCTTCGGCACGCCCAGCGCCTCCGCCACCTCCGCCAGCTCCTCGCTCGACACCAGCGACAGCTGCCGCGTGTTGCGGATGGGCGTGCCCCGGGGGAACCACGGCGTGCGCACGTCCGCGGCCCGCGTCAGCCCCGCGTGCCGGTCGCCCTCGAGTCCCTCGAAGGACACCTTCGCCTCGGACAGCTCACGGGTGACGAAGCTCTTCCGCTCGGTACACACGAGGACGCGCACGGCGCGGCCGGAGAGCTGCGGAGTACGGGAGGCCATGGCCCTTCTCTAACCCGCGCCGGGGTGGCTGTCAGAGCAGCGTGAGCTGCTGCGGCTTCCCGCCGAGCGGGCGCGCGTCGATGCCAGCGTCTCGCAGCGCCTGCGCCAGCTCCTCCGCGAAGCCGTGGCAGGTAATCACTTCATTCGCGCCCGTGGCCTTTGCGTAGGACATCAGCGTGGGGAAGTCCGCGTGGTCCGACAGCGGAAAGGCCACGTCCGCGCCGTAGCGCCGCGCCGCCCCCGGGTCCACCGCCCAGCCCGTCAGCACCGCCGTGGCCCTCGGCCACAGGGGCGCCAGCGCCCCGCCCCGCGCCTGGTGCGGAGGAATGAAGAGCACCTCGCCCGGCTCCACCTTGCCGTCGTAGAGGCGCAGGTTCTCGATTGGCACGCCCAGCTCCGCGTAGAGCTGCGCCACCTCGTAGATGGAGGCATGCGCCACCAGCGGGAAGCCTCGGCTGGCGAGGCACTTCATCGCCTCCTGGCTCTTGCCCAGCGGGTAGCCGAGCAGCACCGGCACCGCGCCCCGCTCGAGCTGCTTTCGCACCCACGCCTCCACCTGCCCCATCACCTCCGCGCGCGGCGGGAAGCGGTAGCGCGGGTGGCCGAAGGTGGACTCGATGACGAGCGTGTCGCACTCGGCCACCACCGTCGCCTCGGCGGTGAGCGACGGCGCCACGTTGAGGTCGCCCGTGTAGACGATGCGCTTGCCGTCCGCGCGGATGACGCGCAGCTGCGCGCTGCCGAGGATGTGGCCCGCCGGCAGCAGCTCCAGCACCAGCGAGCCCAGGTCGAAGGGCTGCCCGTAGGGCACGGCGAGGGGCGCATTCACCGGCCCCAGCCGGTGCGTCATGAAGCGCAGCGTGGCCGCCGTGGCGATGGTGCGCTCATGCCGGGCGATGTGGTCCGAGTGGCCATGGCTGACGAAGCACAGCGGGGACTTCCGCTTCGCATCCAGGGACAGGGGGGTGCCCGTCAGGTGCATCCCGTTTCGACGCAGCTCCACACTCATGGGAAGGGCCCGGATATAGCGCGTCCGGGTGCCGGTGGCCCTCCTGTCTTCCCCATCCCGTCCGCCCGGCCGCTGGGCAGGCCTACCCGCCAGGGAGTGCCCCGCCGCTACGAGGCCAGGGTCCGCGCCCGCCACCACCCCCAGGCCGCCGCGCCCACGTCGGACACCAGCACGCCCAGGAAGATGAGCCCTCCGCCCGTCCACTCGCGCGCGCCCAGCACCTCGTACCCCAGGGCGACCGAGTAGCCCGCGGCGAACACCGGCTCCATCGAGTAGATGACCGCCGCCCGCACCGCCGTCGTGCGCGCCTGCCCCCAGGTCTGCACGCTGATGGCCACCGCGCTGGCGAGCACGCCGCAGACGAGCACCGCCCCCAGGAAGGACGGCGTCCACTCCACCCGCCGCGTCACGAAGGGCAGGCACAGCGCGGACATCAGCGCCACGCCCCACAGCTGCACCGCCACCAGCCCCATCACCCCCTCCTTCGGAGCAAACCCCTCCGTGAGGGTGATGTGGAACGCATAGGCCACCGCGCAGCCCAGCATCAGCACGTCGCCCCGCGCCAGCCCCATGCCCTCATGGCCCACGTCCGGCCGCGTGAGGAGGTAGAGCCCCACCACCGCCAGAATCACGCCCAGCAGCGACGTGGGCCTGGGCACCCGCCGGAAGAGCACCAGCGACAGCAGCGGGACGAACACCACGCTCATCCCGGTGATGAAGGCCGCGCGAGACGGCGTGGTGTAGGTGAGCCCCACCGTCTGGAGCGCGAAGCCCATGAAGAGGAAGACGGCCAGCACCCCGCCCCGCTTCAGGTTGACGGGGTTGAGCACCTGCCGCTCCGCCAGCGCGGTCAGCACGCCGGCCCCGACGAGGAAGCGCAGCGTGAGGAAGGTGAACGGGTCGCCATGTCTCAGCGCGTCCTTCACCACCACGAAGGTGACGCCCCAGAAGATGGTGATGAGCGCCAGCGCTCCGTCCGCCTGGAGCCGCTGCACGCGCTCCGCACGGGCCGGGCCGCCGAGGGTGTCAGGGGTCGAGGTGCTCACGAGGCCCGAGCTTCTGGCCCAGGACGGCGCGCAACGCAACCGCACCCCGAGTCACGGCTCCAGCTCCCGCTCCAGGACGACCAGGGCCTTGCTCCGCCCCGCCGCGTCCCATGCCTCGTTGGTGCGGCGGGTCAGCTCCTCGGAGGCGCGCCGGAAGCCCAGCCCGCCGAAGGTGCGCAGCGAGGCGGTGTTGTCGTCGTCGATGTCCGCCTGCACGCGCGTCTCGCCCTGGCTCCGGGCCTCGTCCATCAGGCAGCCCAGCAGGCGGGTGGCCACCTTCATCCGCCGGGCCTGCGGCGCCACCACCAGCGAGCGCACCCAGACGCCATCCAGCGGGAGCGCCTCCTGCCGGTACGAGTCCACCCACGCAAAGCCCTG
>JBKGHK010000850.1:0-3947 GCA_046520375.1 Pyxidicoccus sp. 3LFB2
GGCGGCACGCTGGGCCCGGGGGACGTGGTGGAGGTGCGCGTCTTCCAGGAGCCCGAGCACTCCGGCACCTGGCGCGTGTCCACCGAGGGCACCATCGACTACCCCCTGTGCGGCAAGGTGCCGCTGGAGGGCAAGACGCCCAGCGGCGCGGCGGACGCGCTGCAGACGTGTCTGGCGCGCTACGTGCGCCGGCCGCAGGTGTCGGTGCTCATCCGCGAGTACAACTCGCAGAAGGTCTTCGTCTTCGGCGAGGTGCAGAAGCCCGGCACCTTCCCGGTGGACGGGGAGATGTCCATCGTCCAGGCGATTACGCTGGCGGGCGGCTTCACCAAGCTGGCGGCGAAGAACAACACGCTGGTGACGCGCGTGGTGGACGGGCAGGAGCGCAAGATTCGCGTGCCCGTCGAGGACATCGGCGTGGGGCGCGAGAAGAACTTCCTGCTCCAGCCCGGCGACATCGTCTTCGTGCCGGAGAGCTTCTTCTAGCCCTTGGGCTTCCAGCCCAAATCGTCCACGAAGTGCTTCGCCTCGGCCAGGAGCTCCGGGGCCAGCGCGGGCGCGGCGGCAATCACGTCCCCGCGCAGGATGCTGAAGGGCGCGCCGGTGACATGGCGGATGACGCCGCCGGCCTCCTCCACCAGCAGCGAGCCCGCGGCGATGTCCCACGGCTTGAGGCCGAACTCGAAGAAGCCGTCGAAGCGGCCCGCCGCCACATAGGCCAGGTCCATGGCGGCGCTGCCGGTGCGGCGCATGCCCTGGGCGCGGAGGATGAAGCGGTTGAAGAGGCCCACCGGCCCCTCCGGGCGCTCGCGCACGTCGTACGGGAAGCCCGTGCACAGGAGCGCCTTGTCCAGCGTGGCCACGGTGCTGGCGCGCAGCGGGCGGCCATTCAGCGTGGCGCCCTCGCCCCGCGCGGCGGAGAACAGCTCGTCCAGCATCGGGTCATAGACGACGCCGGCGAGGATGCCGTCCGGGCCCTCCACCGCCACGCTGACGCAGAAGTGGGGCACGCGGTGGGCGTAGTTGGTGGTGCCATCCAGCGGGTCCACCACCCAGCGCAGGGGCGCGCTGCCCGAGGAGGCGCCGCTCTCCTCGGCGAGGATGGCGTGCGTCGGGTGGCGCTCGCGGATGAAGGCCAGCAGCGCCTCTTCCGAGGCCTTGTCCGCGTCCGTCACCAGGTCGATGCCGCCCTTGTACTCGACGGTGCGCTCGCCCAGGAAGCGGTCCGCGAGGATGCGGCCGGCGAGGCGGGCGCCCTCCTCCGCGGTGCGACGAAGGGCGGCGGGCGTGTCCTGAGGCATGACGTCTGTTCCCTTCCCTAGGGCGCGGGCTCGGCGAGCAGCGCCTCGATGTGCGACTGGTAGCGCGTGACGAACTCCTCGGCGAAGCCCTCTTCCACGTGGCGCACCACGCCCTTGCGGTCGATGTAATAGGTGGTGGGCATGCCCTTCACCTTCAACGTGCGCTCGGCCACCTGGGCGTTCTCGTCCAGGAGGATGGGCAGCCCCACCTTCGTCTCCTGAAGGAAGGGCGCAATGGCGCGCGCGTCCTCGTCCACGTTGAGCGCGTAGATTTTGAGGCCGCGGCCCGGGTACTCGCGCGCGAGGTTTTCGTAGAAGGGCAGCGCGTCCCGGCACGGCTCGCACCACGTGGCCCACACGTCCAGCAGCACCACGCTGCCCCTGTCGCTGGAGAGGTCATACGGCTCGCCGCCCGGGTAGCGCTTCACCTGGAACACCAGCGGAGCGCCCTCCGCCCGGGCCTCCGGCGACTTCTGCGCGCCCCCGCCGCTCGGCGCGGGGCCCGTCAGCGGCGGCAGCGTGGACTTCGCGCAGCCGGTGAGCACCAGGGCCGCGAGCACGAGGTGCGTGCGCATGTCAGGCCCCCACCCGGGCCTTGAGGGCGGTGAGCAGCTTGTCGATGAAGCCCCCGAAGGCGCCGTTGCTCATGACGAGCAGCACGTCGCCGGGGCGGGACTCGCGGGCCACCAGGTCCACCAGCGCCTGCACGTCCGTGGCGCCCTCCGCGGCAATGCCCTGGGCCTTCAGGTCCTCCACCAGCTTGCGCACGTCCAGCTCCTGGTCCACGGGCACCTTGTCGTGGCGCTCGGGCACCTTGAGGCTGGCGCGGGCCGCGCCGGTGAAGGCGTGGGCGTAGTCCTCCTGGTGGATGTTGCGGCGGCTGGTGTTGGAGCGCGGCTCGAAGATGGCCCACAGCCGCCGCTCGGGGTAGCGGTGGTGGACGGCGGCGATGGTCTCCCGCACGGCGGTGGGGTGGTGCGCGAAGTCGTCCACCACCATGATGCCGCCCGGCTCGCCGCGAATCTCCTGCCGGCGCTTCACGCCGCTGAACGTCCCCAGGCCCTTGCGAAGCTCGTCGAAGGACAGGCCCAGGCCGCGCGCGGCGGCGATGACGCTCAGCGCGTTCTCCACGTTGTGCAGGCCGCCCATGGGCAGGTCCACCGTGCCCAGCACCTGTCCGCGCTCCACCACGTCGAAGCGCGCGCCGGCGGGGCTGAAGGACACGTTGCGCGGCGTGTAGTCCGCGTCCGCGCCCTCCTTCGCCACGTACGTCACCAGCCGGCCCTTGCAGCCCTCGCGCGACAGCTTCACGGCGTTGGGGTACGCGGCGCAGACGATGAGCTGCCCGTCCTCGGGAATCAGCCGGACGAACTTCTCGAAGGTGGCCTCGTAGTGGGGCAAGTCGCGGAAGATGTCCGCGTGGTCGAACTCCACGCTGGTGAGGATGGCGGTGCGCGGCCGGTAGTGGAGGAACTTGGAGCCCTTGTCCCAGTACGCGGTGTCGTACTCGTCGCCCTCGACGACGAAGTGCGGCCCCTTCCCCACGCGGTAATTGCCCGAGTAGTTCTGGGTGACGCCGCCCACGAGGAAGGACGGGTCCTTGCCGGCCTCCACCAGCACGTGCGCCATCATGGAGGACGTCGTCGTCTTGCCGTGCGTGCCGGCCACCACCACCGAGTGCGCCCGGTCCAGGAAGAGCGAGCCCAGCGCGGCGGGGAAGCTCATCTGCTTGAGGCCGCGCTCGCGCACGGCGGTGGCCTCCGGGTTCACCCGGCGGATGACGTTGCCGATGATGACGAGGTCCGGCTTCGCCGCGTCCAGGTTCTCCGGACGGTAGGGCGAGGAGGCGGGAATGCCCCACGCCTTGAGCATGTCGCTCATGGGCGGGTAGACATTCTCGTCACTGCCGGTGACTTCGTAGCCGGCGGCCTTGAGCATGCCGGCGAAGGAGCCCATGCCCGTGCCGGCCACACCCACCAGGTGGATGCGCCGCACGCTGCCGGGTTCGAGAGTCTCGAGGACGTTTCCGTTGTCGTCAGCCATGCGTTCCCTGCTTCAAGTCGGTGAGCTCGAGCGCCTCCACGACGAGGTCGTGGAAGACGGGTCGGAAGTCGCGGATGCGCAATTCCTGGCGGCCATTGGCCACGCGGTTGGTGACGAGCGCCACCACCAGCGCGCGGCGCAGGTCCACCCAGAGACTGGTGCCGGTGAAGCCCAGGTGCCCCACGGCCCCAGGCGGCGTGTCGCCGATGTAGTGGCCGGCGCTGGACAGCGTCGCCGACGGCGAGTCGAAGCCCATGGAGCGCGTGCTGCCCTGCACCAGCGGGTCGGTGGCCAGCAGGCGGTGCCACAGCGGGCCGGGCGCAATCGCGGCCCCACCCGAGCACCCGTCCAGCACGGCCTGCCCGAAGCGGGCCACGTCCACCGCGGTGCCGAAGAGGCCCGCATGCCCGGCCACGCCGTCCATCACCCAGGCGTTGTCCGTCGTCCACCTCGCCGGGGCGCGTGGGCTGGGTGGGCACGTCCTTCCACAGCGTCTCCTGACCGGGCGCGGGCTCTCGCGGGCGCGTGGCTCCGGTGGGCGCGGGGGTGGCGTCCGCGGGAGTCCGTGAGCGCTGGAAGCGCGCGGACAGGCCCAGCGGCTCG
>JBKGHK010000851.1:0-3930 GCA_046520375.1 Pyxidicoccus sp. 3LFB2
GCTCACCGGGGAGCGGCGGATGGTGCGGCGCGACGGGCGCACGCGCGTGGCCGAGGTGGTGTCGCTGCCCCTGCGCTTCGACGGACAGCCCGCGGTGGTGTCCATTGCCCGCGACGTGACGGAGCAGCGCCAGCTGCAGGCGCGGCTGACGCTGGCGGACCGGCTGGCCTCGGTGGGCACGCTGGCGGCGGGCATCGCCCACGAAATCAACAACCCGCTGGCCTTCGTGCTGTCCAACCTGGGCTTCCTCGCCGAGGAGTTCCGCCACCACCTGCCCCCGGGAGACGGCGCGGCGGCGCTCCAGGCGCGGCTGAAGGGCGCGCCGGATTTGGGCGAGTGGCAGGAGGTGCTCAACGAGGCGTGCGAGGGCGCCGAGCGCGTGCGGCAAATCGTCCGCCAGCTCAAGACGTTCTCCCGGCCGGACGAGGAGCGCGTGACGCCGCTGGACATGCACTCGGTGCTGGAGTCGGTGGCGATGATGGCGGCGAACGAAATCCGCCACCGGGCGCAGCTCAAGCGGGACTACGGCGAGATTCCCCCCGTCATGGCGAACGAGGGGAAGCTCAGCCAGGTGTTCCTCAACCTCGTGGTGAACGCGGCGCAGGCCATTCCCGAGGGCGCGGCGCACCGGCATGAAATCCGGCTGGCCACCCGGCGCGACGGGTACGGGCGCGTGGTGGTGGAGGTGACGGACACCGGCGTGGGGATTCCGCGTGAGGTCATCGACCGCATCTTCGACCCGTTCTTCACCACCAAGCCGGTGGGCGTGGGCACGGGGCTGGGCCTGTCCATCTGCCACAGCATCGTCAGCGGGCTGGGCGGCGACATCACCGTGGAGAGCGAGCTCGGCCGGGGCACCACCTTCCGGGTGGTGCTGCCCACCACCGAGCCGGAGGTCGTCGCGAAGCCGCTGGCGTCCGCGTCCCAGACGGCCCGCGCCGCCCCGCGCGGCCGGGTGCTGGTGGTGGACGACGAGCCGGCGGTGGGCCGCGTGCTGCAGCGCATCCTCCGCGAGCACCAGGTGGAGGTGGCCAACAGCGGCCGTCAGGCGCTGGAGCTGCTGGAGCACGGGCCGGAGCCGGACGCGGTGCTGTGCGACGTGATGATGCCGGACCTCACGGGCCGCGACGTGTACGAGGCGGTGCGCCGCGGACACTCGGGGCTGGAGGGCCGCTTCATCTTCGTGTCCGGTGGCGCCTTCACCACCGGCGCGCGCGAGTTCCTGGCCAGCATCCCCAACATCCTCCTGGAGAAGCCCTTCGACGAGGGGCGCGTGCGGCACGTGGTGGACGAGCTCGTCCGCCGACGTCAGCCGGCCCAGGAAGCCTGAGGAAGCCTGAGAAGGCCTGAGCCATCGGTCATCCGGAGGACCCTCCTCCCGCTGACCGATGCGCGCGGGCAGCCAGCCGGGGGAACGTGAGGCCACACGCTTCCCCCACACCCCGAGGTCGTGAATGAACCGCACCCTGTTGCTGCTGGCCGTCGGAGGACTGCTCGCCGTGGGCGCGCTCGTGGTGGGCATGCCCCCGCCGCCGCCGCCTCCGCCCGTCACTGACACCAGCCACACGGTGAGCCAGCCGGATGAGCCCCAGGCCACGGTGACGCTGCCGCTCGCCACCTCCACACCCTCGGACGGCGCGCTCACCCTCACCGGCAAGCTGTCCGGCGCGTACGTGCAGACGGGCACCAGCGAGGCCTTCGCGTGGCTGGAGCTGAAGGCCCGCCCGGCCGAGGCCGGCCGCCGCGTGCCCGTCAACCTCGCGCTGGTGATTGACCGCTCCGGCTCCATGTCGGGGCAGAAGCTGTCCGACGCGAAGCGCGCCGCCCGGGAGCTGGTGGTGCGCCTCACGGCCGAGGACCGGCTGGCCTTCATCGACTACGGCACCGACGTGAAGGTGCTCCCCAGCCGCCCCGTCACCGAGGACGTGCGCGGCGAGCTGCTGAAGACCATCGACGCGCTGCGCGACGACGGCTCCACCAACATCAGCGGCGGCCTCACCGAGGCGGCGCGCAGCCTGCGCCCGCACCTGCGCGAGTACCGCGTCAGCCGCGCCATCCTCCTGAGCGACGGCCAGCCCACCGCCGGCATGGTGCGGGAGCAGGACCTGTACACGCTGGTGCGCTCCATGCGCGACGAGGGCATCACCGTGAGCGCGCTGGGCGTGGGCGCGGACTTCCAGGAGGAGCTGATGCGCGGCATGGCCGAGCAGGGCGGCGGCTTCTCCGGCTTCATCGACGACTCGGCGCGGCTGGCGGAGGTCTTCTCGCGCGAACTGGACCAGGCCACCAGCACCGTGGCCCGGCGCGTGGAGCTGGAGCTGGAGCTGCCCCCGGAGGTGCAGACGGCGGCGGTGCTGGGCGTGCCCTCCACCCGCCAGGGCAACGTCCTGAAGGTGCCGCTGTATGACTTGTCCGGAGGCCAGTCGGTGCGGCTGGTGGTGAAGCTGACGCTCCAGACGTCCCGCGCCGACGGGGCCCTGGACGTGGTGGGCGCCCGCGCGCGCTACGTGGACGTGGCGAAGGACGTGGCGGCCGACACGGGGCTGCGCCTGGGTGCCCGGCTGACGGGCGATGCGGCGCTGGTGCGGGCGAACCTGGACCGGGACGTGCGTGTCCATGCGACACGGGCGTTGGGCACCCAGCACATGCTGGCCGCGGCGGAGGAGATGAAGCGCGGCAACCGGCAGGCGGCGCGTGGGCTCCTGGACAACGCCCGGCGGGTTTTCGGCACGTCCGCGTCGGCGCTCTCGGGGGAGCTTGCGGAGCTCGACCAGACGGAGGCAGCCTATGGGAACGCGTCCGATGACGAGGAGGTCCGCCGCGAGTCGCGGCGCCTGCTCAAGAAGACGATGACGAACTTCGGCCAGAACAACGCGTACTAGCCAGGACGGTGTACTGATGGCCCTCTCCGTGCAGTTCCTCCACCGTGAGGAGTTCGAGTCGCGCACGCTCCGGGCACTGGGAGGCGCGGCCTGCGTGGGCGTGCTCGGGGCCGTTGCCCAGCGACTGCACTTCCCCCTGGAGCCGGGCTACTTCGCGGTGGTGGCCGCCGCGCTCGCGGGCGCGAAGGTGGCGCCCCGCCATGCGATTGGCCTGAGGCTCGCGCTGGTGGCGCTGCCGGCCGTGCCCTTCTTCTTCGACGCGCCGGAGCCGCTCCCCCAGAGCCTCGCGGGCGGCATCGCCGCGGCGCTGGTGGCGTGGCTGGGCAGCGGACGCGACGAGCCGGGAAGGCCCTTCTCGGTGGCCGCGAGCGCCGCCGCCGCGGGCGTGCTCGTCCCGCTGGCGCTGTTCGTCCAGCAGGTGCTGGAGGCGCGCTTCGTGGGGACGCGGGGGCTGTTGCCCGTGCTGGTGGGCTTCCTCACCCTGGCCCTCTTCTGGAGCATCGGCACGCTGCCGGCCAACCTCGTGATGGAGCTGGATGCGGTGGAGGCCCGAGGTCGGCTCCTGGCGGACTCCCTCAAGGGCGAGGCCCGCGACCTGGCCGCGCGCGCGCTGGGCCTGTACCGCCAGTGCAAGACGGTGGTGCTGGGCATGCCGGCCAGCCCGGGGCGCCTGGAGCTGCTGGGCGTGCTGGAGAAGCTGGCGTCGGAGAGCTTCTCGCTCGCCGAGGCCCACGCGGGGCTGGAGGCGCAGCTGGGCTCGGTGGTGGCCAATGACGTGGACGCGCAGGTGCGCGAGCTGCGCTCCCGCGCCGCCGCCACGCAGGACACGGTGGCCCGGCGCCAGCTGGAGCTGGCCGCGTCGTCGCTGGGCGAGGAGCTGAACCACCTGGACGCGCTGTCCCGCCGGCGCGAGCGGCTGCTGGCCCAGCTCCACGCCCAGGTGGCGCTGCTGGAGCGGGCCCGCGTGTCCTTCGTCGGCGTGCAGGGCAGTGACATCCTCTCCACCACCCCGGCGTCGCGGCAGACGGTGCTCTTCTCCGCGACGTTC
>JBKGHK010000852.1:0-3927 GCA_046520375.1 Pyxidicoccus sp. 3LFB2
GGAGGTGTATGACCCGGGCTCCAACACCTGGGCCCCGGCGGGGACGCTGGCCGGCCCGCGAGCCTTCCATTCCACCGCGCTGCTGCCCTCGGGCCGCGTGCTCGTCGCGGGAGGGCAGGGGCCGGGGGGCACGGTGCTGGCGACCGCGGAGCTGTATGACAGCGCGACCACACCTGGAAGCCCGCCGTCGAGCCTGTCCGGCCCGAGAATCGGCCTTCGACACCGTGGTGCTGCCCTCGCAGGAGGTGCTCGCGGTGGGCGGGCAGGGCGCCGGAGGGGCGTGGCTGGCGAGCGGGGAGCTGTACGAGGACACCGGAGCGCCGCCGGCCCTTCGCCCGGTGGTGACGGGGCCCGACACGGTGCAGCGCGCCTGTTCGGCCCGCATCACCGGCACGCTGTTCCGGGGCGTCTCCGGAGCCAGCTCGGGAGACTACAAGGACTCCTCGACGAACTTCCCGCTGGTGCGGCTGCAGGCGGCCGAGGGGCGCCGGCTCTGGACGTTGCCGGGCACCGAGATGTCCGACACCGGCGTGACGGTGCTCATCCCCGAGAGCGCGACGCCGGGCGCCTATGCGCTGTCCGTCTTCGCCCATGCGGTGGGCGGCGGGCGGATGGTGACGGTGGTGCAGAACACCGCGCCCGTCGCGCAGGACCAGTCGGCCTCCACGTCGCCTGGCGCGCCCGTGAATCTGACGCTGGCGGCGACGGATGCCGAAGGGGGCGCTCCGCTGAGCTACGTCATCGTCACCCCTCCGGCGAATGGAACGCTGAGCGGGACGCCGCCCGCCGTCACGTACACGCCCAACCCGGGCTACGTAGGGCCGGACAGCTTCACCTTCCGGGCGCGGGACTGCGGCCTGGACAGCAACGTCGCCACGGTGACGCTCAACGTGGTGGACTCGACACCTCCGAGCCTCACCTGCCCGGCGAACCAGGTCGTGGAGGCGACGGGCCCTTCGGGGGCGCAGGTGACGTATCCCCCCGCCACCGTGACGGATGACGTCACCGCGAGTCCCACGGTGACGTACTCGCCGCCGTCGGGGAGCACCCTGCCGCTGGGGACCACGACGGTCACCGTGACGGCGGAGGACGCGGCGGGCAATCAGGCGACGTGCACCTTCCAGGTGACGGTGCAGGACTCGACGCCGCTGGTGCTGACGTGTCCGGCGAACATGGTGGTGGAGGCGACGGGCCCCTCGGGCGCCAGCGTGACGTACACGCCGGCCACCGCCTCGGGCGTGCCCGTTCCCACGGTGACGTACTCGCCGCCGTCAGGCAGCACCCTCCCGCTGGGAGACACGACGGTGGACGTGACGGCGGAGGACGCGGACGGCAATCGCGCCTCGTGCTCGTTCCTGGTGACGGTGCGGGACACGACGCCTCCGACGCTGAGCTGCCCGGAGAACGTGCGGGCGGACTCGGAAGGGGCGGATGGGACGACCGTGACGTACGAGGTGCCGGAGTCGACGGACGCGGTCTCCACGCCCACCGTCACCGCGTCGCCCGGGTCCGGCTCTCGTTTCTCCCCTGGGGTGACTCGCGTCACCGTCACCGCGACGGATGCCGCCGGAAACGCCGCGCAGTGCGCCTTCGACGTCACCGTCCAGGCCCAGGTGGTGTCCATTGCCGGCGGCGCCTGTCAGGCCGCCGGTGGAGGCGCGAACGCCGCGCTGGTCGTGCTGTCGCTCCTCGCCGTGTGGGCCGGGCGTCGACGCGGCCGGGGGCGGGTGTCCCCATGAACCTTCGGAACCTCTTCGTTCGACTCTCCAGCTCGAAGGACCTTCCCTTGTTTGAATCAGCTCGGACGTGTGTGCTCGTCGCGGCCCTGGCCGCCACCAGCGCCTCGGGGCAGACGCTCTCCAGCCCGCTGGTGGCCTTCGACGCGGAGCGCCTGAGGCTCAGCGCCGCCGCGACGGACTCGCTGCTGGTGGACTCGGGGCGCGTGCTCTCGGAGGGCGGCTATCGGCTCAGCCTCCTGGTCAACTATGAGCGCGGCATCCTGGTGCTGGAGGGCAGTGATGGTGTCGACCGGTCCATCCTGCACTACCGGACCTCGGGCTGGCTGATGGGCGCGTGGTCTCCGGTGGACCGCCTGGAGTTGTCCGCGCGGCTGCCGGTCATCATCTCCCAGGGAGGCCATGGCGCGGCGACGCTGGTGGGGGTCTCCGAGCCTTCGTCCTCGGGGCTCGGGACGCCCGAGGTGGGCGCGCGCTACTCGCTGCTCCGGCGCGAGGAGGGCGCACCGGTGTCCCTCGCGGTGGGGCTCGACGTGGGGCTTCCGGGAGGCCGGGCGAGCGCGTTCGGACGCCAGGAGCACTGGGCCGGGTTCCAGTTCTCGCCCCGCGTCTCATTGGGGCGTGAGGTGGGGATGTTCGCGCTGGGAGCCAGCGTGGGCGCTCGGGTGCGGTCGACGGAAGTCGAGCCGGGGCGCGACGTGGGCACCGAGCTGGAGCAGGGGCTGATGGTGGCCACCCGGGGAGACGGCCTGCGCGCCGAGCTGGCCTTGCAGGTGGCGGAGTCGCTGGTGCATCCGGACGTGGCGGTGGAGCTGCTCGGAGGGGTGCGGCTGCCCATCGGCGGTGGCTTCGAGCTGAACGCGCTCGCCGGGCATGGCTTCACCGACATTCCGGGGACGCCCTCGTGGCGCGTGGGTGCGGGGATTGCCTGGGCTCACAACCCTCCGCCCGAGGACGTGTGCAAGGGCGGGCGGAAGCACACGCCCGAGCAGTGCCCTGACTCCGATGACGACGGTGACTCCGTGCCCAACAAGGCGGACCGCTGTCCGCTGGAGGCCGGGTCGCCCGACAACGCAGGGTGCCCGGACCGCGACTCGGATGGCGATGGCGTCGTCGACCGGTTGGACCGCTGCCCGAACGAGGCGGGGACGCAGGAGCATGACGGTTGCCCGGCGCCCGATTCGGACGGCGATGGCGTGCCCGACGCCACGGACAGGTGTCCGGACGAGAAGGGCACGGCGGAGAACCAGGGCTGCCCCGCCACGCGGGACACGGACGGCGACGGCGTGCCGGATGCCACGGACAGGTGTCCGGACCAGAAGGGCACCGTGGAGAACCAGGGGTGCCCGGCCGCGCAGGACGCGGATGGCGACGGCGTGCCCGATGCCACGGACAAGTGCCCGAATGAGCCGGGCGTGGCGAGCCGGCAGGGCTGCCCCGAGCCTGCCGCGCCTCCGGTGAAGCCGGAGCGCCTCTCCCTGGCGGACCGCAGGATTGTCTTCGCGGTGGGCCTCTCCGAGATTCAGGGAGACGACGCGCGCAACCTGGATGAGATTGCCGAGCTCCTGAAGTCGCGGCCCGAGGCCTCGATTCGCATCGAGGGCCATACGGACAACACGGGCCCGGAGCAGCTCAATCTCTCGCTGAGCCAGGAGCGCGCGAACACCGTGCGCAACTACCTCATCCAGCGTGGCGTCGCGGGCTCGCGCCTCGAAGCGCGGGGCTACGGTCCGTCGCGTCCCGTCGCATCGAATGACACGCCGGAAGGCCGGAGCCAGAACCGCCGCGTGGAGTTCATCGTCACGAAGTGAGGGCGAAGGGCCCCGCGCCTCGGTCGAGGCGCGGAGGCCCCGTCGGAGGTGGCGCCGGAGGCGAGCCGCTCAGCCTCCGTGGGTGGGAGGTGCGCGAGGGGGTGGCCGTGGACAGCGGCGCCTGCTCCTCGCTGGCGGTGCGCGCGGACGGGACGGTCGGGGCCTGGGGACAACGACCTTGGCCAGCTGGGATGGAGCCTTCGACACCAGCCCCATCCCGTGCGGATGCGGGGGGAGCGGAGCTGGCGGAGACAGGCGCCGCCAGCGTCACGGCGACGTCATGACTCGGCGCTCCCGGACGTGGCGAGGCCCTTCGCGGCGGGCGCGGCGCTCACCGGCACGGGTACGTCGCGGGTGGGGGCGGGCAGGGCATCGGGCAG
>JBKGHK010000853.1:0-3926 GCA_046520375.1 Pyxidicoccus sp. 3LFB2
CGGGGGGGCCTGGGTGGCGCCCGCCTGGTGCGCCTTCCAGCCTCCGAAGCCGAGCAGCGCGGTGGCGGCGAGCCCCAGGCCCAGGCGCAGCCCACGGCGGCGCCACTTCTTGATGCGCTGGGTGCGCTGCACGCTCTTGAGCAGCCCGAGCGCGCGGGCATTGGTGACGTCCAGCGCGAGCACCTGGTTGAGGCTGGCCAGCGCGCGCGGGGTGCGCTTCTCCGCGAGCAGCCGCTCGCTGCGCTCCAGCAGCGTGGCGACGATGCGCTGGCGCGCGAGCCGCCCGTACGAGTGCGGGTCCGCGAAGAAGGACACCAGCTCCTCGCCCACGCGCGAGAAGCCCAGGCCGGCGAGGTAGTCCGCCAGCGCGTCGCGCAGCTTGGCCGCGTCCGGGTAGCGGCGCTGCGGCTCGCGCTGCAGGCAGGTGGCGCAGATTTCCGCCAGCTCGTCCGACAGCGTGGGCACGCGGCGGCGCGGGTCCTCGTAGTCGCCGTCCAGGATGCGCTTGAGCGTGGCGGTGGTGTTGGCGGCGGTGAAGGGCAGCCGGCCCGTCATCGCCGCGTAGAACATGATGCCGACGCTGAAGACGTCCGCCTCGGGGCCGGCCTCCAGGCCCTCGATGATTTCCGGCGCCATGTGGGCCGGCGAGCCCACCAGCGTGCCCGTCACCGTCATCCGCTCTTCGATGTCGAGCAGCTTCGCGATGCCGAAGTCCATGAGCTTGAGGACGCCGTCCTCGCGCACCATGACGTTTTCGGGCTTGAGGTCGCGGTGGATGACGCCGGCCTCGTGGGCATGGGCGAGGGCCGCGGCCAGCTCGTGGATGACCATGGCCGCCAGCTCCGGCGGGTCCATGGGCCCCTCGTCGAGGAACGTCTTCAGCGTCTGGCCGCGGATGTACTCGGTGACGATGAACGCGTCCTGCGCGTCCGCGGAGGAGAAGTCGAAGACCTCGAGGATGTTGGGGTGGTGGAGCTTGGCCACCGCGCGGGCCTCGCGGGCCAGGCGCCGGCGCGACTCGTCCTTGCCGGCGAGGTGCGGGTGCAGCACCTTCACCGCCACCTCGCGGTCCAGGGCCGTGTCGAGCCCCTTGTACACGACGCTCATGCCCCCCGAGCCGAGCTGCTCGAGGATGCGATAGCGACCGATATGGCGGCCGACGAGCGACATGGTGTGCGGCGGTCCTCCCCCTCAGTCCCCGAAGCTGATGCCCATGCTCTTCGCGAAGCGCACCAGCTCACCGGAGGGGTCCACCCGGCGCTCCTTGCGCGACTCACTCAACGGTACCGCGACCACCTCACCCGCGCGCAGCGCGACCATGTGGTTCCACTGCCCGTCCCGCACGAGATCCAACACCTTGCACCCGTACCGCGTGGCCAGCACCCGGTCCGCGGCGCTCGGGCTGCCGCCGCGCTGCAGGTGGCCCAGCACCGTGACGCGAATCTCCGCGTCCACGTGCCGCGCCAGCAGGTCCGCGCACACCTTGCCAGAGCCGCCCAGCCGCACCACGCCGCGCCCGGGCACGTCCTCGGCCTTCTCCAGCACGGCCAGGGCGCCGCCCTCGGGGAAGGCCCCCTCGGAGATGGCGATGATGGAGAAGCTGCGCCGGCGCGTGGCGCGGCGGCGGATCTTCTCCACGATGGACTCCACCTGGTAGGGAATCTCGGGAATCAGGATGATGTCCGCGCCCCCGGCGATGCCGCTCTCCAGGGTGAGGAAGCCGGCGTGCCGGCCCATGATCTCCACCACCATGACGCGGTCATGCGCCTCGGCGGTGGAGTGCAGCCGGTCCAGGGCTTCGGTGACGATGAGGCGCGCGGTGTCGAACCCGAACGTCTGGTCCGTGCCGGAGAGGTCATTGTCGATGGTCTTCGGGCAACCCACGACGTTGAGACCCCTGGCGGCCAATCGGTGGCCAATCGACAGCGTCCCGTCGCCGCCAATGGCGATGAGCCCGTCCAGCTTCAGCTCCTCGCACCGACGGATGGCCACGTCGGCCACGTCCCGCTCCACCCACTGGCCCTGCTCCTTGAAGGCGTAGGCGAAGGGGTTGGCCTTGTTGGAGGTGCCGAGGATGGTGCCGCCCTTGGGAAGGATGCCGCGGGTGTCCTCTTCGGTGAGCGGGTGGGTCAGCCCCGGCTCGACCAGCCCCATGTAGCCGTTCTCGATGCCCACGAACTCGTGGCCGAACTCGTGCGTGCCCCGCTTCACGAGGCCGCGGATCAGCGCGTTGAGTCCCGGGCAGTCACCACCACCGGTGAGGACTCCGAGTCGCAGGGAGCGGGGCATAAAGGTCGGACGCGGGTGTCAGAGGGATGGGGTGCCACCATGACAGCGACGTCGGACCTGATTCTAGGGGTGGCTCCGGGGGGGTGCAACGCGGGAAACACCCGGTGCGGCGGTTTTCCAAGTGGAAACGCGGCCTTCCATCAATCTCGCTTGAGGCGACGCCGGGAGGCGACCCGGTCCAGCAAGGCCTGGAGGCGGGGCTGCGCCTCCTTCGGAAGGGCCTTGTCTGTCGGGGATTGTAGGGGCATCTCCTTGGCGAGGCGATACAGCTCGATCAGCCGCTCCTTCAGCAGCTCGCTGTCCGGGCGCTCCTGGAGGGCGCGGCGGTAGGCGGCGGCGGCCCCCACGTAGTCCCCGAGGGCGAAGAGGCGCTCGCCCTCCTGGGCAGGTGAGGAGGGGGCCAGGGGCAGGGACTCCTCCTCGGGGGGCCTGGAGGCCTGAAGGGCCTGGAGCTCCGAGGGCTGCAGCGAGTCGCGCAGGTTGGAGAGCTTGAGGGCGAGCGCCGCGTCGTCCGGGAAGGCCCGCACGAGCGCTTCATAGAGGCCGAGCGCTTCAGCGAGCTCGCCACGCCTCAGGGCGCGATCGGCGCGTGCCTCCATGTCCGCCCGGGCTGCTGGGGTCATCGAGCCCGGAAGGTTACCCGCGACATTGGGGGGATGTCACAAGGAAGACGTGGAGTCGGGCACATCCTCCATCTCGACTTCGAGCCCGCCGCTCCACTTCAGCGCCAGGTTGGTCAGCACTGTCCCCAGCAGGCCGAAGAGGAAGCCCAGGAGGCCATAGACGAAGGGGGCGAGCGCCATGACCGCGAGGCCTCCGCCGAGCGCGCCCAGGTTCTGGCCTCCCTTGGCGGCGCCGACACCGAGGGCGCCCATGCTCATCAGGATGCCGCCATACACGAGCCCGACGACGAGCCCGAGCATGGCGTAGAGGACGCCCAGGAAGCTGCCCATCGAAACGACGCCAAAGCCGCGGATGATCTTCATGTGCCGTTCCCCCTCGAAGCGTGTTGCGGCGGCGACGCGCGCCGTTGGAGACGCCATTAAGCGTGGGGCGGCCGGGACGAAAACAGGGCAGGAGCGACCCGGCTCCTGACCCGTGGTATCCCAGGTCCATGCATCTGCCCGTGGTGGCCGTGGGGTGGTTGGCGCTGTCCGGCGCGCTCGGCTCCGAGCTGCGGCGGGACGGCTACCTCTTCCGTCCGCCCGAGGGCTTCCACATGGTGCGCTGGGAGCACTACTCCGGCTCGCGCGCGGGAGCGGTGGCGCTGGAGGCCAATGCGCCGCGCACGCTGTCCGCCGCGCTGGCCGAGGGCGAGGGCGCGGACGCCGCGACGCTGCTGGTGTCGGTGGTGGAGCGGAGCTTCTCCGCCAGCCCCTCCGAGCGCGACGACTTCGCGGCGGCGGTGATTCAGCACTTCCAGAGGGATTTGGGCCTCACGCTGTCTCCCGAGCGCGTGGAGCGGCTGGGCGGAGCGGTGCCCCGGGTGGAGGTGCTGGGCACGCTGCGCGAGGCGGGGCAGGTGCGCACGGTGCTGGTGACGGGGCTCGCGTCGGAAGGGCGCCACGCGGTGGTGACCGTGAGCGCCCCCGCCGTGCGCTGGGAGGAGCTGGAGCCCCGGGTGCGGGCCTCGCTGG
>JBKGHK010000854.1:0-3925 GCA_046520375.1 Pyxidicoccus sp. 3LFB2
TGAAGCAGCTGCTCACCGGTGGCGACGTCGTCTCCGCGCCCCACGTGCGCCGGGTGCTGGAGGAGCTGCGCATCCCGGTGACGGCCTGCTATGGCCCCACCGAGTCCACGCTCTTCGCCTCTTGCTACCGCATGACGGACGCCTCCCAGGTGGGCACGTCCGTCCCCATTGGCACCCCCATTGGCAATACGCGGCTGTACGTGCTGGACACCCACCTGCGGCCCGTGCCGGTGGGCGTGCCCGGTGAGCTCTTCATCTCCGGCGACGGCCTGGCGCGTGGATACCTCGGCCGGCCCGAGCTCACCGCCGAGCGCTTCCTGAGAGACCCGTTCAGCCCCGAGGCCGGCGCGCGCATGTACCGCACCGGAGACCTGGTGCGCCGCCGCGCCGACGGCGTGCTGGAGTTCCTGGGCCGCGCCGATACGCAGGTGAAGATTCGCGGCTTCCGCATCGAGCTGCCCGAAGTGGAGGCGGCGCTGCTGAAGCACCCGGCCCTCCATCAGGCCGTCGTCGTCGCTCGCGAGGACCATGGCCTCAAGCGCCTGGTGGCGTACGTCGTCGGCGAGGCCTCCGTGGCCGAGCTGCGCGCGCACCTCAAGGAGCGGCTGCCGGAGTACATGATTCCGGGTGCCTTCGTGCGCCTGGAGTCCCTGCCCCTCACGGCCAATGGCAAGGTGGACCGCAAGGCGCTGCCCGCGGACAGCCAGCAGCCCGAGGCGTCCTCGGCCTATGAGGCCCCGCGCAATGCCACCGAGCAGACGCTGGTGGACATCTGGTCCAAGGTGCTGGGCCGGGCCCGGGTGGGCATCCGCGACAACTTCTTCGAGCTGGGAGGCGACTCGATTGTCAGCCTGCAGGTGGTGGCGCGGGCGCGCCAGGCCGGACTGCAGCTGTCTCCGCGCCAGCTCTTCCAGCACCAGACGGTGGAGGCGCTGGCCGCGGTGACGCGGCAGGCCCCCTCCGATTTGGGAGACCAGGGGCTGGTGCAGGGGCCGGTGCCGCTGACCCCCGTGCAGCACGCCTTCTTCGAGGCCTCGCCGCTGCCGAACCCCTTCAACCAGGCCGTGCTGCTGCAGGTGAACGCGCCCCTGGACACCGCGGTGCTGGAGGCGGCCCTGCGCCGGCTCGTCGAGCACCACGACGCGCTGCGAATGAAGTACGCGCCCCAGCCCGAGGGCGGCTGGCGCCAGCACGCGTCGGGCCTGGAGGCCCCGCTGCACCTGGTGCGCGTGGACCTGGCCTCCGTGCCCGAGGCCCAGCAGGCCCAGGCCCTGGAAGCCGAGGCCACGCGACTGCAGGCCAGCCTCTCGCTGGATGAGGGGTTGCTGCTCCGCGCCGCCCACTTCGCCCTGGGGGCGGGCCGTCCGGCCCGTCTGCTGCTGGTGGCCCACCACCTGGCGGTCGACACCGTCTCCTGGCGCGTGCTCCTCGAGGACCTGGAGAGCCTCTGCACCCAGCTGCGCTCGGGCCAGACGCCCGCGCTGCCGGCCAAGTCCACCTCCTTCAAGGCCTGGGCCGAGAAGCTCCAGCAGCACGCCCACTCCGAAGCATTGACGCCCGAGCTGGACTACTGGCTGAACGACGCCAGGGCCCAGGTGCGCCCGCTTCCGGTGGACCGTACCAGCGGCCCCAACACCTTCGCCTCGTCTCGCACCCTCGGCCTCTCGCTGGACGCCGACGAGACGCGCACCCTGCTGCGCGAGGTGCCCGCCGCCTACCGGGCCCGCGTCGAGGACGTCCTCCTGAGCGCCCTCGCTCAATCCCTCCGCCGCTGGACCGGCCACGGCTCCGTGCTGGTGGAGCTGGAGGGCCATGGCCGTGAGGACCTCTTCGAGGGCGTGGACCTGTCGCGCACCGTCGGCTGGTTCACCGCCACCTACCCCGTCCTCTTCCAGCTGCCCGCCTCCAGCTCGCCGGGCGACGCGCTGCGCGCCGTGCGCGACGGGCTGCGCCGGCTGCCCGCCAAGGGCCTGGGCTACGGACTGCTGCGTCACCTCACGACGGATGACGCCGCCGCGCGCCTGCGCGCCCTTCCCCGTCCCCAGGTCTCCTTCAACTACCTGGGCCAAATCGACGCGGCCCCGGGCAGCTCCACCTTCGCCCTCGCGAATGAGCCGGTGGGTGCGTCGGTGGCTCCAGGCCACGAGCGGAGCTACCCGCTCGAGGTGGGTGGCCTCGTGCGTGGCGGCGAGCTGCATCTGTCCATCACGTACAGCACGCACCTGCACGAGCGCGCCACGGTGGAAGCGCTCGCGCAGGGCCTGTTGTCCAACCTGCGCGCCCTCATCGCCGGGCGTACCAGCGAGGACGCGCGCCGCTTCACGCCCGCGGACTTCCCGCTCGCCGCCCTGGAGCCGGAGTCCCTGGACGGCCTCCTGCAGCGCCTCGGTCCGGACCTCGAGGACCTCTACCCGCTCTCCCCGATGCAGCAGGGCATGCTCTTCCATGCGCTGCTCGTCCCCGACTCGGCGGTCTACTTCGTCCAGTCCTCGTTCCTCCTGCAGGGCCACTTCGACCCGCAGCGCTTCCAGCGCGCGTGGGAGCAGGTGGTGGCGAACAACCCCGTCCTGCGCACCCGCTTCGTGTGGGAAGGGCTGACCGAGCCGCTCCAGGTGGTGCAGTCGCGGGCCTCGCTCCCCTGGCTCCAGCACGACTGGCGCCACCTCGACGCCCAGCAGCAGCAGGCCCACCTCGACGCCTTCCTCGCCGAGGACCGCGCTCGCGGCTTCGACCTGGCCAGCCCTCCCCTCATGCGCCTGGCCATCCTCCGCCTGGGCGACACCTCCTGGCAGCTCGTCTGGAGCCAGCACCACCTGCTCCTGGATGGCTGGAGCGTGGGCCTGCTCCTGCAGGACCTCTTCTCCACCTACGACGCCCTGCTGCACTCCCAGCCGCCCCGCCTGCAGTCCCGGCCCCTCTACCGCGACTACATCGCCTGGCTGCGCCAGCCCTCGCGCCCCTCCGCCGAGTCCTTCTGGCGCGAGACGCTCCAGGGCTTCCACGCGCCCACGCCGCTTCCGGGCGCGTCCTCCTCCGCACCGGCGTCCGGCCCGCGGGCCATGGGCAGGCGCTCCCTGGCCCTCCCCGCCGCTTCCACCGCCGCGATTCAGGACTTCGCCCGCCGCCACCAGCTCACCCTCAACACCCTCCTGCAGGCCTCGTGGGCCCTGCTGCTGGGCCGCTACGCCGGTGAGTCCGACGTCCTCTTCGGGGCCACCACCGCCGCGCGCCCCGCCGAGCTGCCTTCCTCGCAGGCCATGATGGGCCTCTTCATCAACTCCCTGCCGGTGCGCGTGCAGCTGGACGCCCACCAGCCGGTGCTCTCGTGGCTGCGCCAGCTTCAGGAGCGCCAGTCCACCCAGTCCGCGTACGAGCACACGCCCCTGGTGCAGGTGCAGTCCTGGAGCCAGCTGCCTCGCGGCGCCTCGCTGTTCGACTCGCTGCTGGTCTTCGAGAACTACCCCATCGAGTCCTCCCTGCGTCAGCGCTCCGGCGCCCTCCAGGTGCTGGACGTCCAGGCCTTCAACCACACCAACTACCCGCTGACGGCCATCGTCTCGCCGGGGCCCCGGCTGGCGCTCACCCTCTCCTATGAAGAGGCGCGCTTCAGCGCGGAGACCATCGACCGGCTGATGGGACACTGGCAGGTGCTGCTGGACGGGTTGCTGGCGCACGCCTCCGGGCAGCTGGGCCAGGTCCCCATGCTGACGGCCGCGGAGCGTCACCAGGTCCTCTCCGCCTGGAATGACACCGCCGCGCCGAGGCCCGACGCCCTGCTGCCGCAGCTCATCGCGGACCAGGCCGCGCGCTCGCCGCACACCCCCGCGGTGATGTTCGAGGACTCCAGCCTCACCTTCCACGAGCTCGACACGCGCGCCAACCAGCTCGCCTGGCACCTGCGCTCGCTGGGCGTCGGCCCCGACGT
>JBKGHK010000855.1:0-3916 GCA_046520375.1 Pyxidicoccus sp. 3LFB2
GGCGTGCCCGCCGCGGTGGGCGTGGGCGTGGCCCTGCTGGTGGCCTGCACGCTGATAGCGAAGGTGGGGCAGTGGCTGGGCGCGCAGGCCCGGCCCTGGCGCGCGGGTTCCACCACGCTGGCCTCCAGCGTGGGCAGCGCCCGCCTCGGCACGCGCAGCTGACGTTCAGCCTCGCGGCTTGTCCTCGGTGAACTCCGCGTCCACCTCGGCCTGCGTGCGGCCCTGCTTCGCGCCCGCGTCGAAGGTGCCCCCGGCGAACGGGCCGCCGAAAGGCCCGTCTCCCCGCGTCCCCTGAAACCCACCGAACCCGCCGAAGCCCACGGTGGTGACTCGCACGGAGCCGTCATGCACCTTGCGCTCCAGCGAGCGGCGCAGCCGCGCGGCCACGAAGCGGCGCGTGGGCGGAATCAGCAGCAGCAGGCCCACCACGTCGGTGAACACGCCGGGCGCGACGAGCAGCGCGCCGCCCACCAGCACCAGCGCCCCGCTGAGGATGCCGTCCTCGGGCACCTGCCCCCGGGCCATGGACTCGCGCCAGCTGCGCATCACCCGCGCGCCCTCCCGCCGGGCGAGCGAAGCACCAATCAGCCCTGTCACCAGCACCATGGCGAGGGTGGGCAGGAACCCCACCTCGCGGCCGATGGCCAGGAGCAGGTACAGCTCGATGAAGGGCACCACGGTGAAGGCGAGCAGGAGGTACTTGAACACGCCTCCAACCTAACGCGCCGGGAGCCCCCGTGCCGGACAACCGGCCCGGCGGGGCTCACTCGCCGTTGAGCTTGCCCATGAGCGAGTCCACCAGGAGGTACAGGAAGAAGAAGACGGCGATGGCGATGAGGAAGAAGCGCCCCGAGGGCTGGAACCCCTTCGACTCCTGGGACAGCGACGCGTAGCTCCCCGCGCTCATCGCCTCGGGCAGGCCCGCCACGTCCGCCGCGTAGCGCACGGTGCGCAGGTACTGCTCCACCACGACGCCATCGTCCTTCGCGCCCAGCGAGCGGCCGAGCTGCGGGTCCACCAGTCGGACCCCCGCCGCCTCGCCCAGGGCCGCCGCCTCCTCCACCACCTCGCGCATGAGGTCCGGCCGGTCGGACAGCGGCACGCGCAGCTCGGTGGCCACCACCTGGCCGCCCTCGCGCAGGTCGCCCACCTCCACATCGCCGTTGCGCAGGTGCCATACGCGCACCCCGTCCGGACGGGCGGCCACCCGTCGCTCAGCAAGGAGGGCATCCACCCGCGCCGCCTCGTAGGGCGTGCCCGGCGTCATTGTCTGGAGGAGCAACTCGTATCTCACGCGGGTTGCGAGTATACGCCGCGAACGCCATGCCCACCTCCTCCAAGCCCCCGAATTCCCACCGTGGTGGGAGGCCCACCTCCCCGTCCCAGGGCGGTGGGAGGCCTTCCTCCCCGTCCCAGGGCCGCGGCCGCCCGCAGGGCCGTCCCGAGAAGCCCGCCCCGGACCGCACCACGCCGGACATCGCTCCCGACGGCCTCCCCCAGGTGTCCCTGGTCCGCCGTGGCGTCGAGCGCTGGCAGGCAGGCCACCCGTGGATCTACCGCGCGGACCTCAACGGAGACCCCGCCCTCGCCGGGGGCGAGGTGGTGCGCGTCACCGACAGCCGGGGCTGGTTCCTGGGCAAGGCCTTCTATTCGAAGCAGTCCAAGATTTCGCTGCGCTGGCTGACCTTCGAGGACGTGGCGGTGGACGAGGACTTCTTCCGCCAGCGCCTCCTGGCCGCGGACGAGCTGCGCCGCCGCGCGCTGCCGGGCGAGAAGACGTACCGCCTCGTCCACGGCGAGGCGGACGGGATTCCGGGCCTCGTGGTGGACCGCTACGGCGACTACCTGAGCGTCCAGTTCCTCGTGCCCGCCACGGAGCAGCGCAAGGCGCTCATCGTGGACCTGCTGGAGGCGCAGTTCCACCCGAAGGGCATCATCAACCGCTCGGACGTGGGCGTGCGCAACCTGGAGGGGCTCACCCCGGAGAAGGGCCTCTTGCGCGGCGAGGCCCCCGGCCCGGTGTCCTTCGACGAGGGCCTGGTGCGCATGCGCGCGGACCTGCTCGAGGGCCAGAAGACGGGCGCCTTCCTGGACCAGCGGGAGAACCACGTCATGGCGGCGCACTACGCCCATGGCGAGGCGCTGGACTGCTTCTCGTACGTGGGCGGCTTCGCGCTGCAGCTCGCCACGCGGGCGAAGACGGTGACGGCGATTGAAATCTCCGAAACCGCGGCGGCGCAGCTGCGTGAGAACGCCGCCGCCAACAAGCTGAGCAATCTGGACGTGGTGGTGGCCAACGCCTTCGATTTCCTCCGCGACGCGGTGGACGACGGCAAGCACTTCGACACCATCGTCCTGGACCCGCCGTCCTTCGCGAAGAACAAGGACGCCATCGCCGCCGCGCTGCGCGGGTACAAGGAAATCAACCTGCGCGCCCTGCAGCTGTTGCGGCCCGGCGGCATCCTCATCAGCGCGAGCTGCACGTACCACGTGGATGAGCAGGCCTTCGAGGACATGCTCGCCTCGGCGGCGGCGGACGCGAAGCGGCGGGTGCAAATCATCGAGCGGCGCGGCGCGGGCCGGGACCACCCGGTGCTGCTCAACCTGCGCGAGACGCGCTACCTCAAGTGCTTCGTGCTCCGCGTGCTCTGAGGCCGCCGACATGCGGACGCGGGACTGGGACGAACAGGACGACGACGCACCCGCCGGAGGCACCCGGGAGAAGGAGCGCGCGCTGAAGGAGGTGCGCACCGTCTACCGCCAGGCCGACGCGGCGTACGCGCCCTTCTCCTGCCCGGCCAGTGGGGAGTGCTGCCAGCTTGCCACCACCGGCCGCCAGCCCTGGCTCTGGCAGCCCGAGTGGGAGCTGCTGTCCAAGGGCCGCCCGCTGCCGCCCCCTCGCGAGGACGGGGGCTGTCCCTACCTGGACTCGGCGGGCAAGCGCTGCACGGTGTACGCGGACCGGCCCTTCGGCTGCCGTACGTTCTTCTGCCAGCGCATCCGAGGCCCCGCGCGCCAGCCGGCGGAGACGGTGGGCGCGCTGCTGGAGCGGCTGGAGCGCATCTCCGAGCGCGTGGCGCCCGCGCTGAAGGCGCCGCGCCCGCTGCTGGAGTGGCACGCCGAGGCCTGGGCCTCCACGCCTCCGGAGGAGGACTGACATCGCCGTCGCCCTGAAGGCGCCGCGGTCTCCTGGACGAGCAGTGCGTGAGGGCCGCGCGGGGAGAGCAGGCCTGACTCGGGGTGCGGGCACGAATGACCCAGGCCGCCGCCCTCGGACTCCAGGCAATACAGCAACTCCAGAATACCTGTATCAGGAGTGTGTCGAACCGCGGATCCGGACGCGCGGGGGAGTGATACACCGGAGAGCGTGCCCCGGCAGGAGAACGAAGGACGATGAGCGCGGCAGGGAAGCGTCGGTGGCTCATCGTGGCGATGGCGGTGGTCGGCGTCCTGTGCGCTTGCCGGAGTGCGGATGGTGCCGTCGCCAGCGCGCTCTTCAACACCGGCATCGCCATGGGTGCCGCCGCCGCGCAGCGTGCCGCGGGCGGGTGCTACGCCTCCTGTCCGGTGGGCACCGCCTGTGACGGGGAGACGGGCTACTGCCTGCCCCTGCCCTGTCGGGGCCGCTGCCGCTCGGACGAGCGCTGCGTGCAGCTCGGACCGGAGGAGCGGTGCGAGGCCCTGGCCCTGCCGGAAGGCGGGCTGGACGGTGCGCCCCGCTCCGCCGGCCGCCCCTACGTCGGACGCCCCCCGAAAGGCCCCGGTACTCTCGCCGTGATTTCCCCCCGCTGGCTCGTCGCACCCCAGGAATTCAAGGGCACGCTGACCGCCGCCCAGGCCGCCGAGGCCATGGCGAAGGGCATTCGTGAGTCCCTGCCGGAGGTGGTGCTGGACGTCGCGCCGCTGGCGGACGGCG
>JBKGHK010000856.1:0-3906 GCA_046520375.1 Pyxidicoccus sp. 3LFB2
CGCGGCGGCGCTGCCCTCGGGCGCGCTGGCCTCGGGGCTCGCGGTGGGGCGCCTCTTCACGAAGGAGCCCGAGTCGCACCCGTACCGGCCGGTGCAGGGCAACATCCGGCTGCCGCAGGCCTCGGGGCTGGGGCTGACGCCCGACATGCTGGGATGACCTCCTGCCCGGGCCGGGTGTTGGAAGCAGGCGTGCCCGGCCCACGAACTTCGAGGCGGTGGGATGACGGACCCCAAGACAGGCGACGCTGGTGCTCCTCCTGGCCCCCGCTGGGCCTGTCCCATCCGTGAAGGGGCGCTGAGGCATCCGGACGCGGAGGCCCTCACGTTCGCCGGCCGCGCCTGGACGTACCGTGCGCTGGACGCGGACGTGGGCCGCTGGGTGAGGGCCCTGGAGTCCGAAGGAGTCGGAGCAGGGGACCGGGTCACACTGCTGGCGACGAACCACGCGGCGTGCGTGGCGCTCTTCTGGGCCGTGGGGCGACTGGGGGCGGTGCTGGCGCCGCTCAACGCACGCCTCACGCGCGCGGAGCTGGCGCCGCTGGTGGAGGACGTGGCCCCGCGCCTCACGCTGGCCCTGGGCGCGCTGGTGGACCGGCTCCCCGGCGCCCGGCCCCTGGAACCCTTCGTCGACGCCTCCGGAACACCGTCCCTCACATGCACACCGCTCTTCGCGGCTGCGCCCCGCGTGGTCCTCTTCACCAGCGGGACGACGGGGCGCCCCAAGGGCGCGGTGCTGACGGAGGGCAACTTCCGCGCGTCGAGCCGTGCCTCCGCGGCCAACCTGGGCCCGCACCCCGCGCCGCGCTGGTTGGGCACGCTGCCGCTGTTCCACGTCGGCGGCCTCGCCATGCTCACCCGCACCGCCTACGAAGGCGGCTGCCTCGTCCTGCATGACCGCTTCGACGCGGACGCGGTCAACCGGGCCATCGACGCAGAGGGCGTCTCCCACGCCAGCCTCGTCGCCACCACGCTGGAGCGGGTCCTCGACGCGCGCCGTGACAGCCCCGTGCCGCAGACCTTCCGACTGGCGCTCATCGGCGGAGGGCCGGTGCCGGTGCCGCTGCTGAAGCGTGCCTGTGCGGCGGGGATGCTGGCACTCCAGACCTACGGCCTCACGGAGGCGTGCTCCCAAGTTACCACCGAGCGTCCCAGCGAAGCCGACGGCCGCACCGCGGGGCCGCCGCTGCCGGGCGTGGAGGTCCGCATCGTCGGTGGCGACGGCGCGCTGAAGGCCCCGGGCGAGGAGGGCGACATCGAGGTCCGAGGCCCCACGGTGATGGCGGGCTACTGGCAACGTCCGGACGCCACGCGCGAGGCGCTGCGAGACGGCTGGCTGCGCACGAAGGACCTGGGCGTGCTCGACGCACGGGGGCGCCTCACGGTGCTCTCCCGCCGCACGGACCTCATCGTGCGCGGCGGCGAGAACATCTACCCCGCGGAGGTGGAGGCGGTGCTCGCCAACCACCCCTCGGTGCAGGAGGTCGCCGTGGTGGGCCTGCCCGACGCCCGCTGGGGCGAGGTGCCCGTGGCCTTCCTCGCGCCGCGCGCCGGCCAGCCGACGCCTGACGCCGAAGCGCTGGAGTCCTGGTGCCGCCAGTCGCTCGCGGGCTTCAAGACGCCCGCGCGCTTCACCTGGGTGGACGCACTGCCCCGCAATGCCATGGGCAAGGTTGAACGCACCGTGCTTCGCCAGCGCGCCAACGGCTGACGCGGGAAGCCTGATTCTGGAGTCAAAGTGGAGACCGGGGGCCGCGCTCCTGTCCCTCGGAAGAGGGCCGGGGAGGGGCCTCGTCGCGGTCTCCCGTGCAGGGCGTGCGCCCATCGCGCCCTGGCGCCGTCAGCAGCGGACGGGCCGGGCCACGAGGCGCAAGGCGCTCAGCACTCGGAGGCGGGGTGGCCCCAGGGATTGGTGCGCGGATACGAGCGCAGCATCGTGTTCAGCCGGTACGCCGCGGCCACGGTGGCGCTGACGCCAGGCTTGCGAGCCGCGAGGGCTCCGCTGCTCATGGCCGCACCCAGTCGCGCGGCCTGCATCGCCAGCTGCCGCTCCACTTCAGGGGACCAACGCGGAAATTCGAGCCATTCCATCTGTCTGCTCCTTGAGGACCTTCGACTCCGCATCCAACAACCGTCAGCCACGGAAATCACGACGCCCCGCGTCGGTGCACGGCGTCACTGGCGGGTTCCCGACAAGGCCCTCCCTCGTCTCAGAGGAGCTGTTACCTGGCGAGCGGACGAGGCCTCGCCTTCCTCACATCTCCCCGCTCACCGCCGCAGTCGCCACGGGCTCGTCGCGTCATGGCGCAATCTTGAAGCTCCCGCAGAATCTCCCGTGTGCCCCGTCACCCGCGCCGCTCCACGGGCAGCGGGCGCTTCGAGCTCTGACGGGGGCAGGACACATCCAGCCAAGGAGTGGCCCCCGGTGCGTACAATCCAACACAGGGCCGGAGCGCAGCGGCGGCACCGTGGAGTGGCCGGACGGGTGAACGCCCGTGGCGGCACGCCTCGGTGAGGTCGGAATCCGGGTCGATTTCCGAGGGGGCGCTCGACGCAGTCCCACGGGGTAGACCCTCAGGGGGAAACAGCCATGGCAGCAGAGTCAGTGGACGTCGTCATCGTCGGAGGGGGGCCTGTCGGAGCGATGGCGGCGAACCTCCTGGGGCAGCTGGGGGTGCGCACGCTCGTCATCGAGCGTGAAGCGGCGCCCCACGGCCAGGCCCGCGCCTTCAGCACGGACGACGAGGCGCAGCGCATCTTCCAGTCGGTGGGCCTCGTCGGAGACTTGTATCCGGGCTTCCTCCCGTGCCGGCGCCTCCAGTACCTGGACGACGAGCTGAGCTCCCTGGCGGAGGTGGACTTCGCGAAGGTGGACAGGCCCTTCGGCCACGCCGTCGGCGCGTTCTTCCAGCAGCCACGGATGGAGGCGGCGCTCCACAAGGGGATGGAGCGCTTCCCGCACGTGCGCCTGTTGCGCGGCCACGAGGTGGAGTCCTTCGTGCAGGACGACGAAGGCGTCACGGCGCGGGTGAAGGTGGGCGCGAGCGGCCACACGTTCACGGTGCGGGCCCGCTATCTGCTGGCCTGCGACGGCGCGCACAGCAGCATCCGCCGACAGCTGGGACTGAAGCTCCAGGGAACGACGGCGCTGGAGCACTCGGTCGCCATCACCGCGACGACGGCCTCTCCGGAGCCGGACTTCACGGCCTACCTCTGCGGCCCCGTGCGCCGGGGCTTCATCACCCGCACGGCGCCGGAAGAGCTGCGCCTGGACTTCGTCCTCCCGGCGGACCAGGACCTGGAGGCCGCGCGCCGGCCCGAGTTCGTGCGCGGCCTCATCGCGCACTACGTGGACCCGGCCACGGTGAACGTGCGTTCCGTCAATGTGTACTCGTACCACAGCCGCCTCACGGAGAAGTGGCGGGTGGGCCGGGCCTTCCTCCTCGGAGACGCGGCGCACCTGATGCCGCCCTTCCTGGGGCAGGGGCTGTGCGCGGGCCTGCGGGACGGGGCGAACCTGTCGTGGAAGCTGGCCCTGGTGCTCGCGGGCGAGGCGGACGTGTCGCTGCTGGACACCTACGAGCAGGAGCGGCGCGCGCACGTGGAGGAGCTCATCCGCGGCTCGGACGCC
The DNA here is from genome assembly GCA_046520375.1 of Pyxidicoccus sp. 3LFB2. GTDB lineage: Bacteria > Myxococcota > Myxococcia > Myxococcales > Myxococcaceae > Myxococcus. The sequence continues at coordinate 3,629 of JBKGHK010000856.1, forward strand.
ATGGGCCGGGTGATGATGTCGGGCGGCCGGTTCGTGGCCCGCGCCCGCAACGCGCTCATCCAGGTGCTCTACCACCTGCCCGTCACCGGGGACTTCATCCGCCTGTACAAGATGAAGCCGGAGCTGCCGCTGGTGCGGGGCTTCCTCGCCCATGGCCGCCGCGCGAAGAAGGACGCCCCGGAGGGCACCTGCTTCCCGCAGCCGCGCGTGGCGCTACCGGACGGAAGTACCGCCCTGCTGGACGACGTGCTGGGACAGGGCTTCGCGGTGCTGACGCG
>JBKGHK010000857.1:0-3905 GCA_046520375.1 Pyxidicoccus sp. 3LFB2
GGGGCTGGGGCCGCGTCGTGCCCGGCCACGGCAGGGTGCCGGCGCGCTCCACGAAGACGAAGCAGAGGAAGAGCGCCGCGAACAGGAGCGTGTGGTCCGGCGTGAGCACCTCGCACGTGCCCAGCGCGGTGAAGAGGATGAGCACGCCCACCCAGCGCAGCACGGGCGACTGGGCGCCCCGCGCGGCCAGCCCGGTGGCCAGGCCCGTCACGGCCCAGGAGACCACCAGCGTCGCGTCCTCGTGCCGGGTGGGCATCGCCAGCGCGAAGGTGATGGCGGTGAGCGAGAGGTACGCGTGGAGAGGCGCCGGGGCATGCCTCGCGCGGCCGCCGCGGCGCCATGCCCCTGCGCGAGCGCCAGCGTCACGAAGAAGGTGAAGAGGTGGCTCTCGCTCCACCGCGCCACCTCGTAGCCGCCGAGCAGCGCGAGCCCCACCCAGTTGAGCAGCGCGAAGGTGAGGCACGCGCGCATGGACAGCTCACGCGGGCGGGCGAGCAGCGCCACGGAGAACAGCAGGAAGTAGAGGACGATGAAGCCCAGGCTCAGCAGCAGCCGCTCCCGCTCCGGCGCCCCGGGGGCCACGCCATCGTCGCGCAGCGCCCAGACGATGTGCGTCGAGTACACCGCCACCAGGCTGGACAGCGGCACCACCACCCAGCGGTTCTTCACCAGGAAGAAGAGGGCGCCCGCGGCGAGCAGCGTGGTGGAGAACAGCGTGAAGGTGGTGATTTCGCTCAGCATCCCCGTGTGCAGTCCGAGGAAGAGGGCGATGCCGGCCACCGTCTCCGACTGCATCCGGTGCGCGATGACCACGATGCCGATGACGAGCAGCGCGAGCAGCACCAGCGCGAGCGCCTGACTCTCGATGACGCGCACCGAGGGCAGGAAGTGCAGCGCATAGGTGACGAAGTAGGCCAGCGCCAGCCCGCCGCCGAAGACGATGCGCCCGAACAGCTCGTGCCGCCGCGACAGCCACAAGCCGAACGCCCCCAGGCCCGCGCTCAGCATGTACCCGGCCACCACGCGCGCGAGCATGCCCAGCTCACCGAAGCGGTAGGTGATGAGGTACGCGATGCCGATGATGAGCGCGACGATGCCCAGCCGGCTCAGCCAGTACGTGCCGAGGTGGGCCTCCAAATCGCGCTGCGCCGGAGCGGGCGGGGGCTGCGGCAGGGGGGCACCGGGGAGGGGGGCGGAAACAGGAGGCGGGGCCTCCGTCCGGACGCCGAGGGTCTCCAGCCGGGACAGGCGCGCTTCCAGCGCCGCGACAGTCGCCTCCAGCTTGCGGATGGCTTCGCGCAGCTCCTGCTCGTTACCTTCGGCCGCCATTCCCTCGGTCCCCTCGTGCTGAACGCGGCACCCGCCCGGCCCTCGTGCCTCGCGGCGAATCTAGACGCCCCCGTGGGAGCCGGCTACGGCCTCGTGCCGCCCTGCCTTGCGAGCTCCAGTCCCTTCCGCACGCAGCCGAGGAGCTCGTCGGGGCCGAAGGGCTTGGCCAGGAAGTCATAGGCACCCAGCTCCGCGGCCCGGGCCGCCCCCCGCTCATCCGCCGAGATGACGAGCAGCGGCGTCCGCGCGCCACCCTCCCCGCGCACCCGTGAGACAAAACCCTTCACCTCCGAGCCGGGCAGGCGCAGGTCGAGCACCACGACGGCGGGCCGGATTCGCGCCAGGCAGTCCTCGGCGGACGCCACATCGCCGGCCAGGCACACCCGCAGCCCGCCCAGCGTCTCCAGCACCAGCTGGATGGCCTCGAGCACCCGGGGGTCATCGTCCACGGCCAGGACCCAGGCCGGCTCTCCCGCTTCTGGAAGGGATGTCATGAGGACTGCGCCTCCCCGGTGGCGGGTGGCAGCTGGGGCAGCCAGAGCGAGAAGGTGCTGCCCTCGCCCTCCACGCTCGCCACCTCGATGCGGCCTCCATGCTGCTCCGCGAGCTGGCGTGAGCCGAACAGGCCCAGCCCCGTCCCGGGAATGCGTCCGACGACATTCTCTCCCCGGAAGAAGCGCTCGAACAGGTGGGGCAAATCCCGCGCGGGGATGCCCAGCCCATGGTCCTTCACCTCGACGACGGCCCAGCCGGCTCCCGCCACCTCGCGCTGCTGGACGCTCACGTCGATGCGGGTCCCCTCGGGGCTGTACTTCACCGCGTTGGTGAGGAGGTTGCGGACGATGCGCCGCACGCGCACCTCGTCCACGGGCGCGGAGACGGGCGCCTCGGGCGTCTGGAGCTGCACCTGGTGGCGCCGCGGGCCCTGCTGCTGGTCCGCGACGACGTCTCGCGTGAGCGCGCCCATGTCCACCTGCGTGCGCCGCAGGTTCGGGCGCTGCCCCGTCTCGCCGCGCATCAGGTCGACGAGGCTCTCAATCATCGAGCCCATCTCATCCGAGGCCAGCAGGATGCGCTCTGCCGCGGACGTGAGCCGCTCGGGCACGATGTTCCCTCGCCGGGCCACCTCGGCGGACAGGAGCGCCGCGCGCATCTTGATGACCGTCAATGGATTGCGCAGGTCGTGGGCCACCGAGGACAGGAAGTCGTCCCGCGTGCGCAGGGCCCGCTGCAGCGACGTGAGCAGCCGGGTGTTCTCTATCGCCAGCGCGCAGCGGCGGGCGAGGTCCTGCGCCAGCATCAGGTCGTCCTGCGTGTAGGGCTCGCGGCCCGCGCCGGCCAGGAGCGTGAGCGTCCCGAGCACCCGCTCCCGGGCCACCAGCGGCACCACCAGCAGCGTCCGCGGAGCCAGTGCGCGCATCGCGGCCAGGTGCTCCTCGGACTCCACGCTGGCTTCCTGCTCCGCATCCGAGAAGTGCGTGATGAGCCGCGCCTCTCCGGTGCGGAAGGCCGTGAGCACGGGGCTGGGCCCGCCCTGACGGGGGCGATGGCGCTTGATGACCTCGACGTGCGGGGCGGCGGCCGGGTCCCGGTGGAACACCGCGACGCGCTCCAGTCCGCCCGCGGTGTTGAGGTCCACGACGCACCACTCCGCCAGCTCGGGGACGACCAGCCGGGTGGCCTGCTCCAGCACCTCGCGCTCGTCGAGCGCCCGGGACAGCACCGCGCTCGCCTCCGCGAGGAAGCGCTGCACGGTTTCCGCCCGCCTGCGCTCGTGGATGTCGATGGCCGCGCCCAGCCACCCCTCGATTTCTCCAGTCGCCCCCCGCAGGGGCACGACGCGTCCCACGAGCCACCGGTAGCCTCCGCGCGCATCCTTCGCGCGGAACTCGATGGCATAGGCCACGCCCTTGCGGATGGCTTCCTCGCGCCCGGCCCGCAGCCGCTCCCGGTCCTCCGGATGGAGCGCCTTGAGCCAGCCGTAGGACGCGGCCTCCTCGCGCGTCTGGCCGGTCAGCTCGTACCAGCCCGAGTTGAACACGGAGTTGCTGCCGTCCGGCTGGTTCGTCCAGATGACCTGGGGCGCCGCGTCGAAGATCTGCCGGTAGCGCTCCTCGCTTGCGCGCAGGGCCTGCTCCGCGTTCTGGCGCGCGGACACGTCGGAGAACACGCAGACGGCCGCGGTGATGGCACCGTCGGGGCTTCGCACGGGCACCGCGCTGATCTCCAGGAGCGTGTCCCGGCCGTCGCCGCGCCGGTAGTGCATCAGCTCGTTCTGCACGTGCTCGCCATGGAGGAAGGCGCGCGCGGTGGGGTACTCCTCGGCGGCCAGGGGGGTGCCATCGGCGTGGACTCCGCCGTAGCTCGCGTAGTGCTCCACCCTCGTGGAGGGGATGCTGGGGTGGCCCAGGATGCGCTCGGCGGCGGCGTTGTAGAGGACGATGCGGCTGCTGGGCGCCTCCGCCACGGTGACGCCCACGGGCGCCTGCGCGAGCACCGCGTCGAGCAGCCGCCGCTCCCCCAGCAGCCGCTCCTGGAGCAGGGCCCGCTCGAGCGCGACCGCGCAGGCCTCCGCC